>CAYTJA010000388.1:0-35590 GCA_964437835.1 uncultured Spirochaetales bacterium
GCTCGTGTTGCCCCCGAGGTCGTTCACGACCACCGCCGCGCCCTGGCGAGCGAGCTCGAGCGCATGCTCGCGGCCGATGCCGCGGCCCGCTCCGGTCACGATCGCGACGCGTCCCTCGCAGATTCCCATCGCTGCTCCTCCCATCCGGCGCAGGCCGGGTTCCGGGTTCTAGCGGAGTCCGGCCACGCGGGCCATCGCAGTCAGCTCGCGCTCGATATCGGGGCCCGCGGGCGCATACGCGAGCTCGCTCGCGCCGGCGGCCTCGATCGCGCGCCAGCGCGCGCCAAGCTCGCCTTCGCTGCCGCTGAACGTCATCGCACCGAGCGACGCATCCAGCAGCGCGCGCTCGCGCGCGGGCACCTCGACGCAATGCCCCTCGTGCAGCGCGAGGTGCCGCCGCTCGGCTGGCACGCGCTCGATCGCCTCGCGCCACGCGCGCCCACCCGGAAGCGCATCGACGCCGGCAGCAGCGGCCGCCTCGTAGGTCGCGTGATAGAGCAGCGCGATCGCGGGCGCGAGCGCGTCGAAGACGCGCGGCGACCCGAAAGTCTCGCCCGGCTCGAGCAGCGTTCCCGAACGCGCAACGGCGCACCAGCGAAAGCCCGCCGGCGGCTCCAGCATCGCGAGCACGCCGTCGCCGAGCTCCCGCGCGACCGCGAGACCGCGCGGGCCGTTCGCCGCGACGAGGATCGGCGTCGCGAGCGGCCGTTCGGCCACGAAGCCCGGCGGATGCAGCATGCGGATCAGACTGCCCTCGACGCGCGCCTCCTCCCCGCGCAGCAGCGCGCGCAGCGCGCGCAGCGACTCGGAGACGCGACTCCAGGCGAGCGGTGGTTTGCCGAAGAGCCGGCGGCCGGTGAATCCCGTGCCGACCGCGACCGCGACGCGCCCGGGCGCAAGTGTTTCGAGCGTCGCGATCGCCGCGGCCTGCGCGGCGACGTGGCGCAGGCCCGGGACCAGCACGCCCGGCCCGAGGCCGATCCGCGACGTCGCCTGCGCGACCTGCGCGAGCGTCATCCAGACGTCCGGGTAGAGCAGCGGCGAGTCATAGAGCCAGATCCGGGAGTAGCCCAGGCGCTCCGCCAAACGAGCATACTCGACGACGCGCGGGCCCGGCGGGAACGAGCACGAGAGCTCCACGCTAGTTCTCCGCCTTGGAGAAACGCCGCCGCAGCTCATGCTTCAGCACCTTGCCGCTCGCATTGCGCGGCAGTGCGTCGACGAGCTCGAGCTGCTCGGGCAGCTTCTGCCGCGCGAGCCCGGCGTCCGCGCAGAAGCGCGCGAGATCCGCCAGCTCTGGCTCGGCGCCTGGCTTCGCGACGGCTACCGCGCAGCAGCGCTCGCCCGTGCGCGCGTCCGGCAGCCCGATCACGGCGACCTCCGCGAGCCCCAAGTGCGTGTACAGCACGTCTTCGACCTCCTTGGCCGAGATGTTCTCGCCGTTGCGGATGATGATCTCCTTGATCCGGCCCGTGACGCTGAGGTAGCCCTCGGGGTCGAGGCGCCCGAGATCGCCAGTGCGGAAGAAGCCCTCGCGATCGAAGGCCTCGGCGTCGAGGGCCGGGTCGAGGTAACCGCGCAGCAGCTGCGGGCCGCGCACGCGGATCTCGCCCTCCTCGCCTGCGCCGCAGACGCGGCCGTCGGCCGCGACGATGCGCAGCTCCGCGCCGCCCGCGGCACTCCCCTCGGTCTGCGCGAGCTTATCCTCGGAATCGCGCAGCGAGCCCACGGCCGCAAAGGGCACCTCGGAGAGTCCGTAGACGGAGACGACGCCGACGCCACCGAGCTCGCGCGCGACCTCTCGCTGCAGCGCGGGAGGCTTCGGCGCCGCGCCGCCCATCGCGGCGCGCAGCTTCGGAAACACGCGCCGCTCCGGGTGCCGCCGCTGATAGGCGAGGTAGCGCAGCACCAGCGGCGTTCCGCCGGCGGCCAGCGTCACGCCCTCGCGCGCGAGCAGCTCTGGCGTGCGCTCGTCGTCCCAGCTCTCGACCAGGATCGCTGCGCAGCCGGACATCAGCTGCACGAAGAGCATCCCGATCCCGCCAATGTGCGTGAACGGAAATACCATCGGATAGCGGTCGTCGGGGCCGAGCTCGAAACGCTGGGCCACGCCGCGCGAGCCGGCCGCGAGCGACTCGTCGCTGTGCAGCGCACCCTTCGGGTCGGCCGTGGTCCCCGAGCTGTAGAAGATCCAGCGCAGCGGCGCAGTCGACTCGAGCGTGAAGGCCGGCAGCGCCCCCGGATCCGCTTCCGGAAGCTCGCGATCGCAGATCAGCAGCTCGGGCACCGGAGCGCCCGCACGCGCGATTCCGGCCAGCACGCCCCTGGCCAGCGCCTCGTGGTCGCAGCCGCGAAAGCTCCGCGGCGCGATCAGGCACTGCGGCCGCACCTGGCGCAGCATGAAGTCGAGCTCGCGCTCGCGGTAGATCGGGAGCAGCGGATTCTGGACCGCGCCGAGGCGCGCGAGCGCACACGTGAGCACGAGGGACTCGATCCAGGTCGGCAGCTGCCACGAGACGCGCACGCCGGGGCCGATCCCGCGCGTCGCCAACGCCGCGGCGACGCGCTCGCTGCGCGCGCGCAGCCCTTCGAAGTCGAGGCGCGCGCCAAACTCGTCGAGCGCGCAGAGGCCCGCGGGCGTCGCCTGCGCGCGCGCGACCAGCAGCGGCCAGAGCCGCTCTTCGCCTAGCGGAAGCGCGGCAGCTGCGCTCGCAGGCTGCATCGTCGCCAGCTCCTCCTCACTCGCGCATCGCCAGCGCGAATTCCGCCTGCGCGCGGGCCGGCCACGATACCATGCGCGCGCTTGCGGCCGGCAGCGGCCCAGGGAGATCCAAACGCGATGACGATGTACCTCCACCGCGTCGGAGCCGAGTCAGCGCCCGCGCGGCGCCAGTGGCAGCCGCGCGACTGCGCGCTCTACGCACTCGCCCTCGGCGCCGGCTGGGACGAGCTCGCCTTCGTGCGCGAGGGAGCGGGCCAGCGCGTGATTCCGAGCTTCGTGCTCTCGGGCGTGATGGCGGCCGAGGCCGAGAGCTGGCCCGACCCCGGCTTCGCAACCGGCAGCTACGCGCCGCACGAGATCGTGCAAGGCGAGCAGGCGCTGGTGCTGCACACGCAGATCGGCCCGCGCGGCGAGGTCGAGACGCGCACGCGCGTGGCCGGCATCTACGACAAGGGCTCGGGCGCGTTGGTCGTGCTCGAAGTCCACGCCGCCGACACCGCGAGCGGCGCGCCCGTCTTCACCGCAACCACCAGCCTCTTCGTGAAGGGCCACGGTGGCTTCGGCGGCGAGCGCGGCCCGCGCGCTCCGCGCAGCGACCCACCGGAGCGCCCGCCGGATCAGCGGATCGCGCACGCGACGCTGCCGATCCAGAGCCTGCTCTGGCGGCACGCCGGGAACGACCCGAACCCGATCCACGTCGACCCGGAGGTCGCAAAGCGCGCGGGATTTCGCGCGCCGATCCTCTCGGGCCTGAACACGCTCGGCTTCGCCTGCCGCGCGCTCGTCGCAGGCGCCGCAGCTGGCAACCCCGCACGCCTGCGCTCGCTGCGCGCGCGCTTCGCGAACCCCGGCTACAACGGCGACACCCTCACGACCGAAGTCTGGACCGGCGACGACCTCGGCCGCGATGAACACGGCCACGCCGTCGCGCTGTTCCGCGTCCTGAACCAGGACTGCACCCCGCTGATCGAACAGGGCCGCGCGACGCTCGCCTGACTTCCCGCCGTACGAGGGCCGCGCGCAACCTGGATCCGCCCCCGCGGGGTCGCAGCGAAGCGCTTGGATCTCCGCCGAGGCAGGCTTCGCGGTGCCATGCGGCGCGCCGACGCGCCCTACTGCACGGTTCCGATCGAGCCGGAGGTGGCTTCATGGAAGCGCACCTGCATCCGCTGGAGACCGTTGTTGTCGTAGTCCCAGAGGTACTCGAGCAGCTGCTCGATGTCGAAGATCCAGAGATTCGAGAACTCCAGGTCGCCCGAGTCGCAGATTCCCGATTCGTTCACGTCGAGGCAGCCGTTGGCACTCAACACGTCGGTGATATTCACCGGGGAGGGTTTGCCCTTGCTGCGGCCGACCTCGAAGGACCCCATCCGCAATGTGCTGTCGCAGTCGACCGGGCCGCTCGAGTCCACGGCGTCGATTCTGTAGGTGCACTCGGCGTCGATCAGGGCGCCGCCCTCCGACTTGCCGAGACCCTGATCGACCTGCTTCGATCCAGGGGAGATCTGCCCGCCCTGAGGTCCGTATCGTCCAATGCTGCATTCTCCGGGTGAGGGCTATCACCGCACAGCGCGGGTTCGAGCAGCGGGAGAACGCGCACGCACAGCGGCTGCGTTCAGCTCTGCCGTGAAATCCGGCTAGGGATCGACGCGTAGTCCCCGGACGAGCCGCGCCGCACTTCCGTCGGGAAGCCAGACGACGACGTCCCAGTAGCGGGTGCGGGCGGGGCGCTTGGCGCGAACCTCGACCCGCGCCAAGAGCGTCTGGGAGTCGACGAACTGAAGGCTCCGCACGCGCGGCGCGCTTCCTTCGCCGCTCTCGAAGCCCAGCGCCGCAGCGCGCGAGAATCCGAATCCGCGGATCTGGAAATCGAAGGTTCCGGGCGACACGGTATTCGGGACCAACTCCTGGATCGCGAGGGTCGCTACGGTGCCCAGACACGCGCCGGCGACGCAGCGGTCGCCGAGCGTGGCGGAGTTGCCGTCGTCGCAGGCGCTTGCGTCCGGAACCGGCGTCTGGACACAGCCGCCCGGGTCGCAGGAGCCGGCCGTGCAGGCGTTCCCATCGTCGCAGAGCGCCGCGTCGCAGGCTTCGGGGATCTGGATCTGGTTCGATGGCGGCGACTCCCCCAGCGCGTTGTAGGCCGTCATCGAAGCGAGGTAGGCGGCAGCGTCGAGCAGCACGCTGGTACTCCCGACGCCGTTCGCGTCCGGAGCGACGAAACCTACGTCGATCTCGGTCGGGAGCGACGTGGCCTCGTTCGTGAGCAGGACCCGATAGCCCTCCACCGCGCCGGGCGGCGGCAGGAAGCGGAGCAGCACCTCCCGCTCGAAGGCCTGCGCTCCCGCGCTGCGGGCGGGCGCGAGCGCCTGCACGAGGACCAGTAGCGCCAGGATCACGAAGCCCGGGGTTGCACCGCGCGGGGCGATCGCCCAGCGCGCCGATCGCAATGTCTGCATGCTCGTGCGTTTCGACGCGGATCGGCCGCCGCGATGTGGCGGCGATTACGGCAACGCGCGGCGCCGCATGTGGCCGCGATCACTCATTCGAGCGCGAGAGGGGTCACGAGGTCCAGCGGGCCGCTAGAAGCTGGCGCAGTAGAGCCGAGGATAGGCCCCTCCGCGTCGCGGCGTGATCGCGTCTGTCGCCTCCGCGGCAGCAGCTGTTTCTCGGCGATCGGCTTCCCTCAACCCGCTTCGCGCAGCACTCGCGCCGCGGCGGACTCGACGATCGTGCCCTCGAAGAATTTCGGGTTCATGCCGCCGTGCAGGCGCACCGCGTTGCGGAAGCTGAGATCCGCGAAGTCCTGCTCCGTGATCAGCTCGTCCTCGACCAGCTCCCAGGCCTCGAGCAGGACCTCGCGCATGTCGACGACGTCGAAGTGGCCGATGTCGGAGCCCAGCATCGCGCGCAGGCGCGCGCCGTAGGGGTTGAGCTTGGTGTCGAAGGCCAACGAGTTCATGCGGTCGTCGCCCTCGCAGCCGAAGTAGAAACGCGGCACGAACTGCTGCGCGAGCTCCTCGGCGCTGTGCACGCCGCAGGCGCGCCAGTCGTCGAGCTCGTCGGGGTACTGGGACCAGAGGGAGTCGCGCACCAACGCATCGCGGTAGGCGCGAATGCGCTCGTGACCGTAGCGGTCGATCAGCTCGCCGAAGAGCTTCTGGTCGAGGCGAGCCGGATCGAGCGAGCGGATCGCCTCGGCGTTGCGCTTCTTCCAGTGGTCGAGCATGCGCGTGTAGGTGCTCGCGGCCCAGGCGACGCCGCCCTCCAGGAAGCCGAAGTTGAGCTTTGGGAACCGGCGCGTAACTCCTCCGAACCAAAGGGATTTGAGTAGAGCCTCGCCTCCCTCCGCGAAGCCGCCGATCTGGTTGTACTGGTGCCGGGAGACCGAGCGCCGCGTGCCCCAGCCGATCGGCCCCGAGTGGGAGGTCGGAGCCACGCCGAGCTCGCAGCAGCGCTGCCAGAAGGGGTCGTAGTCGAAAGCGGAATCGATTCCGAAGCAGTCCTGGTACTGCACCTGATCGGCGAGCTCGGGGTGGTCGCGCGCGAACTGCGGCACCGGACGCAGCACGTCGCCCGCGATCACGGCGACCTTCAGGCCCAGACGCTGCACCGCGTACTCGAGCTCCGCGATCGCCTCCTGCGGCGTATTCATCGGAATCGCGGCCGCGGGCGTGAGGCGGTCTGCGAACTCGCGGAACAGCTCCGCATAGCAGCTGTTGAACGCGCGCGCGCAGACCTGGCGCAGCTCCGCGTCTGCGATCCCGGGCAGCGTCACGATCTGCAGCCCCATTCCCGGGTAGATGATCGAGAAGTCGAGGCCGATCTCGTCGAGGCGCTCGTAGAGCAGGCGCGGCAGCTGCGTCGTCGCGCGGTCGAGCGTGTTCTGGGTCGGCACCGGCCACCAGACGGGCATCGAGGTGCGCGTGTCGTAGCGCGCTTCCCAGCTCATCTCGAAGGTGCGGCGCTGGTGCCGCATGTACGCGGCGAAGCGCTCCGGCATCGCGCTGCCGCCGATCTCGCGGATGAAGTCGAGCAGCACGGGCACCGTTTCGAGCTGGTGGCCGTCGGCGTCGACGATCGGGTGATCGAGGCGCCGCTTCAGCGCCTCGACCTTCGCATGCGGTCTCGCCTTCATCTCCCCTCCCCTGTGCGCGCGGAGGCGCGCTGTGCCAGCAGGCTCGCGGGATCGCAGAGCGCCCGCGCCGCCTCGGCGCCGACGCCCGGCCCGAGCAGCCCGAGCTGCCGCAGCACCGCGGCTTGATCCCAGTAGATGTGCTCGTGCGCGACCTTCTCGCCCTGCATCTTTACGACCACGCAGACGGCCATCTCGACGCGCCGCCCGGTTGCTGCGACGCCCGGCAGCAGCCACGGGATCTCGACGGTATGCGTGAAGCGCATCACGCACTCCTCGACGATGTGGTCCGCCGCGACGATGCGCGCGAGCAGCTCGAGCTGCATGTCCGGCGGCATCGAGAACACGAAGCGCTTGGCGTAGAACTCCGCGACGGCCTCGCGCCCGTGGCCTCCTTCGAGGCTCGGCAGTAGCAGCACGTGCGGCGTCTCGACCATCGAGGCCATCGCGTCGTCCACGCGCTGGGTCTCGAACTCGGCCGCCGTGTGCCGGAGGTAGCCCTCGAGCATGCGCTGCTGCGCCGGACTGAGTGTCTCGCTCATGCAGCCCTCCCGGCTCGCCCGAATCCCTTTTCGTTCAGAAGCTTCTCCTTCTCCGCGCGCACGCCCGGGTTCCAGCAGTCGACCGGAACCGTCGCTCGCGCGAGGCAGAGGTTGCAGTAGTCGCAGCGCGGCCCCGAGACATTCTCCCGCAGGTGCTCGAACAGGAAGGGGTCGGCGATGAATGCGCGCCCGCAGGAGATCGCGTCCGCAGCACCTTCGGCAAGCGCCGCTTCGATCGCCGCGCGCGTGTGGAAGCCGCCGACGCAGATCACGGGGATCCGCAGCGCCTGCTTGAAGCGGCGCGCAAAGTCGAGGTTGAAGCCCTCGCGCGGCGGCCAGAGCCGGCGCGAGAGCGCGTCGAAGGCGCGGTGCCCGAGGCGCAGCGAGGTGCGCCGGAACGCGTCCATGTGCTGGCCCAGGCCACGCTCGAGCAGATTCTGATAGAAGCCATCGAAGGTCCCGGCCGTCATCACGAATCCGGACTCGTAGTGCCCGGCGCTGACCTCCACGGCGTCGGCGCCCGCGGCCTCCAGCGCGAGCGCGATCTGCAGACAGGCCTCGGTGTCGAGGCCTCGGCGTCCGGGCAGCCGGTCGTGGCCGTTCAGCTTCAGCAGTAGCGCGAAGCCCGGGCCGGTGCGGCGCCGCGTCTCGCTCAAGATCTCGCGCACGATGCGCTGGCGCCTCTCCGGGGTGCCCCCGTACTCGTCCTGGCGCCGGTTCGTGTGCGGAGTCAGGAACTGATTCAGCAGGTAGCCGTGCGCCGCGTGGATCTGCACGCCGTCGAAGCCGGCGCGCTGGCAGCGCTCCGCGGCGGAGGCGAAGGCCTCGATCACGTCCGGGATCTCGTCCAGCCGCAGCGCGCGCGGCTTCGTGCCCATCAGCGGCTCGTACACGGAGGAGGCCGAGACCGGGTCGTGCACGCCGCTATGGCCGACGATCACCTGACGCCCGCAGTGATTGAGCTGCCCGATCAGCTTCGCGCCATGCCGATGCACCGACTCTGCCCAACGCGCGAGGCCCGGGAGCTTGGCGTCCGAGTCGACGCCGCACATCCCACGCGTCGATTTCCCCTGCGGCGAGACGTAGAGATTTCCGCTGATGATGAGCGGCGTGCCACCGCGCGCGATCGGCTCGTAGAAGTCGATCAGCGCGTCCGTCACACAGCCCTCGTCGTCCGCGCGCGACTCGACCGTCGCGGTCTTGAACACGCGGCCCGCGACCTCGAGGGATCCGATCCGGAGCGGCGTGCTGATCGATGCGGCCTCGCCCACGCTGCGCCTAGTGGTAGATCGTCGTGCGTTGCCCGACGCGCACCAGCTCGCCGCGCTGGTTCGTCCAGCGCGCCTCGTCGACCAGGAACATCATCGTGCCGAGCCGCCCCTGCTTCTCGTAGGCGTCGACGAGACGCACCACCGAGGTAATCACGTCACCGGGCCGAATCGGCGCGAAATAGCGGTTGCGCTGGCCGCCGTTCAGGCCGCGGCGGCCGGGCTCGGTGCCCATGCCGCGCATCCACGGATAGGTGTCGGGCGGGGTGCAGCGCGTCCACGCGAAGGGGTTGAAATCGCGCGGCGCGACGAGCCCACCCCAGGGGCCGCGCGCGGCAACCTCCTCGTCGAGGAATTCGGGCGCGGCTTCCGCGGGGTAGTAGGTCGCGATCGCCCAGCGCCGGATGTCGTTCGCACCCACCGGGAAGGCGACGTCCGGCGCGAGGGGCCGGCCGAGCCAGTCGATCGTCTTGGCGTCGAGGTGGACGCCGGGGACGCGGTCGCTCGGCACAGGCGTCGCAGACGGCTCGGGCAGCGAGCGGCCGCGGCCCTCCGGGAAGAAGAGCACGACCGCAGTGCCCGGCATCGTGCTCTCGTCGCGCTGGTTGCGAACATCGATCTCGAGCGTCGCGAGCTGCGCGCCGTCGCGCAGCTCCTTGCCGCTGACGACCGCGCGCGTGCGCAGGCGATCGCCGAGGAAGTTGAGCTGCCGGAACTGGCAGCCGAATTCCGCGATGTCGCCGCGGCCGGCGAGCCAACGCTGCAGCGCGTTGTGCGCGTACGCGATGCGCAGATTGCCCATGCCGAAGACGTCCGGCTGCCCCGCTGCGAGCGCGGCCTCCTTCGCCATGTGCACGTCGATGAACTCGTCGTTCACCGCTGCATAGCGATTCCAGTGGCCAAACAGGGTCGTGCGCTCGAGGCTCGGCAGCTCGTCGCCGGCTCGGAGTGCGTCGAAGGTCGGGGCGCTCAAGGGTGCTCCTGCAGCAGAGGGAGACAGCGGAGGGTCATTCGAGGACTTCGGGCTCTTCGGCCACGAGCTCGCTCCAGAGCGGCTGGAAGCCGCGCCAGCCGTGCAGCGGCTGACCTACCTGCTCGTGCGTGTGGGCCGCGACCGCGTGCGAGAGCGCGCGGTAGGCCGGCTGCCCGTCGCGCGGCGCGAGCGCCCCGACCAGCAGCATCGTCTGCGCACAGCGCTCGAGCAGGTGCAGCCAGAACGCGGCCTCGTCGATGGTGTGTCCGACCGTCAGCAGGCCGTGATTCTGCAGGATCAGCGCCTTGCGCGGGCCGAGCGCAGTCGCGAAGCGGCGCGACTCGGCGGCTTCGTAGACGGCTCCCGTGAAGTCGTCGAAGACCGCGTGATCGAGGTAGAACGCGCAGTGATCCTGGCTGATCGGCTCGAGCGGGCGGCCCGTCGCCGACCACGCGCGCCCGAAGGGCGAGTGCGCGTGCGCGGCCGCGACGACATCGTGCCGCGCGCGGTGCAGCTCGGAATGGATCGCGAACGCGGCGCCGTTGACCGGCCGCTCGCCCTGCAGCACCCGGCCCTCGAAGTCGACCTGGCACAGGTCGCTCGCGCGCATGTGCCGCCACGACAGGCCGAGCGGATTCACCCAGAAGCGATCCGCGTGCTCGGGGTCGCGCACCGTGAGGTGCCCCGCAACCCAGTGCTCGTAGCCCAGCCGCGAGAAGATCCGGCAGGCGCCCGCGAGGCGCGCCTTGCGGTGCACGCGCTCGTCTTGGACGCTCGCGAAGCTCGGCGGCTTCAGCTCGGGGTGGGTGTCCGCATCGAGCTGACCGCGGTCGAGCATGCGTGTTCCCGCCATGGCTGCTTCCTTTCCCCGCTGCGCTGCCTAGGCGCGCGGCAGCTGCTCGAGGCTGCGGATGATGCGATAAGCCGCGCGCGCTGTCGGCACCGCGATCCCGGCGCGCTCGGCCTGCGCGAGGAAGGGTCCGAGGCTCGCCTCGACCTCCGTCGGCCGCCCCTGCATCAGGTCCACGTGCAACGAGGGCCGGCCGATCACGCCGGCTTCGAGCATGCGCCGCCCCTGCGCGCGGGTCGCTTCGACCGAGGTTTCGAAGTCCTCGCGCTCGAGCTCGCGGAAACGCGAGTAGGGGGCGAAGAAGTCCTGCGGCGCGAAGCCGAAGCTCCGATACACCGCCAGCAGCTCCCGCGCGATCGCGACGTAGTGCTCGGCCGCCTCGCGCAAAGCGAAGCCCTCGGCGACCGAGCCCTGCGTACCCAATCCGAATACCGACGAAGAGAACGCTGCGATGCACGAGATCTGCAGCAGCTTCTCCGTCTCCACGTGGCGGATGTCCGCGGCCTGGCGCGAGCCGAAGCCCGCCTTCTGGAATGCGTCGACGAGCGCCGCGACGCGAGCGGAAGGCGTTCCGTCGAGCTCGCCGAAGTAGAATGCGGTCGGCGCGCTGCCGACGTGCTGCACCGCGCCGGGCCCCGTCAGCGTGCCGGCCTCGGTGGTCGCGGCGCCGAGCGCGCGCTCGCGCCCGAAGTGCGCCGCGAGCGCGTCGTCCTTGCCGAAGGCGTTCTGGAGCGAGAGCACCGCGCCGACGCGCTCGCGCAGCTCAGCCGCGTCCGCGAGCGCGCTGGCGGTGTCCTTGTGCTTGACCGCAAGGATCAGATAGTCGAAATCCCCGCGCAGCTCTTCCGGGTGACTGCAGGCCGCCAGACGCTCGCGTACGCAGCGCTCGCCGCGGATCCCGCGGATCTCGAGGCCACGCGTGCGGATTGCAGCGACGTGCGCCGCGCGTGCAACCAGTGACACCTCCACGCCAGACTCCGCGAGCCAGCCGCCCACGACGCAGCCGAGCCCGCCCGCCCCGAGAATCGCAATCCGCAGCGCCACCGCTCGCCCCGGTTCCCGCGCTGGCTCAGCCGACCCGGCGCCGCGCGGCCTGGATCTCTTCCATCGCGACGCCGCGGTGCCCCCAGATCTCGCCGCGCCCGGAGAACTCGCGCACGCACCAGCTCGACTCGTCGATGATCATTCCATTCCAGCCGAGCTCGGCGCCGAAGCCGCCGGGCGTCTCGACGTAGAACGAGAGCATCGGATCGTTCGCGTGCTGACCTAGCGTAATCTGGATCGGAACGCGCTGCTCCTGCACGCGGTCCCAGCCGCGGCCGACGTCTTCGAGGCGCTGCGTCTCGAGCATGAAGTGATGCAGTCCCGCCTGCGGCAGCAGGTCCGTGACCGCGAGGCTGTGGTGACGCGCGCTCGCGCGCAGGAACACCACCGAGCGCCCGCCGCCCATGTCCATGCGATCGGTCACGCGTAGCCCGAGCGCGCGCGTGTAGAACTCCTCGGCCTGTGCGCAGCTCGGCAGCGTGAGCAGCAGGTGCCCCATCCCGTGCTCGGTCACGAAGCCCGAGACGCCGGCCGGCGAGACGAAATCGCTGTCGAAATCGTGGGCCGCGCCGCAGAACAGCTCGTGCCGGTGCCCGAAGGGATCGCGGAAGCACAGCAGATCGCCGACACCGCGCTCCGCGCGCAGCTCTGCGCCCGCGCGCTCGACCGCGACGCCGGCCTGCCGCAGGCGCGCCTCGAGTGCCGCGAGGCCGTCGCGATCTGCGACTTCCCAGCCCGCGTACGCGAGCCCAGCCTGCTCCGCGCGGTGCACTGCGACGCGCCAGACCCGCTGATCCATGCGAAAGCGCAGCAAGCCGTCGGCCGGCCTGCCCGCGGCCGGCATCAGACCGAGCAGCCCGGTTGCAAAGTCGCGCCAGGGCGCGAGATCGGTCGTCGCGAGGCCGAGATAGCCGAGACCGCGCAGCGGCATGCTTTCCTCCGATTCGCAGAGAGGGTACGCGCCCGCGCGCCTCGGACTCAACCGCGAACTGCGCCGCGTCAGAATCGCGCGACAGCACAGCCCCTTTCGCGCGATACTGCCGCCGCTCCAGGAGGTCCTGTGCCGGAACCCGAAGCAGCGGCCCCCCACCCCTCGGATCTCCGAGTCGAGCTCGGCCACGCGATCTTCGCCTTCGTCGAGCCGCACCGCGGCTTCGAGCTGGCCTGGAACCGCTGGTACGAGCGCGACCACTTCGCCGCGCTCTGCGCCGCCGCCCCCTGGACCTTCTCGACAGGCCGCTTCAAGGCGACGCGCCGCGAGAAGGCGCTGCGCTATCCGCGCGCAAACCCGATCTGCGAGCCGCCCGAGCGCGGCTCCTTCCTCTCGGCGGCCTTCCTGCAGCGCGGCCGCTACGAAGACCAGCAGCGCTGGGTTGCCGAACAGATGGCGATCCACGCCAGGCAGGGCCGGCTCTTCGAGCAACGCGACGTCGTGACGACCGCGGCCTTCGATCTTCTCGGCGCGCTGCGGCGCGACCCGGACGGCGTGCCGCCCGAGTTCGCTCTCGACCACCGCTACGCAGGCCTCACGCTGCTGTGGACCGAGCGAAATCCGGGCGTGTCACTCGACCGCTTCTGCAGCTGGCTCGCCGAGGCCTGCCTCCCGGGTGCGCTCGAGAAATCTCCGCTCGCGCTCGCACTGCTCTTCACGCCGAAGGCGAAGCCGGATTTCTGGCCGAAAGCCGCGCCCGAAGTCCCGGGCCTCGGCGATCGCATCCTGATCGCCTGCTTCAGCGAGCAGCCGCCCGCGCAGTGCTTCGACGCCCGCTTCGCCAGCCTCGGCCCCGCGATCGATGCGGGCGGCACCGGCCGCACGCTCTTCGTGGCACCCTTCACACCGATGTCGCCGGGCGCCGACCCGCCGCTCGACGAGATCACCTGAGCGGCAGGCCTCATGAAGATCGACCCACAACCTCCTCGACCGGCGCGTGGATCGCTGCGCTCGCGCTGATCAGTGCCCTGCACACGAGGCTGAGATGAACATCAGAACCAAAGACCCGCATGTCATCACACATCGCTTCGAGGATGCAGGAACGATTCCCAACAGCCGCTTGCCGCTCTTGCTGGTTCGAGGCGCGCTGGATCTACCCAAAGACGATCCGGCGGCTGAGATCGAGTCCCTGTTGCATGAAAACCGATGGGGCAATGACTGGCGCAATGGAATTTTTGACTATCACCATTATCACAGCACGGCGCACGAGGCGCTGTTCGTGTTCAGTGGCTCCGCCAGAGTACAACTGGGTGGCGAAGGCGGCCTCGCAATCGACCTCGGTGTGGGCGACGTCGTGATCATCCCCGCTGGGGTCGGCCACAAGAATCTCGGCGCCAGTAGCGACTTTTGCGTGGTCGGCGCCTATCCGCCGCAGCAGAACGTGGACATGAACTACGGCAAACCGGGCGAGCGCCCGCGTGTGGATGAGAACATCGCGCGCTTGGCGTTGCCTGCGACCGACCCGGTGTTCGGAATCACTGGCCCATTGTTGGATCATTGGCACCCGTCGGGCGCTCTCGTACGAGACGAACCCAATCGAGGCGATCTCGCCGGCAGACTCGAAGCCCGGAGCTGAAAGGAGCGCATCGAATGGCAGCGACGATCCCCCGTTTCGGTCCGGCCGCCGATCCCAGCGCCGTCGCTGCGGCCATGGATCGGGACGGCGTGGTGATCGTCGAGAACCTGCTCTCCCTCGACGTCGTCGCCCGGGTCAACGCCGAGGTGGACGCCGCAGTCGCGACAGCCGACCCCCGCCAATCGCTGTTCCACCCGGTGATCCAGGCCTTCCACGGTCCGAACACCCGACAGGTGACGGGTGTCGCCGGGATCTCCCGCAGCTTCGCAACCGACGTGATGTGCCATCCGCTGTTGCTCTCGCTCTGCGACCGGATCCTGCTGCCGTCGTGCGCGCGCTACCAGCTCAATATCGGCCATCTCCTCCAGCGCGGGCCGGGAGCCGAGGACCAGTGGCTGCACCGCGACGAGACGGTGTGGAGCGATGTGCCGAAGCCTGCGCCGGAGCTTCAGCTCGCCACGGTAATCGCCTTCGTCGACTTCACCCGTAGCAACGGCGCCACCCGCGTCGTGCCGGGCAGCCATCGCTGGCAGGACCGTCCCCTCTCCCCGGCCGAGCAGTTCCGGCAGCCCCCGCCCGACCCGGAAGCCATCGCATGGGCAGAGATGCCGGCGGGCTCGGCGGTGATCTATTCGGGCGGCACGATTCACGGCGGCGGCGCCAATCGGACGGACATCCCCCGCCGCGGCGCTCACCTCTCCTACTGCCTCGGCTGGCTGCGCACCGAGGAGAACAACACCCTCGCGGTTCCTCCGGCCACGGCCGCTGGCCTGCCGCGGCGTGCGCAGGAGCTCCTCGGCTATGCGATCTACGACAACATCTCCCGGGGCGGCGGCTATCTGGGGACGCTCCGGCTGCAGGACCCGGTCGAGCTCCTCGCCCGAGGCGAGTTGACCGGCTGAAACAGCGAGCAGCTCGAACAACTCCGAGCGCGGCGAGAGCACGGGGATCGCGCTGGGGCCTGGCGCCTTGCGATAGGCCTCGGCATCGCGCTCTGCTTCCGGTTCGCGCCGGCCACGCTGCTGCGGATGGGCGCCGACCGGCCGCGCGCCAGGGATGCGGCCCCGCGCCCGGGCCGCGATACTCGAGTGGTCGTACGACCTGGGAGGAACCCCCGTGCCCCGAGCCCGCAGCCTCTTCGTCCTGCTGACGCTCTTCGCTTCGCTGGCGCTGCTCGCCTGCACGAACCCGCCGCCTCCGCCGCAGGGGGAGCAGCTCACCGTGGGCAAGGTGCAGGGCGAGATCAAGATCGGCATGGACGCCGCCGCGGTGGCGGAGATCCTCGGCTCGCCGAACATCGTGACCACCGACGAGCAGCGCCGCGAGGTGTGGATCTACGACAAGATCTCGAGCGACCGCGTGGACAACGCGCGCTCGGTCTACGGCACCATCCTCATCCTGGGCGGCAGCACGAGCTCGAGCTCGAGCTCCAGCACGCAACGCACCCTGACCATCATCATCAAGTACGATGAGCAGAAGAAGGTCCGGGACTTTGCGTACAACTACTCGCAGTTCTGAGCTGTGCGCAGCAGCGCCGCTGGCAGCGCTGATGCTGCTCGCGGCCTGCGCCAAGCCGAACACCGCCGAGATGCTGCTGCAGCTCTCGCCGGAGAGCCCGGCGCACAAGGCCGCCCAGACGCGCAGTTTCGAGACTTCGAACGAAACCGAGCTGCTCTCGGCCTCGGCCGCCGTGCTGCAGGACCTGGGCTTCCAGGTCAGCGAGAGCGTGCGCGAGCTGGGCTTCCTGCGCGCCGCCAAGGAGCGCAGCGCTCGGGAGTACGGCCAGGAGATCGCCCGCTTCTTCATCGCCCTGCTCAGCTCGCTCGGCAGCGGCAACGGCGCGAACAGCACGACGATCATCCCGGTGGATCTGCAGCAGCAGATCAACGCCTCGCTCGTGACCCGGCCGCTCGACCCCGAACGCTACGAGGTGCGCGTGCTGTTCTACCGGCTGGTCTGGAAGAGTGACGGCACGTCGGGCAACCAGAGCATCCCGCCGGGTGAGCAGCGAATGCAGATGATCCGGGATCCGGAGATCTACCAGCAGTTCTTCACGCGCCTGTCGAAGGCCGTGTTCCTCGAAGCTCACAAGATCTGAAGGCGGAGCGGCATGCGTGTCGGCGGCGACGTTCGGTGGCTCGCGACCCTGTTGCTGGTGATGGGATCGTTCGGCTGCGCGACCGCCCCACCCCCGAACACCGATCTGTTGCTGGCGCCGACCGAAGAGCAGATGCAGCTGCGCAACCTGCAGACGCGCAGCTTCGACGTCAGCGACCGCAATCAGGCCATGCGCGGCGTGATCGCGGCGCTCCAGGACCTCGGCTTCATCATCGAGCGCGCCAACGAGCCGCTGGGTCTCGTGACGGCGGCGCGCTTCGCGGAGCCGCGCTGGTTCGACGTGGTCGGCGTGACCGTGACGGTGCGCGAGGACGGCGAGAACAAGATGCGGGTGCGCGCCAACGCCATCTACAACAACCAGCCCGTCACCGATCCGAAGGTGTATCAGAACTTCTTCGCGACGCTAGAACGCTCGCTGTTCATCGGCAGGAACTGAACGCGTGCGCTGCCGGCTGCTCGCCGTACTGCTGCTCGCGTCGGGGTGTGGCTCTCCCTACGCGTGGCACCACGAGATCCAATGGGACGCAGCGGATCAGATCTGGCGCGCCGAGCAGAGCCAGGTGAAGGTGCGCGCGGCCCAGAGTCGCGTCTTCGACAGCGGCGACCGGCGCCGCACCCTCGAAGCGGTCGTCGCCACCTTCCAGGATCTGGGCTTCCAGGTCGAGCTGCTCGACGAGGAGCTCGGCGTCGTCTCGGGCAAGAAGTTCTTCGAGCCCGAGGAAGAGGGCTTCGGCTTCGATCCCGTCTATCTGCTCTACGACGAGGAGAGCCTGGTCGTCTTCACGCGCAGCTACCGCAGCTGGGGACCGTTCTACCACCGCAGCGACCTGGTGCGGCTCACGGTCACCGTACGCGCCCGCAATGAGCAGCAGCTGGTCGTGCGCGCGGCTGCGCAATACTACCTGCGGCCGATCGAATCCCCCGAGCCCTACCAGAGATTCTTCCAGGCCCTCGAGCAGGCGCTGTTCGCGGCGAACCAGGATCTGCCCGCCGCGGCGCACTAGCCGGCGCGGTCCGCCGCCCGAACGGCGCACGCTGGAACTCACGAGGAGAGACGACCTTGGCAACGCCTCTGGCCTTCTCGGACAAGGATCCGACCCCCGACGAGCTCATCGCGCGCGCTCGCGCGCTGGTGCCGCGCCTTGCCGAGCGCGCGCTGCGCTGCGAACAGGAGCGGCGCGTGCCCGAGGAGTCGATCCAGGAGCTCAAGCAGGCTGGCTTCTTCCGAATCCTTCAGCCGCGCGCGTTTGGCGGGCTCGAGCTCGACTTCGCGACCTACGTGCGCGTCGCGACCGAGCTCGGGCGCGGCTGCGCGAGTACCGCGTGGGTCTACGAGAACAACGCGATGCACCAGCTGATCCTCGCGCTGTTTCCGGAACGCACCCAGCGCGAGCTCTGGTGCAGCGGAGATCCGGTGCGGGACGCGCGCATCGCGTCCACCGGTTGGTCGCCCAAACGCGTCACCTGCAAGCCGGTGGCAGGCGGCTACGTGCTCGACGGGCAGTGGGAGTTCGCGAGCGGCTCGCTGAACTGCGACCTCGATCTGCTGCTCGCGCCGGTCGAGCGCGGCGGCCCTCCGGGACCGCCCGAGATGCGCCTGTTCCTGCTCGACCGCGCGAACGGCGAATACGAGATCCTCGACACCTGGCACTCGATGGGCCTCAAGGGAACGGCCAGCAACGACATCCGCGTGAGCGAGCAGTTCGTGCCCGAACACCACACGACCGCCTGGGCCGACGTGAACCGCACCCCCGAGCGCGGCGTCGCGGTGCAGGGCGCAGGCCTCCACGGGTCGACCTGGCACCGCGTTCCGGTCTGGGACTGGATGGGCTGGACGGTCGCGCCCGCTCTGATCGGCGCCGCGCGCAGCGCGCTCGAGGCGACGGTCGAGCGCCTCGAGACGCGCACGAATCTGTTCCGCGAGAAGCTCGCGGACACCCAGAGCGTGCAGCTGCGGATCGCGGACGTCGCCGCGCGCATCGATGCGGCCGAGACGCTGCTGCTGCGCGACATCGAGGAGACCGAGCGCCACTACGCCGCGCGCCTGGCGCCGAGCGTGCTGCAGCGCGCGACCTGGCGCCGCAACCAGGCCTTCACCTCGAAGCTGCTGCTCGAAGCCGTCGAGAGCCTGCTCTATCGCGGCGGCGCGCACGGGATCAAGAGCGGAGACCGCGTCGAGCGCGCCTATCGCGACATCGGCGCCGGAGTGACCCACGTCGGCTGCGACTGGGACGTCTGGGGCCGCCTCTACGGCCAGGCTCTGCTAGGCCACGACATCGCGGTCCCGAACTTCGGCTTCTTCCCGGCCGCGCTCGTGCGCCAGCGCTAGTCTTGCGGGTCCCGGTCCGGGCGCAGCCCGGCGCTCCCTCACTCAGCTCGTCTTCGGCTAGCTGCGCGCCGGGGCGGCTTGCACGCGCGGCGCGCGAGGCTGGGCGCACTAGCAGACCGCGCGCGCCCGCGGAGATGCATAGGATTCCGCACGGTTTTGACATCAGATTGCACCTCAGATAGGCTGATTCGTATGCGAACGACACTCGACATCCCCGAGGAGCTGCTCGAGGAAGCGCGTCGGCTGCTCGGATTCAAGTCCAAGACCGACGCCGTCGTGCTGTCGCTCCAGGAGCTGATCCGGCGGCGGCGGATCGATGAGCTCAAGCAGATGCTCGGCTCCGTCGAGCTCGAGCTCGAGCTGCCGAAATCCCGCCGCCGTCCCCCGCGCCGATCCAAGCGCGCGTGATCTGCGTCGACACCTCGGTGTGGGTCACCTCCCTGCGCCGCGGTGACAGCCCCGAGGCCCGCGAGCTACGCGTGCTTCTCGATGCCGACGAGGTCGCGCTGGTCGCTCCGGTGCGCGTCGAACTGCTCGCGGGCGCGGGACGCGCGCAGCGGGCCGCGCTGCGCCGCGTGCTGTCTGCGCTTCCCACGCTGTACCCGAGCCGGGAGACGTGGTCGCGGATCGAGAGCTGGGTCGACGTGGCGGGCCGATCCGGCGAGCGCTTCGGCGTCGCCGATCTCCTGATCGCCGGAATCTCCGCGGATCACGGAGCCCGACTCTGGTCGCTCGACACCGACTTCGCGCGCATGTCGCGTCTCGGATTCGTCTCGCTCTGGCCGGAGTGAGGATCTGCGGAGAACCTCTGGGCGTGGGAGCCAGCCCTACGGCTCCCGTCCAGGGTTCCAGCTCACACGCGATCGGACATCGCTGCCCTGCGGGTTGCCCGCTCCGCGCGAACTGCCCTGCCCTTCAGCGCAGCACCAGGCCGCGCGCGCCGATCGCGGGCAGATCGCTGTAGCTGACGATCCCCGGTTTCGCGCGGCAGACGTACGGGATCGCGAGGATCGGCGGCAGCGCGGTGCAGATCATGATCAGGTCCATGCGGTCCGGCTCGCGCGAGAGCCCGGGCGTGCTCGGCTGCTCGATCTCGACCACGCTGCGGATCCTCGGCTCGCCCTCGATCTCGATCTCGTAGCCCTGCGGTGCGCTCCAGTTCGGCTCCAGGTCTTCGCCCATCTTCCACGCGACGCTGTTCGCGATCACGCAGCGGCCGTGCGCGAAGCCGCGCCAGGTGATGCGCTGCCCGGCGACCGTGCCCTTTGGAAATCGCATCCACGGCAGCTCGATGTCGCGCGTCGCCACCGCGTATTCGGTCTCGACGCGGTGCTCCGAGAGCTCGACGCCGAGCGCGTCGGCCATCCAGTCGAGGCCGTCGAGGAAGACCGCGTTCATCGGGTTCTGGCTCATGTCCTGGTTCTGGTGCCCGAGCGGCTTGCCCCAGCCGAAGATCTCCCAGGAGCCCGCAGAGGGATAGTTCCGCACGTCGGCCGTCTCGCGCATCGAGATCGAGTGCACGCGGTCGGTCAGCGCCGAGAGCACCACGGGCAGCATGTTCATGAAGCCCGGATTGATGCCGCTGCCGAAGAGCGCCGCGCCGCCTCGCTGCGCCGCGCGTTCGAGACGCTGCATCACGCCGAGGTTCTTGCCGGTGACCATCCCGGCCGTCGTGACGACGCTCGTGCCGGCCACGAGGAAGCGCTCGAGGGCGTCGATGTCCGGCAGCAGACCGTTGTAGTTCACGCAATCGGCGCGCAGCGCGAGCAGCGCCTCGAGGTCTTGCGTCGCGCGCACCCCGAGCGGCGGCAGCCCGCAGAGCTCGCCCGCGTCGCGTCCCTGCTTGGCGGCGCCGTGTGCGTAGAGCCCGACGAGCTCGAGCTCGGGGTGCTCGGCGATCGCGCGCACGGCGCGCCGGCCGACGTTCCCGGTCGACCACTGGATCACGCGAAACATCGGATTCTCCTCGACTTCAGCGCGGGAGCGGCAACGCGAACGCGATCAGCGCGTCGCCGATCTCCGTGATCGGATTGCCGCCAGCCGCGACCACGACGAACTGGCGCGCGTCAGGGCGCAGGCGATAGCTCATCGGCACCGAGTTCGCGGGGAAGGGGACCCGGACGCTCCAGATCTCCTCGCCGCTTTCGGTGTCGAAGGCTCGAAAATAGCGATCGCTGGTCGCGCCGGTGAAGTAGAGCCCACCGGCGGTCACCAGGCCCCCGCCGAAGCTCGGCGAGCCCAGCTGCGCGTAGAGCTGTCCGATCGGAAAGGGCGCCTTGTCGCGCGGGGTTCCGAGCGGGACGCGCCAGCGCACTTCTCCCGAACGCAGATCGACGGCCGTGAGCGAGCCCCAGGGCGGCGGGGTGCATGGCGCGCCGAAGGGCGAGATCAGCGTCTTGCGGTGCAGGCCATAGGGAGTGCCCGCAAGCGGGTACAGCTCGTCGGGATACGCGAAGTCCTCGGGATCGAGCTTCTCGAACTCCGCGCGCGGAATCAGCCGGTTGACCTGCGCCGCGTGCGTCTGGTTGGTGTAGAGCGTCGCGGTCGAGGGATCGATTGCGAGGCCGCCCCAGTTCATGCCGCCGGCCGCGTGCGGAAACTGCAGCGAGCCCTGCAGCGAGGGCGGAGTATAGATGCCTTCCCAGCGGTACTTCTCGAACTCTTCGCGACAGGCGGCGCGATCGAAGGGCGTGAAGCCGAACATTTTCTCGCGCGTGAGTTCGAGCGGATGCAGCGGCGCCGGATGCGTCGGAAAAGGCTGCGTCGGCGAGAGCGTTTCGCCGGGGACACCGCCCTGCGGCACCGGGCGCTCCTCGACCGGGTAGAGCGGCTCACCCGTCTCGCGATCCAGCAGGAACACGAAGCCCATCTTCGTCGCCTGCGCGACGGCCGGACGCCCGCCGCCCACGCCGTCGAACTGGAACAGCGTCGGCTGCGTCGGCATGTCGTAGTCCCAGACGTCATGGTGGACGGCCTGGAAGTGCCAGACGATCCGGCCCGTCTGCGCGTCGAGTGCAATGGTCGAACTGCCGTAGGTGTCGAGGCCGTGGCGCTCCGCGGCATAGCCGTCGGGGCCGGGGTTCCCGGTCGGCAGGAAGACGAGCCCGCGCGCGGGGTCGGCCGAGATCGGCGGCCAGACATTCGGGGTGCCGCGGTGGAAGCGCTCGCCGGGCCGCAGCGGCCGATCGAAGCCGGGAGGGATGGGATCCCATTCCCAGACGCGCCGGCCGCTGCGCACGTCGTAGGCGCGCACCACGCCCGCAGGCGAATCCGTGCGCAGCTGATCCGCCACGAAGGCACCGACGATCGCGAGGTCGCGCACGATCTGCGGCGGCGAGGTCGTGTAGGTCTCCCACTGCGGGATCTCGCCGAGACCCTCGCGCAGGTCGACGCGCCCGCCCTCGCCGAAGTCCGGGCAGGGCCGCCCGCTGTCGGCGTCGAGCGCGATCAGCTCGGAATCGCGCGTGCCGTAGACGATGCGGCGCTGACAAACACGACCCGGCTCCGCGTGCGCGGCCTCCCAGTACGCGACGCCGCGGCAGGTGAGCGGATAGGGGCCTCCCGCGGTCTTGCCGCGCAACACCGGGTCGAAGACCCAGCGCTGCTCGCCGGTCTCGGGATCCAACGCGAACACGCGCATGAAGGGCGTGCAGTAGTAGAGCGTGTCGTTCACGACCAGCGGCGTGACCTGGAACGCAGTCGAAGCCTGCCCTTCCTCGCCGAGCGAGAAGTCGCCGCTGCGGTGCGTCCAGGCGACCTCGAGCGCGTACACGTTCTCGCGCCGGACCTGGCGCAGCGGCGAGTGGTGCAGACCGCCCTTGTCGCCGCCCCACTCGCGCCAGTCGGAGATCGGGCCCGAATAGTCGATTGCGGGGCGCGGCTCGCCACACGCGAGCGCGCCGAGCAGCGCAATCGCGAAACGGAGAACGCGCGTCACTGCGGGGGGCGGCCCGAGCCCGGAATCGCGTTCGGGTCGCCGGGCGCCTCGATCAGCTCGAAGCGCACGCCGTCGGGATCGGTCGCGAAGACGACCTTCGAGCCGAAGCTGCTCTGATAGGTCTCGCGCAGCACCCGCCCTCCGCAACGCTCGATACGCGCCAGCACGGCGGCGAGATCCGACACGCGGAACGAGAGGTGCGTGTAACCGAGCTGGTTCATCGGCCGCGGCGCGGCCGGGCCCTGGTGGCCCGGATTCGGATAATGGAGCAGCTCGAGGCGCCAGCCGTCGCGTTCGAGGTAGACGGCGACCAGCTCGAGCGCCTTCGGCAGCCCGAGGATCGTCGCCGAGGGATCGCCCTTGCCCTCGAAGCGCCCGACTTCGACGCAGCCGAAGACTTCGCTGTAGAAGCGCAGCGAGCGCTGCAGGTCCGAGACGCAGATGCCCAGATGCGTGATGCGCTGTACGTCGGAGCTCATCGCGCCATCGTATCAGGCTTCGCGGCCATCGCGCTGGGCTGCCCTGCCCCCCCGCCGAGATCGCGGCGGTGGCTGCCTGACAACCGTGTCGTGCCTCCGATCTGCCTCCAGTACGCGTCGAGTGCGAGCCGTCGGGCGGAGCTCGCCGCCGCAACCGCGCTGCGCCGCGCCGGCAGTGGGGGCCTGCGAGCTCCGCGCGCCTCTGCTGGCTGGCTCGCTCGGATCGCGGCGTCCGAGGCGGCCGCGTGCTCCACGCTGAGCTCGGAACGAGTTCGTGCTTCGGGTTCTCGCTCTGATCGCCAGTCGAAGAGCGGAGTCTCTCTGGACCCGACTAGCGCGGCTTGACGTCGTACGGATTTCCGCCGAGCGAATTCGAAATCTCGAGGATCGCCTTCTGGGCCCGCACGCTGTTGCCGGCGGCATCGAGGGGGGGCGAGAACGCGGCGATGCCGAACTTGCCGGGCGACACCGCGATGATGCCGCCGCCGACGCCACTCTTCGCCGGCAGCCCGCTGTGGAACAGCCACTTGCCGGAGTCGTCGTAGAGGCCGGCCGTCGCCATCACCGCGAGCACGTGCTTCACGTGCTGCGGATCGACGGCCTGCTGCTTCGTGACGGGATTCTTGCCGCCGTTCGCGAGCGTCGCGGCCATCACTCCGAGATCGCGGGCGTCGACGTTGATCGAGCATTGGCGGGTGTAGAGGTCCGTCGCCTGGGCCGGGTTCGCCTGGATGCGGCCATAGGCGAACATCAGCATGCCGATGGCCTGGTTGCGCTGATTGCTGTCCGCTTCCGACTTATAGACCTCCTGGTTCACCTCGAGCTTACGGCCGGCGAAGTCGTTGTGGGTGCCGAGGATCTTCGCCCAGATCGCATCCGCGTTCGCTCCCTTCACCATGCTGGTGGTGGCGATCGCCCCGGGGTTCACGAAGGAGTTCATCTCCTGGCCCTTGTACTGCTCGACGGCGACGATCGAGTTGAAGACCTGGCCGGTCGCATCGACGCCGATGCTCTCTTCCACGGCCGCTTCGCCGGAATCCTGGAGCACCCGCGCGAGCGCAAAGACCTTGGAGATCGACTGGATCGAGAAGCGCGTGTCGACGTCGCCGACGCTGGTGACCTGACCATCCACGCTGACGAGGGAGATGCCGAAGAGACCCGAAGGCACCTTCGCGAGGGCCGGGATGTAATCGGCGTTCTTGCCCTCCTGAAGCGTCTTGTATTTCGCGTGAGCGGCCGCCAGGGCGGCCTCGGCATCGGCCTTGCTCGGAGCCTGTGCGAATGCGTCCCCCGCAAGCGCACCTAGCAGCATCGCAGTTGCCAGCAGGCGAAGCCCGCACGCTGCGTGAGATCGGATTCGAGTCGACATCCTGGCTCCTCCCTGTGCCGCGCAGCGAACCCATGTCAGCGACGCGGTGAATACGCTCGCAACGATACACAGATCGTTCACAGCCTGTCGAACGTTTTCGGGTCTCTCGATCGGGTGACTTCTTCTTCCCGGAGCGCGAGCGTCGCGGCGCAGCCGCGCACGCTCGCGCGCGTCTCAGCCGGCGAGCACCGCCACCATCAGCGAGCCCCAGAGCGCCAGCAGCACGTTCCCCACCGCGTAGCTCACGCCGTACCCGAGGGTGGGAATCTTGCTCTGCGCGACCTCTTGCACCGCGGCCAGCGCGGGCGCGCAGGTGCCCGCCCCCGCGCAGACGCCGAGCACGATTCCCGGATGCATGCGGAAGAGGTGGCGTCCGACGAGGATCGCTACGACGTGCGGAATCACGGCGACGGTCACCCCCGCAGCGATCAGCTGGAGCCCGCTCTCTCGCAACCCTTCCACGAACTGGGGTCCCGCGTCGAGGCCGACCAGCGCGAGGAATGCCGTCAGGCCGAGCGAATCGAAGAGCCAGAGCGCGGGCTCCGGGATGCGACCGAAGCGCCGATTCACGGATCGCAGCCAGCCGGCCCCCAGTCCGCCGAGCAGCACGCCCACCGCGAGGCTCAGGCCGAGCTCGATCTGTCCGAGGCGCAGCGCGGGCAGCCCGACCAGTCCACCCAGGAAGATGCCGAGGCCGACCATCCGCATGTCGGTGGTCGGAGTCGGCCACTCTGCAAAGCCGAGCTGCTCTGCGGCGCGCGCGACATTCGTCTTCGCGCCGACGAGCGTGAGCACGTCACCACGCTGCATCGGGATCGAGCGCGTGTAGGGCAGCTCGTTCCCCGCACGCGAGAGTTTGCGCAGGAACACGCCACGCGCACCGACCTCGTTCGCCAGCTCCCCGAGTGGACGGCCGGCGAAGCGACGCTCCGTGAGCACCACATCGACGACGCTGACTCCGATGTCGAGCAGCTCGCGATCGTCCGCTTCCTTTCGCCGCAGCGGGTTCGCGTCGCTGACCAGGAATTCTCGCAGGCCCGAAAGCACCACGCGATCGCCCGCCTGCATCCGGATCTCCGGCTGCCCCTCGAGGATCCGCGTGCCGCGCCGGATCCGCTCCACGAAGATCCGTTGCTCCGCAAAGCGCTGCTCGAATTCCGAAACGGAGCACGGGGCGAGCTCGGCGGACACGTCGTATGCACGCATCACGTGCTCGGAGTACGCCGAGATGACGCCTGGCTCGACCGCGACCACCCCCATCTCGTGCTCGAGCTTCTCGCACTCGCGCGCGAGGTCCACGCGCATCAGCCGCGGGCCGAGCCGCGACAATCCCAGAACCGCCGTGAGGGTGCCGACGAGATACGTCACCGCGAACGCAACCGTCCGGTTCGTCAGGAGCTCCTGCTTTGCGAGGTCATCGAGCGGGAGCTTTGCGATCGCGTCACCCGCGGTTCCGAGCGCCGCGGACTCCGTCAGCGAGCCGGCCACCAGCCCGGCTGCGGTCCCGACATCGAAGCCGAAGACGCGCGCGGCGAGGATTGCGGTTGCGAGCGCGACGACGCAGAGCAGCGCGGAGAGCGCGGCCTGCGGCAGCCCACTGCGCCGGAGACCCTGAAAGAACTCGGGACCCGTCTTGTACCCGATCGAGAACAGGAAGAGCAGGAAGAACGTCGACTTCAAGTCTTCCGAGACGTCGATCCCGATCTGTCCGACGAGAATGCCGGCGATCAGAACGCCGATCACGCCGCCGAGCTGGAAGCTCCCCACGCGGATCCGACCGAGGACGTTGCCGAGGGCGAGCGAGAGGAATAGCGCCAGCTCGGGGTGAGCACGCAGTGACGCGAAGAGCCAGCTCAATTCCGATCGTCCTCCATGCGCGAACCGCCGCTGGGTCGGATCAGGCGCTCGCCGGCGCTCCCTCCAGCCACGCCTCCCACAGCTTGTATCCCAGCACCAGCACCACGGCGCCCACGAAGAGACCAATCAGGCCCTGGGAGATGAAGCCGCCGATGGCGCCGACGAAGACCACGGCGACGGGAACTTCCAGGCCGCGACCCATCAGCAGCGGCTTCAGCACGTTGTCGAGCGGCAACAACAGCAGTGTCCAGATCAGGAAGGCGACCGCGGTGGGGGTGTCGGCGTTCGCGAATAGCCAGATCGCGGCTGGGATCAGCACCAGGCCGACGCCGACCTGGATCACGCCGAGCACGAGTGCGGCGAGGGTCCAGAGGCCAGCGGCGGGTACCCCCGCGACGAAGAGGCCGACGCCCGAGAGCAGCGCCTGGATCAGGGCGACGCCGAGGATGCCACGCGTCACGCCGCGCACGGTGGCCGCGGCGAGCTCGGTGAGGGCAGGCCCGCGTGGCCCCGCGAGTCTCGCGGCGAGCGCTTGCGCCGTGGCGGTGCCGGAGTCCGAGCGGGCCAGCAGGATCCCGCTGATACCGATCGCGAAGAGGAACTGGAGCAAGCTGACGCCGAAGCGCGCCGTAGCGGAGAGGACCGAGCCGGCGATGTCCTTCAGGCGGGGACCGAGCTCCGCAAGCGCGGCTTCGAGGTTCTGCGAGGCGAGCTGCCAGAACTCGAAGAGGCGCGCGCCGACGATGGGCCACTCGGCCACGCGCTCCGAAGGCGGCGGGACCCGGAGATTGCCCTCTCGGAAAGCCGTCGCGGCGGATTCGACGTCGTCGGCCAACGAACCACCGACCAGCACGCTCGGCACCACGACGGCGAGACACATCGCGAGGGTGAGCGTGCCGGCAGCCAGGTTGTTGCGGTTGCCGAGCCGCGCGCGCAGCGACGCAAAGGGCCCGTGCAGCGCGATTGCGATGATGGTGCCCCACGCGATCGGCAGCAGGAAGGGCGAGACGATCACGAAGCACCCGCCTACCAGGAACGCGAGGCTGCCGACCCGGATCGCCACATCGGTCGCGCGACCGAGGACACGCTGCTGCTCGAGAAGCTCAGGCTCCAAATCGCACCCCGGTGGAGCTACTTGCGCTGCGGCGGGAAATCCGCGAGCACCTCGTCGACCACCTGGAACACGCGCTCCTGCAGCTTCGCCGGATCCTGCATGCCGCTCGCGCCGCGCAGTCGGCCGCTTCCCACGGCGCGCCAGACGACCTTCTTCGCGCGCGCGTCGGCCACATCGATGACCAGGCTGCCCTCGTCGTACTCCGTGACGCTGGTCTCCGGCACCGAGACGCGGTAGCCGTAGCGGCCGTAGTAGACGTCGTCCGTGGTGCGGACGTCGAGCTTGCGTTCGACCGCGAGATCGTAGGTCACGAAGAAGTCGGGCCGGTCGCCGGCGAGCACGAAGCCCTTGGCCGCGAGCGTGCGGTCGATGCCCTTGCGCACGCGCTCCTGGACCATCGGCGAGTCGAGGCGCGGATGCCCGGTGGCCTCCGGCGTATCGGGCAGCCAGGCATAGCTTCGATAGCCGGCGAAATCCTGGCCGGCGTCGTAGTCCGTCGTGACCCTGACCGTCGAGCAGGCGTGGGCGGCGAGCAGGCTGAGGCACAGCGCGGCGAGCGAGCGGGATGTTCTGCGCAGGGTCGGTCCTCCAGACGCTGTCGCCGCAGCGTAGCCCTCCCTCGACGCGATGCCTTCGCGGCACGGCGTCAGCGGTAGAGCCTTGTGGTCCCGGTCCGGGCGCAGCCCGGACCACCCCGCTTCGCTCGGCTGTGCCTCGCTGCGCGCCGACTTCGTCGGCTTGCATGTCTCCGCGCGGGGGCAAACTGCCCGGCAATGGGGCCAACCCAGGCGCGGAGCGGCCGCTGCGCTTGCGCTCTGGAGCGTACCTGGCGGACACTGGAGCCGGGCCGCATCCGGATCGGATTGGAGGAAGACCGATGGCGAGCGCAGTCCTGCCGGTCGATTTCCGCGACTATCACGGCCGCGAGCTGCCGCAGCTGCTCGCCTCGGGGCGTGCGGCACTCGCAGCGGTGGACTCCGGCTCGCTGCAGCCGCTCGCGCTGCGCGTCGGAGACTCCAGCTACACCTATCTCCCACAGCCGGGCGGCCTCTCGCTCGCGAGCGGCGACGCCGCGGCGGAGACCGTCGTGGGCCTCGACGCCGCCGGCTTCGGGGGCCTGGTTCAGGATCTCGAGTCGCCCGCGAGCCTGATCTACCACGGGCGCGCCGAGCGCCTGCGCGGCGACCTGATGCACTTCGTGCGCTGGGAGCCGGTGCTGCGCGCGATCTTCACCGGCCGCCCGATCTACGACCCCGCGCGCCTCGACCTGCGCGATCGGCGCGGCGCCCCGCTCGATCCGCTGCAGGGCTTTCGCGCGGGGGACGACCGCGACGATCTCGCGCACTTCCTGCGCACGGCGGGCTACCTCTGGCTGCGCGGCGTGTTCTCGGCCACTGAGGTCGAGTCGCTGCGCGAGCAGGCGCGCGAGCTGCGCCGGCGCGCGCGCCCGGGCGACCAGAAGTCGTGGTGGGGCGTGAACGCGCGCGGCGAGTCCGTGCTGTGCCGCGTGCTGCAGGCCGGCGCGCTGCCGAGCTTCCGCTCGCTGCCGAGCGACCCGCGCCTGCGCGCACTCGTCGCGCTCTCCGATCACCTGCTGGTGCCGCGCGACCCGGACGACCTCGACGCGGTCACGCTGCTCTGGAAGAACCCCGGGATGCGCGAGGGGCTCTCGGACCTGCCCTGGCACCGCGACTGCGGCATGGGCGGCCACGCGCTGATCTGCCCGACGCTCGTCTGCAGCGTGTTCCTCGAGGAAAATCGCGCCGAGAGCGGCGCGCTGCGCTTCCTGCCTGGCTCGTGGCAGTGCTCGTATCGTTTCGGGGATGGCGGCAGCGCGGAAGCGGAGGTCGGCGTCGTGCCGCCCGCGCAAGCCGGGGATCTCACGCTGCACTACGGCGACGTCTGGCACGTCGCGCCGCCGCCCACCAGCGAGTCGGGACCCTTCCGCTGCTGCGCGCTCGTCTCCTTCGAACGGCCCGACGCGCGCAATCACCGCGGCGAGCGGCACTACAACGACGTGCTGCTCGGCCGCGAAGATGGACAGGTCGCGAACATGAGGCAGATCGCGAGCGCGCGGAGCTGAATCCGCTTCCGCGGCTGGCGCTGCCGCTTATACTCCGCGCAGCCACTGCCCGGAGGACGCTCGCGTGCTCAGCAAGTTCGACGACTACCCGATCCACCAGACGCCGGAGCCGATCGCGCATCCTGCGTCGAGCGACCGCAACATCTACGACCGCTACTGGTTCAACGGCTACGCCGAGGACGGCGAGTTCTACTTCGGGATCGGCGCCGCGAATTACCCGAACCTCGGCATCGTCGACGGCGCCTTCTCGATCGTGCGCGGCGGAGAGCAGCACGCATTCCACTGCTCGCGGCGTGCGCCGGGCGAGCCGAGCGAAACCCAGATCGGCCCCTTCCGGATCCAGGTCGTCGAGCCGATGCGGCGCCTGCGGGTGACGATCGACTCGAACCAGACCGGGATCTCCTGCGACCTCCACTTCAGCGCGCGCACGGCCTGCATCGAGGAGGGCCGCCAGCGGCTGCACCGCAACGGTCGGCTGATCATGGACGTGACGCGCTTCGCGCAGCTCGGCCGCTGGCAGGGCGAGATCCGCTATGCGGGGCAGACGCTGCGCATCGATCAGACGCGCGTCTACGGCACCAAGGATCGCTCCTGGGGCCAGCGCCCGCTCGGCGTGCCCGACCCGGGTGGCGCGCCGAATCCGGTGCTCGGCCAGACCTTCTTCCTGTGGGCGCCGTTGCACTGGAAGGACCGCTGCAGCCACTACGGCGTCTTCGAGGACGCCGACGGCAGCATGTGGCACAAGGACGGCGCGATCCTGCCGGCCTACGACGACCCGAAAGACATCCCGGGCGTCGAGGATCCCTCGCTGGTGCCGATTGCGGCCTGCGAGCACCAGATCGACTACCTGAAGGGCACGCGTCGCGCGGGGCATGCGCGGATCGCGCTGGTCGAGAAATCCGGCCGCCGCCACGAGATCGACCTCGAGCCGCTGATCTGCTTCCGCATGAAGGGCATCGGCTACATGCACCCCGAGTGGGGCCACGGCCTCTGGAAGGGCGAGCTCGCGATCGGCGGCGAGTCCTGGAAGGAGATCGACCTGGATCCGATGGCAGCGCAGAACCAGCACATCCAGCAGGTGGTGCGCGCGCGCATGGGCGACGAGCAGGGGGTCGGCGTCCTGGAGCAGGTCTGCTTCGGGCCGCACCGGCGCTACGGCTTCAAAGAGCTGCTGGATCCTGCGCGTTAGGCGCTCGCAGCGGGATCAGGCGGGCCGCAGCTGGTTGAGTTCTCGCGCGTTGTCCCGCATCACGCGCTGGCGGGTCGCGTCGTCCTGCTGCTGCAGCTCGGAGAGGTAGTCGAGCGGCTGAGGCATGCCCTCGATGTGGGGCCAGTCCGAGCCGAAGATCACCCGCTCCGCACCCATGTACTCGATCACCTCGTTCACGTCGTCCTCCCAGAAGGGATTGATCCAGACGTGCTCTCGGAAGCTCTCGGCCGGATCCTGCTGGAACCAGCCCGGGTATTTCTTCGCGGACTGCGCGAGCTTGCGGAACAGGTCCGGCAGGAACTCGGAGCCGTTCTCGACCGACGCGATGCGCAGGTTCGGAAAGCGCTCGAAGAGCTTCTCGAAGGCGAGCGTGATCAGGAAGTCGTAGGCCGCGCGCTCGATCTTGAACACGCCGACGTTCGGGCCGCGCATCTCGCCGAAGCTCGCGGCGAAGCCGTCCTGGGCATAGCCGTTGCTCGTGTAGCCGGAATCGCCCGCGTGCACGACCGTGGTGATGCCGGCCTCGTTCACACGCGCCCAGAAGGGATCGAAGTCGGGAGCGGCCGGTGAGCGCCAGCCCTGGCGCGTGAACACGGCCCCCGGACGCAGCACGATCACGCGTGCGCCGCGCGAAAGCGCCCACTCGAGCTCGCGGCAGGCCCAGGGGACGTCGCCGAGCGGGATGTAGGGAGCGGCGAAGACCTTGTTCTGATAGGCGAAGCCCCAGTCCTCCTCGAGCCACTGGTTGAAGGAGCGAAAGGTCCAGCCGACCGCGTCGATGTCCTGCTTGAGCAGCTCCTCGTAGAGCACACCGAGCGTCGGGAACAGCCACACGGACTCGAGTCCCTGGTCCTTCAGTACGCGCACGCGCTCGTCGCGGTCGCGATACTCGGCCGGGATCCTCTCGCGGCTGCGCAGGAATTCGAGCGGGGATTTCTTTTCCGGATTGCCGCGGAAGTAGTCGTGCAGTGCGCCGGCCTTCGCGATCGGGTCGAAGGTCGGATTCACGACCGCGTGCGAGACACGCCCGCCGACGACGTGGTACTTGCGGCCCTGGATCTCGGCCCACTGCACCGTGCGCGGGCCGAGGCGAGGGTCGAGATGGCGCGTGAAGGCATCCAGAGCTTCGTAATAGTGGTTGTCGGCGTCGAAGGCGGCGTAGCCGAGGGGGCTCATCGGGATTCCTCCGGGGATGGGGCAAAGGGTATCGGGCCCTGCAGACAGCGTCACGAGCGGCCCCCTTGCCCACGGCGGCGCTGGTATGCTCCGGCGGGGGAGGACTCGCGATGGCAACGATCGAGCGCAAGTTCCAGCTGGTGGGCACCCGGCCGCTGCGGCCCGACGGGGTCGAGAAGGTCACCGGCCGCGCGAACTACGGGGCCGATTTCGCGCTGCCGGGGATGCTGCACGGCGCGATCCTGCGCAGCCCCCACGCCCACGCGCGCATCGCGGCGATCGACACCCGCGCGGCCGAGGCCCTGCCCGGCGTCAAGGCCGTACTCTGCGCGCGAGATTTCCCCGAGATCCCGCACTCGGTGCGCGGCGGCGTCGAAAATCATTTTGCGATCCGCGACCTCGCCGACAACTGCATGGCGCGCGACAAGGTGCTGTATCACGGCCATGCCGTGGCCGCGGTCGCGGCGCAGACGCCGGAGCTCGCGCGCGAGGCCTGCCGCCTGATCCGCGTCGACTACGAGCCGCTGCCCGTGCTGCTCGACCTCGAGAGCGCGATGGCGCCGGGCGCGCCGATCCTGCACCCGCAGCTGCGCACGCAGGGAATGCCGGGGGCGCTGCCCACGGATCGGCCGACGAACATCGCTTCGCGCGTCGCGTTCAAGCGCGGAGATCTCGCGCAGGGCTTCGCCGAAGCCGAGATCGTCGTCGAGCGCGAGTTCCGCACTCCGATGGTCCACCAGGGCTACATCGAGCCGCAGGCCTGCGTCGCGCGCGTGAACGAGGACGGCCAGATCACGCTCTGGTGCTGCACCCAGGGCGCCTTCCTGGTGCGCGATCTCTGCGCGGCGGTGCTGCAGCTCGAAGCTGGCCGCCTGAAGGTGATCCCGAGCGAGATCGGCGGCGGCTTCGGCGGCAAGACGACGATCTACCTGGAGCCGATCGCGGTCGCGCTCGCGCGCCGGACGCAGCGTCCGGTGAAGCTCGTGATGACGCGCGAAGAGGTCTTCCGCGCGACGGGTCCGACCTCCGGCAGCCTGATGCGCTTCAAGCTCGGCGCGAAACGCGACGGCACGCTCGTCGCAGCCTCGGGCACGATCGCGATGGAGGCCGGCGCCTACCCGGGCTCGCCCGCCGGCGCCGCAGCGATGACCGCCTATGGCCCCTATCGGATCCCGAACTTCGAGATCGAAGCGCTCGACGTCGTCGTGAACAAACCGAAGGTCGCGGCCTATCGCGCGCCGGGCGCGCCGATGGGCGCGCTGGCGGTGGAGTCGCTGGTCGACGATCTCGCGCGCGCGCTCGGCCGAGACCCGATCGAGCTGCGGCTGCAGAACGCGTCGCGCGAGGGCGATCGCACGCCGGTCGGCGTGCGCTTCGGACCCATCGGGCTCGAGGAGACGCTGCGCCAGGCGCGCCAGCACCCGCACTACCGCGCGCCGCTGGGCCCGAACCAGGGGCGCGGTGTCGCTTGCGGCTACTGGATCAATGCCGGCATGCAGTCGAGCGCGGACCTATCGATCCACAGCGATGGCAGCGTCGTCGTCGCGACCGGAAACCCCGACATCGGGGGTTGGCGTGCTTCGATGGCGCTGATCGCCGCGGAGGAGCTTGGAATCCCCTACGAGCGCGTGCGCCCGCTGGTCCTCGACACCGACTCCGTCGGCTACACGGACCTGACCGGCGGCAGCCGCACGACGGTCGTGACCGGCGCTGCGATCATCGAGGCCGCACGCAGCGCGATCGCGGAGCTGCGCGCTCGCGCGGCGCGAATCTGGGGCTGCAGCGTGGACGACGTCGTCTGGAAGGAAGGGCGCGCGGTGGCACAGAACGGCGCCGGCCAGCACCCGCCCCTCTCCTTCGACGAAATCGCCGCAGAGCTCGGCGCGACCGGCGGCCCGATCGTCACCCGCGGCAGCGTGGTCGCGCCCGCGGCCGGACCGGCCTTCGGCACCCACCTGTGTGACGTCGAGGTCGATCCGGAGACGGGCTGCACCCGCGTGCTGCGATACACCGTCGTGCAGGACGCCGGCAAGGCCGTCCACCCGAGCTACGTCGAGGGCCAGATGCAGGGCGGCGCGGCCCAGGGCATCGGCTGGGCGCTGAACGAGGAGTACGTCTTCGACGCCGCGGGCCAGCTCGCGAACCCGGGCTTCCTCGACTACCGCATGCCGGTGGCCTCCGATCTGCCGAGCATCGACACGCTGGTGGTCGAGGTCCCGAATCCGCTGCACCCCTACGGCGCGCGCGGCGTCGGCGAGGTGCCGATCGTCCCGCCGCTCGCCGCAGTCAGCAACGCGGTCCGAGACGCCATCGGCATCCGCGTGAGCGAGCTGCCGCTGTCGCCGCCGCGCGTGCTGGCCGCACTGCAGGCCGCGGCACGCGGCGCGCCCTGAGGCTCGCGCGGCGCGCGCGCGCGAATGGTAGGATGCCCGTGTCGAGCTCTTTCCCTCCGGAGGCAGCATGAGCCGCAACCAGGACGTCATCTCCGAGTTCATTCGCGCCTGGGGCAAGCGCGACGTCGACCTGATCATGGGCTTCTTCACGGACGACGCCGTCTACACCAACATTCCGATCGACCCGCCGGCCCACGGCCGCGAGGCGATCCGGCAGGTGATCGCGGGCTTCGTCGGAATGGCGCTGGAAGTCGAGTTCGTGGTGCACCACAGCGCCGAGAACCCGGGCACCGGCGTCGTCATGAACGAGCGCACCGACCGCTTCAAGATCGGACCGAAGTGGGTCGAGGCCCCGGTGATGGGCATCTTCGAGCTCCGCGACGGCAAGATCGCCGCGTGGCGCGACTACTTCGATCTGGCGGGCTTCCAGAAGCAGATGACGAGCTGACCGCGCCGGCGCGCGCGGTATCCTGCAGCGCCATGCAATACGACCCCTACTCCCGTGCGATGCAGCTCGACCCCTACCCCAGCTACCGCTGGTTCCGGGAGCACGAGCCCTGCAGCTACAACCGGGAGAGAGACTTCTACGCGCTGTTCCGCTTCGAAGACGTCTGGAACGCGACCCTCGACTGGGAGACGATGAGCTCGTCGCTGGGGCCGATCCTCGAGAATCGCGGCGAGTTCCCGGGCGAGATGATGTCGATCATCGGCATGGACCCGCCGCGGCACACGCGGCTGCGCAACCTCGTGAGCCGCGGCTTCACGCCGCGCCGGATCGGCGCGCTCGAGAAGGAGGTGCGCGAGATCGCGACGCGTACCCTCGACCGCCTGCGCGACCAGCGCGCCTTCGACTTGCAGCAGGAGTTCTCGGTCAAGCTCCCGATGGATGTGATCAGTGCGCTGCTCGGGATCCCCGAAGCCGACCGCGACCGCTATCGCGGCTGGATCGACAAGGGCCTGCAGCGCGATCCCGAAACGGGTCAGGCGCCGATCGAAAATCTCGTCGAGATGGGAAAGGCGGGGGCCTACATCCTAGAGCTGCTGCAACAGCGCCGCGCAGAGCCGCGGGACGACCTGATCAGCGTGATTGCAGAGGCCGAGCTCGAGGAGCTGGACGGCGTGCGCCGCCGGCTCTCCGACGTCGAGGTCACTTCCTTCGTGCTGCTGCTCGCCGCCGTCGGCGCCGAGACCACCGCGAAGCTGATCGGCAACGCGCTGGTCTACCTATGGCAGCACCCGGATCAGCGCCGATTCCTGTGGCAGGACCCCAGCCGGATCCCGCTCGCGGTCGAGGAGCTGCTGCGCTTCGACGCGCCCTCCCAGTTCCAGGGCCGGGTCGCGCTGCGCGATTCGAGCTGGCACGGCGTGACGATCCCGAAGGGCGCGCGCGTAGCCTTGGTGACGGGCGCCGCCTGCCGCGACGA
>CAYTJA010000389.1:0-3232 GCA_964437835.1 uncultured Spirochaetales bacterium
CAACCCCGGGGCAAGGAGATCCACGTGATCGCCGACAACCTGTCGGCCCACAAGACCGCCCTGGTCGACGAGTTCCTGGAGCGCCATCCGAACGTTCACTTGCACTTCACCCCGACGTACTCCTCGTGGCTCAATCAGGTCGAACTCTGGTTCGGCAAGATCACAAGGCGCCGAGGACCGTGAAGTGGCGCTACTTCGACCCCTCCCGTCGCATCACTCCCAGTTCAGTCGTTACGGTCCACTAGCAGGCTGCGGAGCGGCGTTCGACTGCCCGAGGAGCTGCTGCGCGCGGCACCGTGTGGGCGGCCCCGCGCGGCGCCACTTCGGAGAGCTTCTCCGTGCGGCGCTAGGGCGCCACCGATTGGCCCGGCTCGATCACGTCGGCGATCGAAGCCATGATCTCGGCCTGGACTTCCGGCCGATGGAGGTTCCCGAGATGTCCTCCGGTCGGAAACAGCCTCACGTGCTCCGCGCCCAGCGTCGCCGTGATCCAAGCGACATCCTCCGGAGTCGTGAGGAAATCGTTGCGGTTCGCGAAATGGCGGATCTTCGGGTTGTCGCGCAAGCCGTCCGCCACGGAGCGCAAGTCACCCTTCGCGACCAGATCGTCCAAGCCCGACACCAAGTGGAGCTGATCCTGGAAGTACGGCAGGACGAAGGCGTAGAGGTATCCCTCGAAGCTGTAGCTCGCCATTTCGACGTACGCGGATTCGCGGTGCAGGAAGCTGCGCTCGGTCTGCAGGACGCCGAAGTCGTTTCGGTCCTCGATGCTGCCCAGCACGTCAACGAGCGAGAGCCGGAAGTCCAGACCGACCAAGTACCTCGCCTCGAGATCGCTGAACGGTAGGGGGCCGCGGGGGCGCAGGCGGGAGCTCGGCTCCGTTGCGGGGCCCATCCGGCTGAATCCGGCGGAGCGTTTCTGCTGGCTCTTTGCGATCTCGATCGTCCGCCACAGGATGTCCTTCACGCGGGCGTCTCGCTCTGCAGGCGGGAATACCCGTAGCGCGTCGTAGAAGGCGTCGACCTTTCGCATGCCGGTGAGAAGCTGGACCGGTGCGTCCAGGGTCAGATAGCGGTCGAAGCCAACGAGCGGGCTCCCGGCGCGTTCCGCAGCGGCGACGAAGAGGGCGTGATAGGCGCCGAGCGAGTAGCCCATGAGCACGCGCTGCTTCAGCCGCTCGGGATACCGTGCCGCTAGGTCGCGATGCATGGCGTCGAGCATGAAATGCACGTCCGCGACGTCCGCCGGGGTGTAGCCGGGCAATGGAACGCTCGCGCCGCGCGCGATGAACTCCCAGTTCATCGCACTGCTCCCGATCGCGACGGAGAAGCCGCGGTCCCAGGCCATCTCCGCCAGCGCGAGGCTCGAGCCATCGAGCCGATGCGAGCCGAGTCCCGGGAGGAGGTACACGATGGGCGCGGCGCCGGGCTGCAGGAAGTAGGAGTAGGGGAGCTTGCGGCCGCCGGCTCCGGTCACAGTGCCCTGGGAAAGCTTGCTGGGGAAGCTCGGATCGTGGACGGAGAGGAAAGCGATCTCGAGCGTCTGAACCGCAGCAGTGTCGGCCGGCTTGGGCCGGTAACGAACGATGTGCTGCTCGCGGTCGAGCGTCCACAAAAGCCGCGAGAAGTGATAGGGGTCGTAGGTCGCGCGTACGAACTGCTTGTACGGCACGACGAGGTCCGCCTGCTCGTTGAAAAGGAGCGCGGTGCCGACGTAGTAGGGGATGTAGAACGTCGGGTTCGTGAGCGAGTCCGGGACGAGGCCGGCTGCATCCCTCACTGTGCTCGGACCGAACAACGGCACGACCAGGAAGCTGGACGGGTTCCAGCCCCACTTCCCGAAGACCTGGCCGAAGTCCTCGTCGGAGACAGGGATGCGGAGGCGCGAGGCGGGATCGAAGAAGCCCAGCAACCCGAGCGTCGTGTTGACGCCAAAGCGCCGCGTCTCGTCCCAAGCGCCGCCAGCGTCGCCCTCGAGGAGGAAACCGAGCGCCCGGCGCGGATACAGCAGATTGGTCGAGAAGCGCTGGATGCTCGCGCGCACAAGCGACGGAACGACGAAGCGGTAGCCGGTCGCGAGCGGATCGATCACGCCCGTCATCACTCCGTGATTGAAGATCGAGACGCTGCGATTCCAAGGCTCGAGCGGGTCCGGGAAATCCGGCGGCGGCGGTTGTTCCGCTCGCAAGACCTCCGCCCCCGGCCCTTCGTAGTGCGACCAGTCCGCGCGCCGCACCGGTACCTGACAGCCGAAGGCAAGCAGCACCACCACGCTGAGCGCTATTTTTCTCATCGCGGCGATGGGTAGCACTCTTTGTAATAGAATCGCGCCATGTCGATTTCTCGTCGCCGATACCCGCTGACGCTCGCAGGGCTCTTCGCCGCGTGGTGGGTGACGCTGGCGATCCATCCTTTGGACCGGAGCGACTGGCTTCTGGAGAGCGCCCTGTCCGTGGCTGGGGTTGCCGCCCTCGCCGCGCTGTATCGCCGCCTGCCGTTCTCGCGCGTTTGATCTTCGTGTTCCTCTGCCTGCACACGGTGGGTGCGCACTACACCTATTCGGAGGTGCCATACGACGCGTGGTTCGAGCAGCTGGCAGGACGAACATTGAATGGTCTCGTCGGCTGGGAACGGAACAACTTCGACCGCGTCGTCCACTTCGCCTACGGCCTGCTGCTGGCGTATCCGGTGCGCGAGGTCTTCCTGCGCGTCGCCGACGTGCGGGGGTTCTGGGGCTACCTCCTGCCGCTCGACCTCACCATGTCCACCTCGATGCTGTACGAACTCATCGAGTGGGGCGCAGCGGCCGCGTTCGGCGGAGAGCTCGGCCAAGCATTTCTTGGCACGCAGGGGGACACGTGGGACTCGCACAAGGACATGGCGCTGGCCAGCCTCGGCGCTCTCCTTGCAATGGCCATCACGGCCGTCATCAACGGGCGCTATCAACGCGACTTCTCGCGCGAGTGGGTCGAGAGCCTCCGCGTGAAGCACGCGGCTCCGCTCGGTGAGGAAGCGCTGGCGCGCATGACGAGGAAGCGGGCATAGGCAGAGCGGTCACCATGTCTTCGAGAGGAGCGCGGTTGGGTCGCGCCGAATTTCCGCGGCCCCAGGACGGTTCGGTCCGGGCTCATCGTTTATAGAAGTCCGGGGACATCGTTTACACCGGGGGATGCCCTGGATGCAAACGAACCCGACGGAACAGAGGCTGAGCTTCCTGATCGACTACGCGAGT
>CAYTJA010000390.1:0-15385 GCA_964437835.1 uncultured Spirochaetales bacterium
GACGAGCGCGTCGAGGTCGCTGGTGCGCTGGTCGTTCGCCGCGGTCCCCGCGCTGCCGAAGAGCGGCAGGCTGGTGCGGCCGTTCAAGACCAGGCGCCCTTCGTCGGGTTGATCGGCGTCGAAAGCGCGCAGCCGAAGATACGCGTGCGTCGCGCCGCGCGGGATCGCGCTGCCCTCGAGCGGGATCCCCGCGCTCTCGGGCGTGGGGCCCAGCAGCACGAGCGGAAGATTCGCGAGCGGCGGCGGAGGCTCGGAAGCCGCGCAGCCGACGCGCGCAGTCGAGACGACGAAACCGTCCATGTAACGGTGCTGCTGGACCGGGGAGCCCGGCGTTCCGAAGCGGGTCTCGAGCATCACGACGTTGATCGCGTAGTCGTCCCAGGCGTCGACGAAGCGCAGGCCGCTGCGCTGGGCTTCGAGCTGGTCGTCGATCCAGAACTCGAAGAGGCCGTTCGAGGCGCCCGGGTCGTCGAGGCGCGCGTGCGCCTCGATGCAGACCCAGCGGCCCTTGGGGAACGGCGTCTGCCCGGGGGCACTTCCGAGCCAGCTGAAGTTTGGGAAATCGTTCCAGACGGTCGTCTTCAGCCGGCTCGCGGCGTCGACGCCGGAGACCGGGTCGAGCGCGAGGCGGTCTCCGCTCGCGCTGCGCCAGAGGTGCGCGATCATCGACTGCGCCCAGGTCGTCGATAGGGCGAAGCTGGTCGCGCGCGAGAGCTTGCTAGGCAGTCCGATGAAGCCCTCCGGCAGCTTGTAGCGCACGCGCCAGTAGATCTCGCGGAAGTCCTCGTTGCTGCGCACTGGGCTGCCGAGCGGATTGCGCCCGAAGTGCGCGAGGATGTGGCCGGCCTCGACCTGCCCGGGCTCCCAGCTGACCTTCAGCGCGCCCTGTCCGCTGGCGGCTTCCTCCTGGGTCCAGCCCAGCGAGGGCTGGCCGTTCCCCGAGGGCCGGTCCTCGCTGCCGTCGTCGTAGCGCCCGTTCGGATAGCGCGCGGCGAGGTCCGGGTATTCGAAGTCGTCACACAGGATCCACTCGGGGTGGCGCGTGCTCCAATTGCTGCACTCGCCGTCGCTCGTCTGGCCGCCGCCGCCCGAGCTGCCGCCGCCCACCGGGGGCGGAGGGCTCTCGTTGCCGGGCGGCGGCGGGATCAGGACCGGCAGCAGCCGCGGCCCGAGCACGCTGCCGTCGTCGCCGCGCGGGTAGGCGCCGAGATCCTCTCCCGCACGTCCCGCGCCGCGCGCCGGAGAATCGGCTGCGAGGTGATAGTTCCCGTGCGCGGCGTCGGCGAAGCGGGGGTCTCCTTCGCGGCTCGCGCGGTCGTAGAGACGCGGGTGTGTGCTCGCGCTCCACGCGGCGAGGCCCGTGAAGTCGCGGCTGGTCGCGAAGCGGTTCTCGCGGAACAGGCCGCCTGGCGTGTAGAAGTTCCAGTCCATCAGCACCGGCTCGCGGTCGTCGCCGTTCCACGATTCGTAGTTCACGCGCCCGAGCCCGCTGTGGAAGAACAGGTTGTGGAGCACCTCGCCGCCCGGCGCGGGCCCCGAGTTGCTGCGCACGACCACGCCCGCGGTGTCGACGAAGGTGTTCGAGAAGATCTTCCAGTCGCTCGGCTCGACGAGCACGCGCACCGCTTCGGAGCCGCCGAGGAACAGATTCTCGTAGACCTGGCTGCGCTCGTTCTGCAGGCCCGAATTGTCCGCCTGGTTGTTGAGCTTCAGGTGCACGACGTTGTTCGAGAACACGTTGCGGCGATAGACGTTGTCTTCGCCGCCCTCTTTGTCGAAGATGCCCTCGTCCGGATTGTTCGCGATGAAGTTGTGCTCGACGAGCGTGCGGCGGCCGTTGTAGATGCTGATGCCCTTCTGGCCGTGCCCCGAGGGCGCGCGCTCGATATTCCGGATCACGTTGTCCCGGATCACGACGTCCTCGGCCCACTGCACGAAGATTCCGGACCAGTTGCCGTCGTCCTTGCCGCCGCCGCCTGTGATCTCGCAGCCCTCGATCACGACGCCGCGCATGCGCGCGTTCTCATCCGTGCCGACCACCGCGACGACTCCGTCGATCACGAGGCCCGAGTAGGTCACATAGTGCGTCAGCTGGGTGCGGACGCCGAGATCCCAGGTTCCGCCGTTCTGGAACAGGGGCCGATGTCCCGGATACGCGCGAAACGTGATCCGCGCGCTCGCGCTTCCGCTCGCGAGCGGCTGATAGGGGCGCCCGTTCGCGGAGTCGATGCCGCGGCTGTAGGTCCCGTTCTTGATCCAGCAGGTGTCGCCGGGCAGCAGCGCACGCGCGCACTGATCGACGTCATCGAACTCGCGGCCCGTGAGGTCGACGCCGCAGACCGGGAAGCCCTGCAGGCAGGCGCTGCCGCGCTTTACGTAGTAATCGGCAGCCTGCGATTCGCTGGAACTTGCGAGCAGCGCGAGCGCCGCGGCGAGCCTTTTCATCTTCCACACCATCCAGCGTTGCCAGCAGCGAGCCGCCGCAACCGAAATCGGGCCTCGATCTCTTTTCGAGACACGCGCCGCGGAGTCGAGCCGCGAGCAGGGCTCCCGCGGGGCGGAGCGCGAGCTCTCCAGGGAGGAGTGGCGACCGGAGAGACTAAAGGGTCAAAGCTGCGCAAGCCGCTTCGGCGCGCAGCGAGGCGAAGCCGAGCGAAGTGCGGGTGGGCCGGGCCGCTCCCGGCCCGGGACCCGCAAGACTAGCCGTCGGAATCGAGCACGAGCGCGGCCAGCGCCTCGAGCTGCTCGCGGGGGCCTCCGAGCACGTGCTCGGTCGAGAGCAGGCGCTTGTAGTAGAGGTGGACGTCGGTTTCCCAGCTGAAGCCGACACCCCCGAAGATCTGGATCGCATCCGCTCCGATGCGCGGGAATACCTGCCCGGCATGCGCCTTGGCCATCGCAGTTGCGCGCGCGCACTCGCGCGGCGTGGCGCGCTCCGCGGTCCAGAGCGCGTAGTAGAGCCCGGCGCGCGCGAGCTCGAGGTCCTGGAGCATGTCGACGAGCAGGTGCTGAACGGACTGGAAGGAGCCGATCGGCCGCTCGAACTGGACGCGCTCGCGCGCGTAGGCGAGCGCGAGCTCGAAGGCGCGCTGAGCCGCGCCGAGCCCATCGGCCACCAGGCCCAGGCGTGTCTGGTCGAGCGCCGTCGCGATCGCCGCGCTGCTCTGGCCCGAGCCGAGGCGCTCGGCGCGCGCGTTGGCAAAGCGCACGCGGAACTCCTTGCGCGTGCCGTCGACACTGTCGAGGCGCTCGCGCTCGATCTCGGGCGCAGCGCTTTCGGTCAGGAACGCGGCGGGCTCTCGAGTCTGCGCGTCGCGCGCAACGACCAGCAGCCAGTCGGCAGCGACTGCGTCGGCGACCGGCAGCTTCTCGCCCTCGAGGCGCCAGTCCCCTCCGTTGCGGCGTGCGGTCGTCGAGCAGTCGCGCCAATCGGAGCGCCCGCGCTCGCAGACCGCGATGCAGGCGATCCGCTCGCCTGCGCCGAGCGCAGGCAGGTATGCAGCGTGTTGACTGGGGTCGCCGGCGGCGCGCAGCAGCGCGGTCGCCGCGAGCGCGGAGGACAGGAAGGGCCCCGGATACAACGCGCGGCCGAGCTCTTCGAGAGCGACGCCCATCTCGAGCATTCCGAGCTGCGCGCCGCCGAAGCGCTCCGGCACGAGCAGTCCCGGGAGCCCGAGCTCCGCGAGCCCCTTCCAGACCCCCGCGGAATGTCCGCGCGGATCGTCGAGCAGCGCGCGCACCTGCGCGAGCGGGGCTTCGTTGCTGAGGAAGCGCCGCAGGCTGTCGCGCAGCTGCTCCTGTGCCTCCGAAAGCTCGAAGTCCATCAGACGCCCCGCGGCAGGCCGAGCACGCGCTGGGCCACGATGTTCTTGCTCACCTGGGTGGTGCCGCCCGCGATGCTGAACGAGCGCGCGTGCACGCGCTGCCAGCCGAACGCGTGGTGCGCGGCCTCGGGGCCGAGCAGCTCGGACGCGACTTCGCACAGGTGCTGCTGCGTCTGGCTCCACACCAGCTTGACCAGGCTTCCCTCGGCGCCCGCCCGCCCGTGCACGCTCGCCGAGAGCGCGCGCAGGGAGAGCAGCTTCAGGTACTCGCCCTCGAGGTACAGCTTCGCGAGGCGCTGGCGCAGGCAGGGATCGCTCGCGAGCGGGCGCCCATCGCGCTGCGTCTCGCGCGCGAGCGCGAAGAGCTCCTGGATCTTCTTGCGTACCATCAAGTGCAGCGTCGCGACGCCCCCGCGCTCGTTGTTGAGCGTCGTCATCGCGACCTTCCAGCCTGCGTGCAGTGGGCCGAGCAGGCACTCCGCCGGCACGCGCACGTCGCGGAAGAAGATCTCGTGGAACTCGCTGTCGCCGGTGATGCTGCGAATCGGCCGCACCAGGACGCCGGGCAGCTGCATGTCGACCAGCAGGCAAGAGATGCCGGCGTGTTTGGGGGCCTTGGGGTCGCTGCGAACCAGGAGCTCGCACCAGTCCGCGAGATCGCCGAGCGTGTTCCAGACCTTCTGGCCGTTCACGACGAAGACATCGCCATCGCGAACCGCACTGGTGCGCAGCGAAGCGAGGTCCGAGCCCGCGCCGGGTTCGGAGAATCCCTGGCACCAGATCTCGTCGCCGCGGAGCATGCGCGGCAGGAATCGCTGCTTCTGAGCTTCGCTGCCGTGCTGCATGATGGCGGGCGCGATGTTCGCGAGGCCGATCGGATTCAGCGTCGGCGGTGCGCCAGCTCGGTGCATCTCCTCCGAGAAGACCACCTGATCGAGTGAGCCCGCAGCGCGGCCACCATATTCGCGCGGCCAGGCGATCGCGGCATAGCCGGCGTCGGCCAGGCGCTGGTTCCACTCGCGCAGCCGCGCAACCCTCTCGCGCGAGGCTCCGATCGCGCCCGCGGCGTCGCGAAAGCGCGGCTCGAGCTGGACCTCGAGCCAGCGGCGCAGCTCGCTGCGAAAGGCCTCGGCTTCGGGCGGATACGAGAAATCCATCGGCGGGGTCCCCTGGGTTGCAGCGGAGGCGTGATCCCGCCCGTCGCGCGCCGATTCTACCGGTTGCGGGCCGGGCGCGAGGCGCCGGCTCAGGTCGGCGGGTGCCCCCGCCGATCGACTCCAGACGGCTCCTCGCATGCGGAAACCGATCCTGCAACAGCGCCTCCGGGCTTTTCGCTGGCGGCTCCTGGAGCGGCTGCGCGAGAGCCCCCTCGCCCGCCTGGCCCTCGGCGTCTGCGATCTGCTGCGGGCGCTCGCGTGCCTCGCGCGCGGCCAGCGCTACCGCGCGCTCGAGGCCGCGAGCCGGATCCCTCGCATCCTCGCGCTGCCGGGCCTGGATGCGGCAGCGCTCGGGCTGATGCGCGCGGCGCTCCGGGGCACCAGCCTCGACACGAGCGGGAAGGCGCGGCCGCTGGCCGAGAATCAGCTGATCCCCGAGTTTCTCGCCAGCCCCTCGGCGGCAGCGCTCGCGGACCAGAACCGGTTCGAGACCTGGGCGCGTCTGGTCCGCATGGGCGGCGAGCTGCTGATCCTGAAGCCCCACGACCCCGCGAGCGGCGAGCTCGGGGTGCTGATCCTGAAATACACCGGCAGCTTCGGACGCTTCCACACGGTCTACGACGTCGCGCGCCTCTTCGAGCACTACCAGCTCGTGCTCGAGCCGAGCTGGATCGGCTACCAGGATCCGGTGTTCTACCTCTACCTCGACGCGACCCGGAAGGTCGTCGTCGAGGCGCAGTACCGGCCGGACTTCGAGCTGCTCGAAGCGCTGGGGCTGAATCTGGTTCCGGTCGCGCTCGGGGCAGGCCACTGGGTGGATCCGGAGCACTTCCATCCGCTGCCCGGCGTCGCGAAGGACTACCTCGCGGTGCTGATCGCGAACTGGGCGCCGCACAAGCGCCACCAGCTGCTGCTCGACGCGCTGGCGCGCATCCCCGACCCCTCGGCACGCATCGCACTCGTGGGCTACCCGTGGCAGCAGTACACGCGCGAGCGGATCGAAGCCGAAATCCAGCGGCGCGGTCTCGGCGCGCGCGTCGACCTCTACCAGCGCATTTCGCGCTCCGAAGTCAACGCGGTGCTGAACCGCTCCTGCTGCAATCTCGTGCTCTCGCGCAAGGAGGGTGCCAGCAAGGTCTTCTACGAGGGCCTCGCGGCGAACACGCCCTGTCTCGTGATCGACGATCACGACGGCGTGAGCGCAGACCACATCAACGCCCGCACGGGCCAGCGCGCGAGCGCCGAGCGCCTGCACGAGGCGCTGCTCGAGATGCGCGACGCCGGGCAGCGCTTCGAGCCGGCGGCCTGGTGGCGCGAGCACGCGTCGATTCCGGTTTCGATCGGCGTGCTCGAGCGCGCGCTGCGGGCGGATGCGGCCGCGCGCGGCCGGCCCTGGCTGCGCGGGCTCGCACACAAGAAGAACGACCCGAATCTCTGCTATGTGGACCCGGAGCTCTACACGCGGATGCTGCCCGCCTACCGCGAGCTCGCGCGCCACTTGCGCCCGCGCTACGCGGAAGCCCTCGCGCTGCTCCCTCCGATGGAGCACTGTCGGACGTAGTCCGGGATTCCTACACCAGATCGGTATCCCCGAGCGTGATGCTCCAGTCTTCCCGGCGCGCGAATGCATCTGCGAGCTCCGGCGCAGCCAGGGCGCGGCCCGCGAAGACCAGCGAGAAGTCCGTCTCGACCTCGAAGCCCTCGAAGGCCGCGTCGAAGAAGCCCGCATCCAGGCCTCGGAACGAGAGCACCTCGGCACGGCCGCCGGCGAGGCGCAGCGCGATCTCGCGCAGCAGCAGGCGCGCCAGCAGCGGATTGCGCTGGCGCACCATCAGCTCGCAGACGCGCAGCTCGCGGCGATGCCCGAGCTCGACCACCGCGACCGCCGCGAGCATGCCGTCCCGCTCGAGTGCCGCATACGCGAAACGGCGCTCCGGATGGCGGTCGTAGCGCCAGCTGAAGTACTCGCGGTCCTTCCAGAGCGAGAGCACCTCGTAATTGCGCAGCTCGTCCCAGAGCGGGTCCCAGGCGGGAGGGCAAGCATCGAAGCGGCGGAACTCGAGCGCGCCGCCGAGACGCCGGCGCAATAGCCAGCGCTGGCTCGCGAGGCGCGCGCGCAACACGCCGCGGTAGAGCACGTCGGCTGCGGCCGCGAGCCGCTTCGATCCGAACATGCGCGTGAGGGCCGGCGCGATCGAGAGTCGTTTCTGATAGGAGCGCAGGAAGCCGAGCCGCTTCCAGCCGAGCTTGCGCATGAAGCCCGGATACGAATTCGCGTTCGGGACTCCGTAGACCAGCTGGATGCCGCGTGCCGGCAGCTCCGCGTAGAGCTGGCTCGCAGTCGCCTCGAACAGGCCCTGCCCCTGTGCATCGGGGTGCACCATCGTGTCGACCGACTGCGCGGCCAGCAGCGGCCGCCCCATCCAATTCAGCCGCAGGGGCATCAGCGCGTAGTGGGCCGCGAGTCCGCCGTCGCGTTTGTCCCGAGCGAGCGCGATCTGCGGCCCGAGCGCAGGTCCCTCGGCGAACTTCCAGTGCCAGTACGCGGGCGAGCGCTCGTGCCCGAAGACGCTGCGAAACAGCGCGAGAATCTCGCGCTCGTCGCCGCCGCGGTACTCGCGGATCTCGTAGCCGTCGCGCACGGGCTCCCCAGGGCGGTCCAGCCGCCTCGGCCTGCGTATCGGCGCGCCGCCCTGCTCCCTTGCATCGGAAGCCCTGCGCGGGTACCAAGCCCCGGCACCGGCGAGCGAGGCTGATCGCAAGCGGCCATGCCGCGCGCAGCGAGCCGCAGGCGAGCGAAGTCGATCGGATCCGACCTGGAGGGATCATGCGCACGCGACCGGATGGCGGCCTCGAGGGAAAGGCGGTCCTCGTGACCGGCGGCGGCACCGGGATCGGCCGCGCCTGCGCCGAGGCGCTCGCGCGCGACGGCGCCGCAGTCACGATCTGCGGCCGCCGCCAGGACGTGCTCGAGGGCGCCGCGCAACGCATCCGCGCGCTTGCCGCTTGCGGGGGCTCCGTGCAGATCGCGGTCGCAGACGTGACCGACGAGCCCGCCGTGAAGAGCGCGATTGCGCGCGCGCTCGAGCCGCGCGGGCGCCTCGATGGGGTCGTCGCCAACGCGGGCGGCGGCGGCGGCATGGCGCCCTATCACCTGCAGGACACCCAGGAGTTCCTGCGCGTGTTGCACCTGAACGTGCTCGGAACGCTGTTGTGCGTGAAACACAGCGTGCCGCATCTGGTCGCGGCCGGGGGCGGATCCTTCGTCGGCATGTCGTCGATCGCAGGCAACCTCACGCACCCCTATTTCGGCGCCTACACGGTTGGGAAAGCGGGCATCGAGCAGATGATGCGGAATGCGGCCGACGAGTTCGGCGTCAGCCGCGTGCGTTTCAACGCGATCCGGCCCGGCTTCATCTCGACCGAGATCATGGCAGGCATCCCGCGCGACAGCGAGACCTATCGCAGCTACATCGAGAACACGCCGCTCGGCGACGTCGGCGAGCCCGAGGACGTCGGCGAGCTCGCGCGCTTCCTGATCGGCAGCGAGGCGCGCTGGATCACCGGGCAGATCCTGAACGTCGACGGCGGGCACGGCCTGCGCCGCGGTCCCAGCTTCCGCTCCTTCCTCGACCCCTCGCTCGGCGCGGCGGTCCTCGCCGGGAAGCTGCCGGGCTCCTGAGCCAGAGCCCGCTCCCGCCGGGCTGCGCATGCTGCCTCTGCGTGCGCCGGCAACTGTGACTTCGGTCACTCATCCAGGTCTCGCGGGGCGCCGCTATTTCCCCCGATGGCGACGGAACACGGACAACTCGGCGGACCCACCTGGCTGTTCTCGTTCATCGATCTCGCGTTCCTGATGCTGATCGCGATGACCCAGATCGCCGAGCCCAGCGGCGCGAAAGCGCCCGAGCTCGGCGAGATCATGGTGCCGAAGATCTCCGCAGAGTCGACCGGGGCGCTGCCCGAGGCGGCGGCGCTGCTGTGGCAGCTGCGCGTGCATCCGAGGCCCGAGCCGGAGGCCGCCCCCTTCGAGGTCGCCGCGGCCGGCGCCGCCGCTGCCTCCGAACGCCTGTACGCCGAAGCGTTGCGCGCGCGCCTCGTGTCGCTCGCCGCGAGCGGCGCGGCGCGGCCGCTGCTCGCCCCCCACGCCGATTCGCGCAGCGAAGACCTGCTCGCGGCCGTGGCGGCGCTCGAGGACAGCTTTCCGAGCCAGCGCCGCGCGCTGATCGAACCGCTGGTCGCCAAGCGTTAGTCGAGCCTGCGACCCCCCGATGCGCGACTGGCAGATTCGACAGCGCTACGGCTACGGCGCGGCACGCGTGCCGGTACCGGGTGTCCCGTATCGATGCGGAGCGCCTCCGCTCCCGCTGCTCCAGGGCCTCGCGCACGCGCGCGCAGAGCGCCGTGCCGAAGGCAGCCGCGGCCCCGGCGCGGGTCTGCTGCGAATGCTCCCGCTCGTGCTCGCGGCCTGGCTCGGCCTGCTCGCCGGCGGCGAGCTGCTGTTCAGACCCGGGACCGAGGAGAGCGAAATCGCGCTGGTGCCGCTCGAGCTCGAGCAGGAGCTCGCCGCGCTCGAGACTCCCGAGCCCGAGATCGAGCTGACCGAGCAGGCGCCGGCGCCCGAGCCGGTTCCGGAGCTCGTGCCGGTGCCCGAGCCCGAGCCGGTGGTCGTAGCCGAGGCAGCCGAGCCCGAGCCCGAGCCCGAAGCGGAGCCGGCACCCGAGCCGGAGCCCGAGTCCCCGCGGCCACGCGTGCAGATCGACGCGCTGGCGCAGCGGCCGACACCGGCCGCAGATTCCCAGCGCCGCGCGGCGCGCGAGGCGCCGGTCGAGCTGGCCGCGGTGCCCGCGCCCGATCTCTCGCTCGACGCGCTCGACGCGCCCGAGGAGCTCGCACCGCGCGAGTCGCGACTGCGCCCGACTGCGCCGGAGCGCAACCCGGTGCCCCGTGGCGCGCCGCCGCTGCCGAGCTGGAATCTTCCCGTCCACGAGGGGGCCAGCGCTCCGATCCGGGTCGCGCGCAGTACTCCGCGCGCGACGCCGAGCTCTGCGCCGCCGCGCCCGCAGCTGGCCTTCGCCGGGGTTCCAACGCCCGAGCGCGACCCGGCGCTGCCCGCGCCTTCCGGAGCCACGCGCGCGTCCCGCGGTCCGGCGCCGCGCAATCGGCGGACTCCCACCGGGCCGCGGCCGCAGCTCGCACCGGCGAAGCTAGACCTCGGGGGAAGCGGCGCCGAGAGCCGCACCGCGCCCGCGCCGAGCCGCAACGCGCGCGCAGCGCTCGCGGCTCCTGCGCCAGCTCGCAGCGCCGCCGCGGGGCACGCTGCCGGCCTCCAGGGCGTGCCGCTCGGCTCGCTTCGCGCCTGCGTCTCGGACGCTCGCGAGGACGCCCTCAAGCAGCGGCTGATGGCGGCCGTTACGCCGCAGCAGCAATGCTCGAGTGACGCCGGTCGCTATCGATTCGTCGAGACCAAGAACCTGAACGCGTTCCTGATGTGGATCGAACGCGCGCCGGGCCGCCGCGAGGCGGACCGCTGCGGCGAGCTCTCGTTGGCTCTCGAATGCCTCGCCGAGCAGAAGCGCAAGGAGTCTCGCCCGAGATGAATATCCGCAATCCGCTGGCACCCCTGCTCTGCGCAGGCCTCGCGATCGCGCTGCTCGCCAGCGCGGCGACCGCTGCCGAGCGCACATCGGCCTGGGACGGCTACCTCGACTACGCCTACGTCTACGTCTCGGCAGAACCCGAGGCGTTGCGGGCGCGGCTCAAGCAGTATGGCCAGGAGGCCGGCCTCTCGCTGCCGCAGTTCATCGCGCGCCAGTACGAAGGCACCGCGAAGGAGCTCGCGGGCGACGACGAGAGCGCGCTGCGGCGCGAGGCGATTGCACACCTGCTCGTCTACCTCGAGAGCGGCGAGCCGCAGGCGCTCGAGCAGAGCGTCGAGGCGATCGGCGGCCTCGAGGAGCGTCTCGGCCGGCACGAGAATCGCTACTGGCACCACACGATCCACGCCTATCGCGCGCTCGAGAAGGGCCACACGCACGATTTCGTGACCGAGGTGCTGAAGCTCTGGCTGCGCGTCGTCGTTCCGCTCGAGACGCCCTACGAGACGCTGCACACGCTCTCGCTCAGCGATTCGCCGAATTCGGGCTTCGTCTCGGCCCTGCCCTACATCTACGAGAACCTCGCGCGCATGATCCTGATCCGCAGCCAGCGCATGGGGGTCGATCGCGACCTCGACCCGCTCGGCGCGGTCGTGCGGATGCTCGCCGACCACCGCGTCGGCGCGCATCCCGACGTGATCCCGCCCGAGGCGAGCGCGCGCGACTATCTCGCGCGCATCGTCGAGCGTCTGGACGGACCCGAGTCCGACGCCGGCAGCCTGACCTTCACGCTCGCGCTCTTCGAGGCGAGCAAGGAGCACGACCGCGCCCGCGGCCTGCTGGCCTCCGAGGGCCTCTCCGAGAAGACCCAGGACGCGATCCGCGCGACCAGCGGCGCCTACGAGACCGCGCTGAACCGCGCCGGCACCGTGCAGGGCCAGGCCGCCGTCTACACGCGCGTGCTGCGCGAGGTCGGCGAGGTCTACGCGGCCAAGCAGCGCCTCGGACTGGATCCGGACATCGAGATCCCCTTCACGATCGAGGGCGCGATCGAGACCTACGAGAAGATGGTCGGAATGCTCGCGGGAGGCCACGAGGAGCTCGGCTATCGCCACAGCGGCCGTCGGGCCTATCTCGATGCGATGCACCATCTCTGGGAGGAGATCCAGGAGGCCTCGCTGAACGCGGCCGACTTCTACCTCTCTCGCGCGTCCGGGGCGAAGACCAGCGCCGGCGACGAGCACGCGCGCAACGCGGGGCGCGTCTACTCGCGCTACCTCGCGCTGTTCACGCGCTTCGCGACCACCGAGACCAAGGAAGGCGTCCCCGACTCGGCCTACTTCGCGGCCTACGAGTCCGCGAAGGGCTTCGGCGACGCGATGCTCGCGTACACGAAGACGCCGACGCCCGAGGAGATCGAGCTCGCGACGCGGCGCTACCGCAGCGCGATCGCGCTGTTCCCCTTCGACCGCAACCTCTGGCGCGACCTCACCGCGGCGCTCGCGCGCCACGGCCGCGAAAGCGAGTACCTCGAGCTGGTGCGTCCGATCGCGGAGTGGGTCGTGCGCTCGCGCTCGATCAACACCTGGATCGAGAACGAGGAGCCCGGCTCGGAGGAGATCGCGACGCTGCGCCAGGCCCTCTCGGACAGCATGGTGCTGATGCACATGGGCTTCGCCGAAGCCTCCGGCATCGGCCGGCTCGAGCAAGACCTCGGCGCGCTGCGCGCGCGGCGCGAGGAGGCCGAGCGCAAGCTCGACGAGCTGGTCGCGCGCCGCGACGCGCTCGCGGGCGGCGCGGCCGCGCCGGATCCGGAGGCGCTTTCGGGCGCCGAGCTCGCCGGAAACCAGGCCACGCTCGAGTACCAGGAGCTGACCGGCGAGATCGGGAGCGTCCAGGCCCTGCTCGATCAGCTCGAGAAGCAGGAGAAGGCGCGCAGCCACTCGCTGCCGGTCTACAAGGCCAGCTTCGAGAGCCGCGACTTCGCCGACGAGCTGCGCGGGCGCCGCGACCACCCGCTGCACACGCTGCTGCGGCGCATGTACCACGAGAACCGGAGCTAGCGCCGATGTCGCAGACGCGTAGCGCGACGCCCTTCCGAGGAGATGCCATGCACGCAGACCCGAGCACCCGCCGCGGGGGGATCGCGGCCCTCGCCGCGCTGGCGGCTGCCGCCCTTGCCTGCGCCGGCGGCGGCGGCCCCGGAGCGCTGCCGGACGAGTTCGCCTGGGAGCAGACCGCCGCGGAGCAGACCAGCTCGCTCTCGGGCGAGAACCTCGCGCAGGCGCGGCTCGAGATGCAGCGCGCGCAGCGCGACCTGCGCCACTACTTCCACACCTTGCGCGATCTGCGCGGCCGCAGTGACAGCGGCAGCTTCAACCTGTTCTCGAGCTACCTCGTCGCCTACCTCGGCCTGCAGCTCGATCCGCTGCTCGAGGGCGACTGGCAGAGCCGGCACCCCGAGCTGATGGCCCTCGACGCGAACCTGCGCTTCGCGAAGGCGCAGATCCTGGTCGAGATGCGCGACTCAGGGCAGGTCCAGGACGTGATCGACGAGATCGAGGGCCGCTTCGCCGGCCGCGAGAACATGCTCGTCGAGTTCCCGATCGGGAGCCAGAAATCGCTGGGCGAAGCGCTGCAAGCGCTGCGCGACGGCAAGTGGAAGGGATAGGAGGCCCCGCGTGTTCGAGACCTTGAACATCGAGACCGCCCTCACCGGCCTGCTCTCGGTGCTGACTTTCTTCGCGATCGCGGTGCCTTTCACGCGCGGGATCCGGCTCTGCATGAAGGGCCGTTCCGCGACGCGCCGGCTCGCGAAGTCGGAGCTGTCCGCAACCGCTGGGGCCGCTGCGCGCGGGGTCGAGCCGATCGCGCTGCTGATGCTCCAGGTGCTGCGCCGTTCGCTGCGCGAACGCAGCGCCGAGATGCCGAGCGAGTTCGTCGTCGACGCCACGCGCCAGTACGTCGTGAACGAGTACGAGGCGCACTACATGCGACCGATCTCGATGTACGCGAACCTGTTGCCGCCGATCGGCTTCATCGGCAACGCGCTGGGCCTGCTGGTGCTCTTCATCTCGATGCGCGTCGCCGACTCGACGCTCGAGCTCGGCGGCCTCGCGGTCGCACTCACCGCGACGATCTTCGCGCTGATGGGATTCGCATCGCTCGAGGGCTACAAGATCCGCCTCTACGCGCGGCTGCTCGCCTGCCTCGACGACGTCGTGGTCGCCTACCGCTCGAGCCTCGAGAAGAACCCGGCGCACTGAAGCGCGAACCCGCAAGAACGAAAACGGCCCCCCGCTCGCGCGAGGGGCCGTTTCGTTTCGAAGCGAAGCTGACGCTAAAAGTCCATGTCTCCCATGTCCGGCATGCCGCCGCCACCGCCGCCGCCGCCGCCCATCGAAGCGGCCTTCTTCTCGGGCTTCTCGGCGATGCTGACCTCGGTCGTCAGCAGCAGCGAAGCGACGCTCGCGGCGTTCTGCAGCGCGGCGCGGACGACCTTGGCCGGGTCGATCACACCTGCCTTGTTCAGGTCTTCGTAGGTCTCGGTCTGGGCGTTGAAGCCAAAGCTGCCCTTCCCGTGCTTGACCTTGTCGACCACGATCGCACCATCGACGCCCGCGTTCTCGGCGATCCACCGCAGTGGGTATTCGAGCGCCTTCGAGATCAGGCGCACGCCGGCCCGCTGCTCCTCCGGCACGCTGCCCTCGATCGCCAGGACGGCGCTCTGCGCGCGCAGCAGCGCGACGCCGCCGCCTACGACCACGCCCTCTTCGACCGCCGCGCGCGTCGCGTGCAGCGCGTCCTCGACGCGGGCCTTCTTCTCCTTCAGTTCGGCCTCGGTCGCCGCTCCGACCTTGATCACGGCCACGCCGCCCGCGAGCTTCGCGAGCCGCTCCTCGAGCTTCTCGCGGTCGTAGTCGGAGGTCGTCTTCTCGATCTGGCTGCGCATCTCGCTGCAGCGGCCCTCGATCTCCTTCTTGGTGCCCGCGCCCGAGATGATCGTCGTGTTGGCCTTGTCGATCACGACGCTGCCGGCCCGGCCGAGATCCTTGAGCGTCACGTTCTCGAGCTTGAGGCCGAGCTCCTCGGCGATCACCTGGCCGCCGGTCAGGACCGCCATGTCTTCGAGCATCGCCTTGCGGCGATCACCGAAGCCCGGCGCCTTGACCGCGCAGACCTGCAGCGTGCCGCGGATCTTGTTCACGACGAGCGTCGCGAGCGCCTCGCCCTCGACCTCTTCCGCGACGATCAGGAGCGGCTTGCCCTCGCGCGCGATCTGCTCGAGCAGCGGCAGCAGGTCTTTCATGTTGCTGATCTTCTTCTCGTGCAGCAGGATCACCGGCTTCTCGAGCTTGACTTCCATCGCCTCCGGATTCGTCACGAAGTAGGGCGACAGATAGCCGCGGTCGAACTGCATGCCCTCGACGACGCTGAGCTCGTTCTCGAGGCCCTTGCCCTCCTCGACCGTGATCACGCCTTCCTTGCCGACCTTCTCCATCGCCTCGGCCAGCATCTTGCCGATGCTCGGGTCGTTGTTCGCGGAGATCGTGCCGACCTGCGCGATCTCGGCGGTGTCGCGCGTCTGCTTCGAGATGCTCTTGATGTGCCCGACGGCCGCCTCGACTGCGCGATCGATGCCGCGCTTGATGTCCATCGGGTTGATGCCCGCGGCGACGAGCTTCGCGCCCTCGTTGAAGATCGCCTGGGCGAGCACGGTGGCGGTCGTGGTGCCGTCACCCGCGACGTCAGAGGTCTTGCTCGCGACCTCCTTCACCATCTGCGCGCCCATGTTCTCGTGCCTGTC
>CAYTJA010000391.1:0-14086 GCA_964437835.1 uncultured Spirochaetales bacterium
GCTCGTCGCCTCCGAGATCGTGAAGGCCCGGATCCACCGAGGCAGGGCCCGCGAGCTCTACTACTTTCGCGATCAGCAGGGTCTGGAAGTGGATTTCGTCGTGCCGCTCGGCGCGAAGCGGCTCGCCCTGCTCGAGGCGAAGCACACGCGAACGCCGACACCGTCGATGGCGGTTTCCCTCGAGCGTCTCGCAACCGCCGCGCGGGGTTACCGCACGGAGTCGTGGGTGGTCGTACCGGGAGAGCTGCCGTCTCGGCACGCCGTCCTGCGTGAAGGCGTGAAGCTGGTTTCCCTGCAGCGGCTTCGGACCGAGGTGCTTCGGCTCGCGTAGTTGGAGCGCCTCGGGCCGCCCGGCTGCGTTACCCTCCGCCGCCGTCGCGGCATGGGGGGCGAGGTGGGGAGCGAGAGCAGCGCGCGGGGCGCCGGCGGGCCGCAGGATCGGCGCATCTGGGTCGATGGGCGGCTGGTGCCGTGGGAGCAGGCCACGGTGCACGTGCTCTCGCATAGCCACCAGCGCGGCTCGCTGATCTTCGATTTCATGAGCGTGCACGCGACCGAGCGCGGCGCCGCGGTGTTCCGGTTGCGCGACCACGTCGCGCGCTTCCTGCGCTCGGCCGAGATCGTGGGGCTGCCGCTCGCGCAGGGAACCGCGGAGATCGAGGCCGCGATCCTTGAGACGGTGCGCGCGAATCCGGGCGCGTCATCGGTCAAGATCTCTGCCTATCTGCCCTCGATCGAGGTCGACGTCGTGCCCGCGGACGAGCGCGTCTCGCTGGCGGTCGCGGCCTATGACGCGGCCCGCGACGTGCTCGCGCCGAAGGGAATCCGCGGCCCGCGCAAGCCCACACTGCGGGTCTGGATCGAGAAGGAGCTGCGCAACCGGCGCGAGGACATCGTGCCGCCGCAGGCGAAGGTCGCGGCGAACTACGTCTCGCCGATGGTCGCGAAGTGGCGCGCGAAGCGGCGCGGCTACGACGAGATCCTGCTGCTGGACGAGCGCGGCTGCGTGGCCGAGGGGCCGACCACGAACGTGTTCCTGGTCGACCGCAAGGGCGTGCTGCGCACGCCGGGCGAGCGCCACGTGCTGCTCGGCGTGACGCGCAGCTCGATGCTCGAGATCGCGAAGCACGACGGAATCCCGGTCTCCGAAGCAGACGTCCGCCCCGAGGATCTCTTCGAGGCCGCCGAGGTCTTCCTGACCGGCACGACCGCGGTGGTCTGGCCGGTGGCTTCCGTCGACGACCACCGCATCGGCAGCGGCGAGCCGGGGCCGCTCTCGCAGCGCCTGAAGCAGCGCTTCGAGGACGTCTCAGCCGGCCGCGATCCCGACTTTCTCCACTGGCTCACGATCGTCGAGGGCTGAGGATGCGCGTTCTCTCGGGCGTCCAGCCCTCGGGCGAGCTGCTGCACATCGGCAATTACTTCGGCGCGCTGCGGCAGTTCGTGGCGCTGCAGCAGCAGCACGAGACGCTGCTCTTCATCGCCGACTACCACTCGATGAACTCCGTGCGCGACGCCGCCGCGCGGCGCGGCTTCACGCGCGGCGTCGCGCTCGACTACCTCGCCTGTGGCCTCGACCCGAAGCGCGCGATGCTGTTCCGGCAGTCGGACATGCCCGAGGTCTGCGAGCTCGCCTGGCTGCTCTCGACGGTCACGCCGATGGGCCTGCTCGAGCGCGCGCACGCGTACAAAGACAAGCTCGCGCAGGGGCAGAGCGCCGATCACGGCCTCTTCGCGTACCCGGTGCTGCAGGCCGCGGACATCCTGCTCTACCGCTCGAATCTGGTGCCGGTCGGGCAAGACCAGAAGCAGCACGTCGAGATGTGCCGCGACATCGCGCAGCGCTTCAACCACGTCTACGGCGCGGATCTGCTGGTGCTGCCGGAGCCCTACATCCCCGAAGACGTCGCGGTGATTCCCGGCACGGACGGGCGCAAGATGAGCAAGTCCTACGCCAACGCGATCCCGATGTTCGGCAGCGCGAAGCAGGTCAAGCAGGCCGTGATGGGGATCGTGACCGATTCGACGCCGGTCGAGGCGCCGAAGCAGCCGACGGGGCAGCTGTTCCAGCTCTTTGGGCTGTTTGCGAACGCGGCCGAGCGCGAGGAGCTGGCCGCGCGCGCGCGCCGCGGCGGCCTCGGCTATGGAGAGGTGAAGAAGGAGCTGCTCGCGCGCCTCGACGCCTACTTCGAGCCGATGCGCGCGCGCCGCGCCGAGCTCGAGCGGAGCCCGGACGAGGTCGAGGACGTGCTGGCCGACGGCGCGCGCCGCGCGCGCGCGATCGGCGCGCCGGTGCTGGCCGCCTGCCGAGAGGCCGCCGGCCTCGGCCGCGGGGCGTAGCTCCGCTGCGCCTCGCGCCTGCTTCCAGGCGTTTGCCGGCGCCCGCGCCGGGCGCCTGGGCGCGCCCGGGCGGACCATGAAAATCGAACAGTCGATTTTCGATTTTCATGGTATGGTCGGTGCCCATGATCGGGCGCCCCGAGCGGCTCGCCGAGCTCCGCGCCGCGCTGCGGCGCAGCCGCATCGCGGCGCTGCTCGGCCCGCGCCAGTCGGGGAAGACGACGCTCGCGCGCCAGCTCCTCTCGCCCGACAGCGAGCGCTACTTCGATCTCGAGAACCCGCGCAGTCTCGCCCGCCTCAGCGAGCCGATGACCGCGCTCGAATCGCTGCGCGGTCTCGTCGTGATCGACGAGGTGCAGCGGCGGCCGGAGCTCTTCCCCGTGTTGCGCGTGCTCGCGGATCGCAGACCGATCCGTGCGCGATTCCTGATCCTGGGCAGCGCGAGCCCTCCGCTGCTCCAGCAGGCCTCTGAATCGCTGGCCGGCCGATTGGAGACGCTGACGCTCTCGGGCTTCTCCCTGGCCGAGGTCGGAGCCTCCGCGCTGAGGCGCCATTGGCGGCGCGGCGGCTTCCCGCTCTCGTTCACTGCGCGCTCCGAACACGCGAGCTTCGTCTGGCGGGAGCAGTTCGCCCGCACCTTCATGGAACGGGACCTTCCGCCGCTCGGAATCCAGATCCCCCCGGCCACGCTGCACCGCTTCTGGACGATGTTGGCGCACTATCACGGCGGCCTCTGGAATGCGGCCGAGGCGGCGCGCTCGCTTTCGTCCACCGAGCCGACAGCGCGCCGCTACCTCGATCTGCTCTCGGGCCTGTTTCTGGTCCGGCAACTCCAGCCCTGGCACGCGAACCTCAAGAAGCGGCAGGTCAAAGCCCCGAAGGTCTACGTGCGCGACAGCGGAATCCTTCACGCGCTCGTCGGCATCGCGAGCGAGCGCGAGCTGCTCTCGCATCCCAAGCTCGGGGCTTCGTTCGAGGGCTACGTGATCGAGGAAGTCCTGAAGACCCTGCGGCCCGACGCCGCCTACTTCTGGGCGACGCACCAGGGTGCCGAACTCGACCTGCTGCTGGTCAAGGGCGGTCGTCGCTTCGGTGTCGAGGTGAAGTATCAGGACGCACCGCGGCTCACGGCTTCCATGCGCAGCTCGCTCGCGGAGCTCGGCCTGGAACGGCTCACCGTGCTGTATCCCGGCAGCGAGCGTTACACGCTCGCAGACCGCGTGAGCGTGATGCCGATCGCGGAGCTGCCCTCGCGCGGAGCCACGCTGATGGCGCCCGCGAAGTTGGCCCGGAAGGGCAGGGCGTAGCGCCCGGTTCCCTCGAGTGCTCGCGCCTCCCCCGAAGGGGGGATCCTTCCCGGATTCATATGATGTATCATCGAGCCGATGAAGCTGATCGAGCTTCTGGCGATTCCGGGGGCCCCGCTCTCGACCTTCGTGGCCGAGAGCTGGCGCGCCGCCCGCGGAGAATCCGCCTACGCCGGGGTTCCGCCGGTGAAGCCCTCGCTGCGAATCGTCGGCGAAGCCGTGCTGGATCGCAGCTTCAGCGTCGGCATCAACGCGCTGACGGGCATGCCGCGCCCGGCGCAGATGCGCCGCCAGCGCGCGGAGCTCGCCGACGCCGTTGCGGCCCTCACCGCGCAGGGTTACCTCGAGCACCCGAAGCGCTACCACGCGGCGCCCGAGGCCCCGCGCGATTGGAGCCTCACGGCCGCGCACGTCCGCCTCGGCCCGCGCCGCACCTTCTACCAGGAACTCAGCTTCGAGAGCGACTACGAGGCCCCCGAGGCGATCTGCGGCGCCGAGCGCTGGAAGGCGCACGCGCACAACCGCAGTGCGCACGCGTTCGTGCTCGAGCACCGCGGCGCCCCGCGCCCCTGGCTCGTCTGCGTGCACGGCTTCGGCATGGGCACCGCGATGTCGAACTTCGCCGGCTTCCGCGCGCGCTGGCTGCACGAGGATCTGGGCCTGAACCTGATCTTCCCGTGCCTGCCGCTGCACGGCCCGCGCGGGGCCTCGCGCATCAGCGGGCGCGAGCTGTTGCGGCCCGACTACACGCAGCTCCTGCACTGCTTCGCGCAGGGGGTCTGGGATCTGCGCCGCACGCTGCGCTGGGTGCGCGAGCGGGGTGGCGAGCGCATCGGCTTCTACGGCGTCTCGCTCGGCGCCTACCACTCGGCGATCGTCGCCGGCCTCGAGCGCGAGCTCGAGTGCGTGATCGCGGGCATTCCGGCCGTGGACTTCCCGAGCGTCGCGCGTGACAACGAGCCGTGGATCCTGAGCCGCTACGAGGATGACTATCAGGTCGACTGGGAGGCCGTGCGCGCGTTGACCTACGTGGTGTCTCCGCTCAGCTTCGACCCCCTGTTGCCTCGCGAACGCCGCTTCATCTACGCCGGCACCGCGGACCGCGTGGCAAGACCGGACCAGGCGCGCGCGCTGTGGCGGCACTGGGACGAGCCCGAGATCCACTGGTACCCGAGCGGACACGTCGCGGGCATCTGGAAGGCCTCCGTGCACGCCTTCGTCGAGCGCGCCCTGCGCGCGTCGCGACTGGTCGAATCGCAGGGCGGGCGCGCGCCGGCGCCGCGAAGTCGCCCACGGCGCGCCCAGCCGCTCACGCGCCGCCGCGCGAAGCCCGAACGCCGCTAGCTGCAGGCGCCCCGGCCCGGGACCCGCAGGGCTAGAGCTTCAGGACGCGACGAGCGCGAGCTGCGGCCTGCGGGCCTGCGCCGCGCGGAGCAGCTCCGCGAGCGAGAGCTCGAGATCCTCTGCGAAGCGCGCGAGGTCGGGCAGCGCGTCGAAGTCCGCATTCAGGCCGAAGCAGAGCTGCCCGTCGCAGGCGAAGACCGCGATCGCGAGCGCGTTGCCGGGGCGCAGCGGCGCACAGCCGTAGCCCCGCAGCAAGCGGGCGCCGCACAGATACAGCGGGAGCTCCGGGCCCGGCACGTAGGTGAGCTCGAGCTGCGCCGGGGCCTGCGCGGCGAGATGTCGCGCGGCTGCCGAGAGCACCTGCGAGCCGCTCCACTCGGCGGTCGAGAACAGCGCGCGCGCGCCGAGCGCGGGCTGCTGCTGCTGTTGCGCGCGTGTCTGCTCGCAGATGCGCGCGTGCCGGCGCAGCGGGTCGCGCTGCCAGAGCGGCAGCTCGACCCGCCACTGCGCGAACGCGGGCGCGCGCAGGTTGCCGTCGTCGAGTCGCACCGGGAGCGCGACGCGGAAGTCGAGCGTGGTCGGGCTGATGAGGCGCCGCAACAGGAAGCGGCGCAGGGCTCCGGCCACGGCCGAGAGCACGACGTCGTTCACGCTGCCGCCGAGCGCGCGGCGAATCTCGACGGCGTCCGCGAGCGGAAGCCGGCGGTGCTCGAAGCGCCGGTGCGGGCCGATCGGCGCGGCGAAGGGGCTGCGCTCGCTGTTGCGCAGACGCAGGCCCGCGAGCTCGATGACGGTCTCGGCGCGCCGCCGCAGCTCGCGCCGCAGCTGGCCGGACTCGCGCGTGAAGCCGCGGAAGCGCCGCGCGATGCGCTGCGGCAGCCAGATCCGGCGCAGCAGCTCGTCGCGCGCGAGCTCGAGGCCCGAGGGCAGCGGCCGCGGGCGGAAGGGTTCGGGCACGAGCGGCGGCTCGCTCGCTTGCGGCGAGAGCAGCACCTGGAGCAGGTCGGGTTGGCCGGGCTCGGGTGCCAGGCAGTGGTGGGTCTTGAGCAGCAGCGCGAAGTGATCGCCCTCGAGACCCTCGGCGAGCCAGCACTCCCAGAGCGGGCGATTGCGGTCGAGGCGCTGCGAGTGGATCCGCGACACCAGCCGGTCGAGCTGCGCGGCGCTGCCCGGGCGCGGCAGGCTGGTGTGGCGCAGGTGATAGTCGAGATTGAACTCGGGGTCGTCCACCCAGACCGGATGGTCCTCGATCGGAACCCACTTGAGGCGCTGGCGGTAGCGCGGCACGTGCGCGAGCCGCGCCTGGATCGCATGTCCGAGCTGCTCGACGTTCACGCCGCCGCCCGTGCGCCGCAGCGGGCCGGGCTCGAAGATCAACACACTCGTCGAATGGCAGAACGCGCGCGGCCCCTCGACCCACAGGTAGGAGGCATCGAGCGCCGAGAGCCGTTCGTAGTGGTAACGCGCCACGGGAGTGCCTCAGACCCGTGCGCGCCAGCGCGCATGGGCGGTTTCGAGGAAGCGGGCCACGGCGTTCACCGCCTGCGCGCTGCGCAGGCTGTGAAAGGTGTCGAAGGCGTGCTGCGCGCCGGGGATCTCGGCGAAGGCGACCGGCTGCTGCGAGACCTTGCGCAGCGCATCGACGAACACGCGCGCGTCCTCGATCCAGGCCAGCGAATCGTGGCTGCCGTGGATCACGAAGAAGGGCGGCGCGTCGGGCCGCAGCTGCGCGACCGGCGAAGCGAGCTCCCAGAGCTCCGGCTGCTGCGCGGGCGGAGCGGGCATCACGTACTTCTCGAGGAAGCCCTGCATCGACTGGCCGCCGCGCAGCTGCTGGCGGTCGAGGAAGTCGTAGATGCCGTAGAAGGGCACGGCCGCCTGCACGCGCGTGTCGGCGGCTTCGAAGCCCGGCTGCAGCGACGCTTCGTTCGGCGTCAGCGCGACCAGCGCCGTCAGATGCCCGCCCGCAGAGCCGCCGGTGACCGCGATGAAGTCCGGATCGCCGCCGTACTCGGCCGCGTGCCGGCGCAGCCACGCGAGCGCGCGCTTCAGGTCGATCAGCTGCTGCGGGAATCGCACGCCCGGAGACAGTTGATAGTTCGCGGCTGCGCAGACCCAGCCGCGCGCGGCGAGGTGGTAGAGCAGCGGCAGCGCCTGTTGGTCCTTCTGGCCGTAGACCCAGGCTCCGCCGTGGATCTGCAGCAGCATCGGGCGCTGCGCGCCCGGGGCTTCGGGCAGGTAGAGATCGAGCTGGTGGCGGACCCCGGCGTCGCCGTAGTCGACGTTGCGGAGCACCCGAACGCCCGCTCGCCGCATCGAGAAGGGTCGCAGCCACTCGCGCGCGGGAGTGGCATCGCGCAGCAGTGCGCGGCGTGGCGAGGGGATCTCCTCGCGGTAGTCGCGGCCGAACGCGCCGAGCAGCGCCGCCTCGAGCGCGTTCCCGGCCGGCTGCGCGCGCCGTTGGGCGATCCAGAGCCCCGCCCACGAGAGCAGGCTCACTCCGAGCCCGAGCTGGCCCGCGGGCTCGCGCAGCGCACCCGCGGCTGCAAAGGCGACTGTCGCGGCGACCTGCCAGGCGATGTGGAAGAGCGCGAGCTCGGATGTCAGCCAGGCCGCCATGAAGTAGGGGAAGACCGCCGGCCCGAGGCGCCGGGCGCGCAGCAGCGCCGCCGCGCTGAAGCAGGCGCCCCAGAGGCTCGCGAGCAGATACCAGGACGCGGCGTTCCAGTCCGCTGTCATCCGGCGTATGATAGATCATATGAGGACGGCAGGGACAGCGCGCGGATGCCGACCACGCCCGGCCGCTCGAAGGGCCCTGCGCGCGGCCGGCGCAGCAGCGCCGGCGCGCGCCGCAAGGGCGCAGCCAGGAGCTTCTCCGAGCGCGTGCGCAGCCGCGTCGGCCTCGACGTCTCGCGCGTGCTGCCCGACGTGATCAACCACATCACACGCCAGATCAACGAGCGCAGCCTCGAAGATTTGCGCCGCTTCGGCATGACGGTGCCGCGCTGGTCGGTGCTCTCGCAGCTCGCGCTTCGCGACGGCCGCAGCATCGGCGAGCTCGCGCGGGCGACGGTGATCAAGCAGTCGTCGCTGACGCGCGTGGTGGACCAGATGGAGCGGGACGGGCTGGTCGAGCGGCGTACGGCAGACGAGGACAACCGCATCGTGCAGGTGTGGCTGACGCGGACGGGGCGGGAAACCTACGACCGTGTGGTCCCGATGGCGCTGCAGCGGGCGCACCAGGCCCTCGCGGGCTTCCGCGAGAACGAGGTCGAGCAGCTGCAGGCGCTGCTCCAGCGGCTGCTGGTCAATCTGCGCGGCCGCAGCTGAGGAAGGCTCCACGCGGCGCTTGCCATCGCCTAGGATGCGCGAAGCATTCGCTCGCAGAACTCAACGAACCCAGGAGGACCCGGACATGCCGGCACGAAAGACAGCGCGCAAGGCCAAGGCCGCTGGCGGCGCCAAGCGGCGCGCCCCGCGTGAGGCGATCGACGCGACGCTCGCGTCGCTCGAGCGCGAGCTGCCGCCGAACTTCGCGCGCGCGGTGGCCCAGCTGCGCGCGCGGCTGCGTGGGCTCGAGAAGCAGCTCGATCGCGCGCGCAGCGAGAGCGAGCGCCGCTGGGTGAAGCAGCAGCGGCAGGTCCGCGGCGAGCTGGTGCGCCTGCTCCAGCGCCTCGAGCGCGCGGTGGCGCCGTCGGGCCGCAAGCCCGCGCGCGCGAAGCCGGCTGCGAAGGCGGCTGCGAAGCCGGCGAGCCCTGCGAAGCCGAAAGTCCCCGCGGTGCCCGCGCCCTCCAATCCGCTCCCGCCGAAGTCCTAGCCGAGCACGGGCTGCGAGCGCGGGTGGGGCTTGTCCCCGATCATGAAGAATCATATGATTCTGCCTTCACCCCCGCCTGGAGGATCCCCAATGGCCAATCGACGTCACCCTACACGCAACCGGAATCGCCGCAGCCCGGCGCAGAACTTGACGCAGCGCAGCCGAGCGTTCGTGCACGCGCAGCTCGAGGCCCTCGCGTCCCGGCTACCCGCGGCCCCGGCGCGCCGCCTGCGCCGTTTCGAGGCGCAGCTGCAGGTGCTCGAACACCGCATCGACCGCGCGAACCACGAAGCCGCGCAGCGCTACCAGCGCTTCGAGCACCGGCTGCGCAGCGAGCTCGCCTCGCGCATCCGCGAGCTCGAGCGCGCGATCTCGAAGGGCGGCCGCCGCAGCGCGCAGGCGTAGGCACAGGCCGCTTGGAACTCGCGGGCCTGCACGGGCCCGAGACTGCCGTCGGGACCGGGTCGGGGGGCTCGGTTCCGGCGGCTCTTTTTTTTGGAACGGTTAGCGGGGATCAGAGCCGGCGCTGGCCGGATTCGATTTCGAGGTAGCGCTCGGGCGTGAGCGGCAGATAGCGGCCGGCCGCGTCGTCGCAGAAGTAGAGCCGCTGCTTTACGAAGCGCGGATCGAAGCCCTCGGCGCGCAGCTGCGCGACGACCGGGCTGCGGCCCGTGAGCGCAGCCGGGCCCTGAATCCGCACGATGCGCGGGAGCGCGTGCGCGGGCAGCGCCGCGCACGCGAAGCGGTAGAAGGCGAGGCCGTCGAATGCCGCTCCTTCCGCGAGCGTGAGCGCGGCGACGCCGGCGCGTTCCTGCGGGCCGCGCAGGTCTGCGCGCGCTGTGGACTCCGGCAGCGGCACTCCGTAGACGCTGCATAGCGCGAGGTCGGGGAATGCGGCGAGCGCATCGGCGATCTCGAGGTTCGCCTCTGCAACGCCGCGCCAGCGAAAGCTGTCCGCCGCGCGGCCGACGTGGTGCAGGAAGCCGTCGGAGTCGCAGCGCATCAGATCGCCGCTGCGCAGCCAGCGATCCCCGGACTCGAGTACGTCGTGAAGCCAGCGCGCCGGTGCCGCCTCGCCGGGGCTGCGGCCCTCCGCCGCGAGCTCGAACGCCGCATCGGCTCGCACGATCAGCTCGCCGATCTCGCCGGGCCGGCATTCGACCAGGCAGCCGGCTTCTCGCGGCAGCGCCTCGCAGCCGATCTCGGCGCGCACCAGGCGCGCGCGCCTGCGGTCGCGGCGCCCGAGCTGGCCGACGCGGCCCGGCTTGCCGCCGCAGCTGGAGAGCAGCAGCGGCAGATCGCCAGGCGCGTAGACCTCGCAGACGCGGCGGAGTCCCAGCTGCTCGCGGAAATCCGGCCCGCTGCCCTGCCGCAGCCCGCTGCCGACCGCGAGCCACAGCGCGGGCCGCAGCGCCGGCTGCGGCTTCGGCTCGCGCAGCAGCAGGCGCGAGCTGCGCGCGTCGTAGGCGATTGCGGTCGCGCCGGCTGCGGCTGCATCGGCGAGCGAACGGCGCGCGTCGAAGCGCCGCGCGAGCGCGAGCGTCGCGCCCACTTCGAGCACCGCCGCGAGCGCCAGCAGGCCGGTCGACGCGTGCTGCAGCGGCAGCGAGCAGAAGAGCACGTCGCGGCGGCCGAAGCCATTCTCCAGGTAGGGGCGGGCGCCCGCGCGGAAGTGAGCGTGCGAGATCGACGTCGAGGCGAGCGCGCTGCGCTCCTGCGAGCTCCAGACCTTGAGCGCGGAGCTGCGCGTCCCGATCCGCGCGCGCACGCGCGGATCGGGCGCGCGTTCACTGTGGCGGGAGAGCTCGGCGTCGAGCGCGCGCGCGCCGGCGGGCAGCGGCAGCGGCTTGCCAGTGGGATCGTCCAGGATCCAGAGGCCGAGCTGCTCGCGCCGCTCGAAGGGCAGGCTCGCGACCTGCTCGAGGCACTCGCTGCCGGCGATCAGCTGCGGGAGCTGTGCGCGGGTCGATGCGGCTTCGAGCTCGGGCCCGGAGAGCCAGGTCGGCAGCAGTGCGACGCGCGCACCGGTCTTGGCCAGTCCCAGCAGCAGCGCAACCAGCTCGGGCCGGTTCTCGAGCAGGACTCCAACCGTGCTGCCGCAGCCGATCTGCTGGCCCAGTGCCCACCACGCGACGCGGTTCGCCGCGGCGTCGAGCGCGCGGTACGAGAGCTCGTGGCCCTCGAAGCGCAGCGCCGGGCGCTGTGGGTGGCGGCGCGCGTGGCGCTCGAGCAGGTCCGCGAGCGTCGAGCGCGCGCGCGTGCGCAGCACAGCAGATGCCGGCCACAGCCGGCGAAATGGGCTCAGGGATGCGAGGGGCATCGAGCGGGGGGAGGCTCCGGCGCGGAGGGCGCGCGGCGAGGATACGGGATGTCCACCTCCTGGTGGGGACGTTGTTGCCTTTTGCTGGCCTTGCGGGTGATCGGCCGGCAGAGCCGGCCTGCCCGCACGGCAAGCCTTCGGCTTGCCTTTTCGGCTGCTGAAAAGGCAAAAGGCAACAACGTCCCCGCCGCTCTAGCCCCTGGCGAGCTCCAGCAGCCGGCTCGCGACCTCCTCGGCGCTGGCCGGGCGGTCATCGGGGCTCTTGGCCAACAGCGCCAGCAGCAGCTCGGCCAGCGCGTTCGGCACGCCCTCGACCCGCTCGCGGGGGTCCGGGGGCGGCGTGTGCCGGTGGTGCATCGGGACGTCGCCCTGGGTGAAGGGGGGGCTGCCCGTGAGCAGCTCGTAGAGCGTGACGCCGAGCGAGTAGAGGTCCGCGCGTTGATCGACGTTCTCGCCGACGCTCTGCTCCGGCGCCATGTAGAAGGGCGTGCCGCCGATCACGGTGGTCGCGCGCCGGACCTCTTCGAGCATCTTCGCGAGCCCGAAGTCCATGATCTTGAGCTGGCGCGTGCGGGTGACGAACAGATTCGCGGTCTTGATGTCGCGGTGGATGATGCGGCGCGCGTGCGCGTACGCGAGGCCGCGCGCGACCGGGATGCCGGCCTGCGCGACGGAGACGGGTTGCAGCCGCCCGCGTTCGCGCAGCACGCTCTGCAGCGTCTCGCCCTCGAGCAGCTCCATCGTGATGTAGTAGCCGTCCTCTTCGCCCGCGTCGTAGACGGTCACGATGTTCGGGTGGTTGAGCTGTGCGGCGGCCTGCGCCTCGCGCAGGAAGAGCTCCACCGCGCGCGGGTGCTGGCGCAGGTTCTCGGGCAGGCGCTTCAGCGCGATCACGCGGCCGAGGCGGCGATCGCGGGCCCGGTACACGACGCCCATCCCCCCGCGCCCGATTTCCTCGAGGATCTCGTAGCGCGCTTCGCTCTGGGCCTGCGTCGCATTGCCGGCCGCCGGCTGTGAGCCGCGCTGGCGCTCCTGACTCCGCCGCTTGCGCAGCACCTCGAGGCGCGACGCGACGTCCGGATAGTCGGCATCGCGGCGCCGGATGTCGTCGAGCAGCTCGATCGCGCGCTCGAGCTCGTCGTCGGCCTCGAGTCGCTTCGCAATGCGGTCGCAGAGCTCGAGCGGCGCCGCGGCCGCGCCCTGTGAGCGGATCAGCTCTTCGAGCTTGCCCGCGGCGAGCTCGGCGTCGCCCTCCTCGAGGGTGAGCTCGATCAGCTGGCGCAGCGCCTCTGCGGCGTTCGCATCGCTGTTCGGCACGCGCTGCAGCACGCCGATCGCGAGGCGCCGGGCCCCGCCTGCGAGCGCGATGCGCACCGCCTCGCGGGCGTCGCCGCCGCGCTCGAGCGCGCCGACCTGCCGCTCGAGCTCGCCGGCCTCGCGGAAGCACTCGGCCGCGCTCTCGTAGAGCCGCGCGCGCTCGTAGTTGATCCCGGCCTCGCGCCACATGCCCGCGATCCGGTATTGCGCCGCGGAGCTCGCGGCGTCGCCCGCGCCCTCGTAGAGCGCTCCCGCGTGCGCCGCGTGCCCCAGCTCCGCGCGCAGCTGCGCCGCGCGCGTGAGCTCGCCGGCCTGCTCGTAGTGGTCCGCCGCGGCGTCCGGCGAGCCGCGTTCCTCGTGCATGCGCGCGCGCAACAGATGCGCGAGCTTCGCCTGGTCCTCGCGCTCGAGCGCGCGCGCAGCGCCGATCACGTCGCCTAGCAAGTACGGCTCGACGGCCTGCGGGCAGCCCGTGAAGAGCAGGCGGCTGCGGTCGGAGAGGTCGATCTCGAGCGTCGGCACCTCGTAGCTCGAGATCTCGAGCTCGAGCTGCGCAACGCGGTCGCCGCTGCCGACGATCAGCGTGTGCTTGCCGAGCGGTACGCCGAGCCGCAGGGCCCCGCCTTTCACATAACGCGTGGAGCCGGGCTGGCCGCGCAGCGCGACGCGCGCTTCCGGCACCGGCCGGCGGTCCCACAGGATGCGCAGGTCGACCGGCGACTCCTCTGGGCGGAAATCGAAATCGACGCGCGTGGTGCGGCCGCGCAGCACGCGCACGAGCTGTTCCTCGAAGCACTTCGCGACGATGTGATCGCTCTCGGCGGCCTGCAGGTAGCCCTCGACGATCACCGCGCGGCGGCGCGCGGGCAGCTTGCGGAACTGTGTCTCGCGCGCGACCAGCGGGTGCTCGGTGCGGCTCGCGGTGGTGGCGCTGCGGCGCATGCGCTCGGCGTCGGCGCTGCTCTCGAGTCGGCGCGCGCGGCGCGCGCGCCGGCGCCCAGCCGCGCGCGCACTCGCAACGCGCACGTGGAAGGTGCCGCGCAGCTCCGCCGGATACTCGAGTACCACCGCGAGATCGCCGCGGCCGCGCAGGCGCAGGCAGGCGAGGGCCAGCAGCAGCGCTGCGAGCAGCAGCGGCGCCTGCGGGCCGAGCGCCGTGCGGGCCCACAGGTCGTCGAGCGCTGCGAAGGGCTGCAGCGGCAGCTCGGCGCTGATTTGCTCGAGCTCGGCGACGAGGGCTTGCAGCAGCGAGCGCTCGCTCGCGCCAGCGACCTCGGCAGCTCCCTGTGCGCCGGCTTCGGCCTGCGGCGGCGGCGCAGGCAGGGCGGGCGCCTCGCGCTGCGCGCGCGCGGACGCCGGCAGCGCACCGGCGAGACACAGCGTCGCCAGCGCGAGCACGAGCCGATCCCGGGCGCAGCGCGCAGGTATCCTCATGACCAACGGTCCTGTTCGGCGCGCCCGGAGCGGCGATTGAGCTTCGACTGTGGGAGACAGCCAGCGCTCGCTGCCGCTGTCCTGCCGGCGGCCATCGGGGAGACTCCCTAGCCTTGTGGTCCCGGTCCGGGCGCAGCCCGGACCACCCCGCTTCGCTCGGCTGCGCCTCGCTGCGCGCCGACTTCGTCGGCTTGCATGTCTCGTCGG
>CAYTJA010000392.1:0-46003 GCA_964437835.1 uncultured Spirochaetales bacterium
CGTTCGCGGACGGCGCGTTGGGCACGCAGCGTGCCGACATCTTCCTCGAGCTCGCGCAGCAGGTCGGCGACGAGCTCACGGCGGATCTGGCGACCGCGCGAGAACGTGATCGCGCGTTCCAGCAGGCGGGCCAGCTCGGCGCTGTTGCCGCGCCAGCGCTGCTCGGCGAGCAGCTGCTGTGCGGCGGGGGAGATTCCGATGCGGCGGCCGAGGCGCGCGCCGATCTGCTCGACGAGGTGGCTCGCGATCGGCGGGATGTCCTCGCGGATCGTGCGCAGCGGCGGCAGCTCGAGCGCGAATCGCAGCAGCGCGCGGCCGGGGCCGCGCTCGAAGTGCGCATCCCTCGCGAGCACGCCCGGGGTATCGGCGGCGCTTGCGAGGATGCGCGGCCCGCGCTTCCAGCCCTCGCGTTCGGCGCCGAGCAGGCGCTCGGTCCACTCTCGCTGCGCGGCTTCCGGGAAGTCATCGACTCCGGCCAGATGTACGGCCGAAGGCTGTGGCAGCCGGGAGTCGGGGCGCGGAGTTTCGGGCGTGAGGCGTACCAGATTTCCGCCCGCGGTCGCGCCGAGCTCGTGCAGCGCGCGAATCGCCGCCGAGCGGCCAGTGCCGGACTCTCCGCAGACGAGCACCGGCGTGCGCAGCGGCGCGAGGCCCGAGAGGCGCTCGCGCAGCTTCTGCAGCGCGCGCGAATGTCCGACGAAGCGCTTCTCGAGGTCGGGGTGTTCGGTGTTCGGGCTGCTGCGGTTCGCGGCATCGCGCACCAGCTGGACCAGATCTTCGAGCGCGACGTCGGGCGCCGCGACGAACTCCTGCGCGCCCGACTTGATCGCGGCTGTCGCGTTCTGGATGCTGCCGCGCGCGGTGAACAGGATTACCGGCACTTCGGAGCGCTCGCGGATCCGCCCCAGCAGCTCGAGACCGTCGGAGCGGGGCATCAGCATGTCGGTGATCACGACGTCCGGTGGCGATTCCGCGAAGCGCTGCCAGGCCTCTTCGCCGTCCTGCGCCTGCACGACGAGGAAGCCGGCATCACTGAGCTCGTTCGCGAGCGCCTGCCGCGGCAGGGCCTGGTCGTCCACCACGAGGACCGTCTTGGGCATGGGACCCGGCTTCATTCCCCTGGGATGAGTCTAGGCGTCTGAATTTCACAACAGTTCGTGAATTCATGTGAATTAGAGATCTTTGGCGTCCGGTTGTGTCCGCTCTCGTTCGGCTCTGGAATCAGGCAGAACCGGCGCAGTCAAAAGTGAGCAGGGGATGTTCCCGCGGGGAATCCGCGCGCAGCCGGCCACGGGCTGACACCCCCGCGACGCCCCCGCGCGCCGGTCTCGCAGCAGAGCGCAAACAGGCGCTCCGCCGGGCCCGCGGATGGCGTTAGTTGCGTCCCGAGGCGAGATCCCGCCATTTCGCAGCGGGATCCGCAGCGGAGGGACCGAGCATGATCCTGCGCATCGGATCGCAGCGCGACCCCGAGAGCGTCCTGCTAGGCAGTGGCCCCGCAATCTGCGCGCTGCGCGGGCTGATCGCGCAGGCCGCCGCCTCGGACGCGAGTGTGCTGATCAGCGGCGAGACCGGCACCGGCAAAGGGCTCGTCGCGCGCGAGCTGCACCGACGCTCGGCGCGCGCCGCGCAGCCCTTCGTCGTGGCCGATTGCGCCGGCCTCGCACATTCGCTGCTCGAGAGCGAGCTCTTCGGGCACGAGCGCGGCGCGTTCACGGGCGCACACGCGGAGCGCGCGGGCCGCTTCGAGGAGGCCGGCGCGGGCACGCTCTTCCTCGACGAGATCGGCGAGCTGCCGCTGCCGCTGCAGGCGCGGCTGCTGCGCGCGGTGCAGGACCGCGAATTCGAGCGCGTCGGCAGCAATCGCAGCCGCCGGCTGCGCGCGCGCATCGTGGCGGCCACGCACCGCGAACTCGCGCGCGAGGTCGAGGCGGGCCGTTTCCGCGCGGATCTGTTCTTCCGCCTGCACGTCGTGCAGCTGCGGGTACCCGCGCTGCGCGAGCGCGCGGAGGACATCGCCGAGCTCGCGGTGCGCGGTCTGGCGCAAATCGCCGCGCGTGCGCATGTGGCCGCGAGCCGTGCTCCCACCCCGGCTCCGCAGTTCCGCGCAGCGGCGCTCGCGCGCCTCGCCGCCTGCGACTGGCCCGGCAATGTCCGCGAGCTGCTGAACCTGCTCGAGCGCCTGTGGCTCGCGCTGCCGCCAGGTTCCAACTGGGTCGAGCCGGGGGACGTGGAGCGCGTGCTGCGCGAGTACGAAGCGCCGCGGCTGCGCGGGCCGTCGCTCTCGAGCCCCGCAGCGTTCGAGCGTTCGGCGCCCCCGCTCACACCCGAACGCGCCGAGCTTCTCGCCGCACTCGAAGGCTCCCGCTGGAACGTCGCCCGCGCGGCCCGCGCGCTCGGCCTCCCGCGCAGCACGCTGCGCTACCGGATGCAGATCCATGGGCTCGGCTAGCGGGCGATGCGCCGATCTGCCACGCTAAGTAACCGAAAAAATTCGCCAAAAGGACAAGAGCATGGCCGAGCGGGAGGTCGCCGTCGGAGAATTTCACAAGCGCGCCAGCGAGCTGATTCGCCTGGTCGAGGAGACCCAGCAGCCGATCACGATCACGCGCCGGGGCGTCGCGATCGCCGAACTCTGCGCGGTGTCAGCCGATCCAGAAGCCCTGCGCGGGTCCGTTACCTATCTGGACCCGGATCCGACCCGGCCCGCGGCGGCAACGAAAGACTGGGAGGCCGCTTCTTGATCGTGCTGGATACCGCGTTGGAACACGCCGCCGCAGTCGCAACCTCCGATGAGCGGATTCGCAGCTGCCCCCACGTGCAGAGCCTCTGGTAATTCTCCGGCCGTGCGACGTCGCAGATTCGAGCCGCGCCTGCGGCGCAGGGTGCTCCGCTGGGCGTTGCTCCTGCTCGCGGCACCCGCGCCGCTGATCCTGCTGTTGCGCTGGGTGCCCCCGCCCTTCTCGGCGCTGATGCTGCAGCAGCCGCAGCGGGTGAACTTCCAGTGGGTGCCGTGGCAGCAGATCTCTCCGCACGTGGCCGTCGCGGTGATTGCGGCCGAAGACCAGCGCTTCAGTGAACATCACGGCTTCGATTTCAAATCGATCTGGCGCGCGCTTACGGGCGACGAAAAGCGCAGTAGCCGGAGCCTGCGCGGCGCGAGCACCCTCTCGCAGCAGGTCGCGAAGAACCTGTTCCTGTGGCCCGGCCGCAGCTGGGTGCGCAAGGGCCTCGAGGCCTGGCTCACGCTCTGGCTCGAGCTGCTGTGGCCGAAGCAGCGCATCCTCGAGGTGTATCTGAACATCGCCGAGATGGGCCGCGGCGTCTTCGGAGTGGGCGCCGCGAGCCACAGCTACTTCGGCGTGCCGCCGCGCGTGCTAGGCCCGTGGCAGGCCTCGCGCCTCGCCGCGGTGCTGCCGGACCCCCGCCGCCGCAGCGTGCTGCGCCCCGGCCCGGGCACCAGCGAGCGCGCGGCGTGGATCCGCAGCCAGGTGCGCCACCTCGGCGGGACGAGCTACCTGCGCGCGCTCTAGACTCGGGGCACGCGCAGAGGACGGGAGTTCGCCATGATCCGCATCCGCAAGAGCGCCGAGCGCGGGCACGCTCAGCACGGCTGGCTCGATACCCATCACAGTTTTTCGTTCGCAGACTACCGCGACCCTGCGCATATGAATTTCCGCGACCTGCGCGTGATCAACGAAGACCGCGTGCAGCCAGGCCGCGGCTTCGCGCCGCACTCGCACCGCGACATGGAGATCGTCACCTACCTCCTCGCAGGCGCGCTCGCGCACGAGGACGACCTCGGCAATGGCTCGACGATCCGCCCCGGCGACGTGCAGCGCATGAGTGCCGGCAGCGGCATCACGCACAGCGAGTTCAACGCCTCGAAATCCGAGCCCGTGCATCTGCTCCAGATCTGGATCCTGCCCGAGGCGAACGGACTCGCGCCGGGCTACGAGCAGAAGCACTTCCCGGCCGAGGCGCGCAGCGGAACGCTCTGCCTGGTCGCCTCCCGCAGCGGCCGCGACGGCTCGGTCGCGCTCCACCAGGACGTCGATCTCTACGCGTCGCTGCTGGCGCCCGGCCAGAGCGTCTCACTCGCGCTGCGCTCCGGCCGCCACGCCTGGGTGCAACTCGCACGCGGCACGCTCGAACTCTCCGGCGCGCGCCTCGAAGCCGGGGACGGCGCCGCGCTGAGCGCGGAGCGCGAGCTCCGGTTGACGGCGCTGAGCGAGAGCGAGCTGCTCGTCTTCGATCTGCGCTAGCGCGTTCGTCTCACCCAGATCGCGGCGAACCGCGAGGAGCCGATTCAGGTCTCCCGTCGACGCGGTGCGTGAAGGAGCCGCGGCAGCGCTAGCGCGTTCGAGTTTTCGTGCCATCGGACGGCGGGCGCGGTGATGCGTCGCGCGCGCCGTCGGCGAAACGCCGGAGACCCGCCGCCATCTCCTCGCCGGATGCCGCTGCGCGAGACAGCGCTGCCTCGAGCAGCAGTCCGTCATCGAGGTCGAGCGAGAGTCCTGCGAGTGTCGCGCGGCGATCGGCGCAGATGCCCGGGAAATTCGCATAGCCGGCGATCACGTCGGCCAGCTCCAGCGCGCGGTCGAGCGCCTCGCCCTGCGGCACGATCTCCTGCAGAAATCCAATCTGATAGGCGCGGGGCGCGTCGATCCGCGCACCGGTCATCAGCATGTAAAGCGCGTTTCCAGTTCCCATGATCCGCGCGAAGCGCTGCGTGCCGCCGTCGCAGTAGGGCACGCCCCAACGGCGCGACAGGCAGCCGAACTCCGCGTTGGCGGCGCCGACGCGAAAATCGCACCAGGCCGCGAGCTCGAAACCGCCTGCGAACGCGTAGCCGTTGACAGCCGCGATGGTTGGCTTGCCCGGATCCAAGCGCGCAAATCCCATCGGTCCTGCTGTGTCGGTGTATTCGTGCTGGAACAGGCTCCGCGCGTTCTTGAGGTCGGCGCCAGCGCAGAAGGACAGATCTCCTGCGCCCGTAACTATGAGCACGCGCATTCGATCCTCGGCGGCGAAGGCCTCGATCGCACGGCCGAGTCCCAGCGCAGTCTCCCCATCGACGGCGTTTCGCTGATCGGGTCGGTTGATGCGCAGGATCCGAACCGCTCCTCGGTCCTCTGTGGTCACCTTGTCGGTCATTGCGAAGCTCCGCGGCGGGTCGGCGATCTCCGCCGCGCACCCTCGATCGCGCGCAATGTGGCGCCATCGGGAGCGCCCACACTCCGGCGACAGAAGCGCACGAGGGCTGCGATCACGTCCTCGTTCGATGCGATCTGACCGGCGACGGGCGACAGCGGGCCGACCAGCGACTCGGCGATCGCGCCTACCAGTGCGGCAGCGCAGAGCTCGACGTTCTGCTCAGGCAGTTCCCCGGCGGCGATCCCCTCGCGCAGCAAGCCTGCCATGTGTCGGCAGTACCTACGCCGGTACACGAGCCGCTCTGCGTCCACCAACGGGTCCACGGGTTCATGCAGCAGCGCCCAGGCCAGGCGACGGCGGCGCAGCGCACGCCTGGCGTGGGCTGCGACCGCCGCCTCGAGGCGCTGGACGCAGCCACCCGAGGCAGCCGCCTCGTCGATCGCAGCGAGGTCTCGCCCCGCGGCGCTTCGAAACACTTCGACGAACAGCTCCGCCTTCGAAGGGAAATGCCGATACAGCGCCCCGGCTGCGACGCCGACGCGGTCGGCGATCGCCTGCACCGAAGCGGCTGCATAGCCACCCTCTTCCAGCAGATGGAGCGCTGCGTCCACCAGCCGCTTGCGGGTGTCGCCGCGCGACGCGGCGGCGGATCCCTTTGCGCGCCCCTTGGCGGGGCGCTTTGCGGTCTGGCGCTGGCGTGCGCTCATGACCCGCTCGAGAAGTTCGCATTGCCGTCGAGCACGGCGTTCAGAGTGCGGTGGAAATGAGCGATCGCGCCCTCGAACAGCCCGAACTCGAGGTACTCGTTCGCGCCACTCGCGAGACCGCGCTGGATCGCGCACGCGACCGCACGGTCCTCGGCGGCGCCGGCGTCCACGAGGTCGAGTCCGCGCAGCGACGCAGCGTGCTCGTTGGCGTTCGTGTCGGCGTCGTCACCGCGCTTCGTCAGCACGTAGGTGATGAACAGCGTCCGGTCCGTGGCGAGCGGCTCGAGCACTGCCAGAATGACTTGCGCTGGAAACGTCGCCACGATCGCGTTCGGGAACAGGTGGTAGACGTAGGTGAGCTTGCCGTCCACCGAGCGCTCGGCCGGCGGCAGCGTGCGCAGCTTGTGGATCGCTCGGTACGGGTACGCCACCCGGCTGTTCCACCCGAAGGTCTCGACGACGTTCAGGTTGTCGAACTGGAGCGGATAGAAGGTCTTCGGGTGCGTCGAGCGGATGTGATAGCCCTCCAGGAAGCCTTCGATGAGCACCTTCCAGTTGGCGCTCACCTCCCGTTCGGTGGTGTTCCACAGGCGCCAGTGCGACGCGATCAGCGGCGGCAGGCCGTCCAGGCGCGACGCGACGCTCGCTGCCTGCTCCTGCGTGATGAACACCACCCCGTGTCGCTCGGTGGTCTGCACCGGCACCAGGCCCCGCGTGCTCGGCTCGAGGCCCGGAAACCCGTCCTGATGCGGCACATGCCGAAGACCGCCATCGAGGCCGTAGGTCCAGCCGTGATAGCGGCAGACGAAGGCCTTTGCGCAACCCGAGCCGGACGCCAGCTGCGTGCCGCGGTGACGGCAGGCGTTGCGGAACGCGCGCACCTGGCCGTCGTTCCCTCGCACCGCGAGGAGCGGCGTGCCCGCGGCGTCGCGCGCGACGTAGGACCCGTTCTCGCGCAGCGCCGCCGAGGGGCAGAAAGGCGTCGGGGTCCTGCGCAGCACGCACCCGACCTCCGCGTCCAGCCGCTGCTGCGAGCGATAGTGCGCGACGGGCTCGCGCCAGCACGCCTCGCTCCGGTCGGTCGTCTGGTGGTCGATGTGGTCGAGCAGCCGCTGCACGACCGCGGCATCTTCGGACAAGGCTGCCATGGGTTGCCTCCGCGAGCTGGAGTGAATCTCGATTCACACGATCATGGTGAATCATGATTCACAAGTCAAGCGGAGGCGGGGCCGGAGAAGAGGAGATCGCTCGATGGCGGTGCAGCTCAACCACACGATTGTTCACGCCCACGACAGCGAAGGGACCGCGCGCTTCTGGTCAGAAGTCCTCGGGCTTCCGGTGCCCCGCCGGTTCGGCCACTTCCATGTCGTCGACGCCGCGAACGGCGTATCCCTGGATCTGATCGACGCAGCTGGGAAGGTCGACTCGCAGCACTACGCCTTCCTGGTGAGCGAGCCTGAGTTCGACGAGATCTTCGGCCGCATCCAGAATCGGGGCGTCCCGTATTGGGCCGACCCGGCGCGGTCGAAGCCCGGGGAGATCAATCACCACTTCGGTGGGCGGGGTGTGTACTTCGTGGATCCCAACGGGCATCTCCTCGAGATCATCACGCGCCCGTACGGAAGCGGCGAGTAGCAGGACGCTGATGGCGACCCGACAGACGCTGTCGACCTGCCTGTGGTTCGACGCGCACGCAGAACAGGCCGCGACCTTCTACACCTCGCTCTTCGACGGCTCGCGCATCACCGCGATCAGTCGCCAGCCCGGCGGACAGGCGTTGCTGGTCGTGTTCGAGCTCGACGGCGTCGCGTTCCAGGCGCTCAATGGGGGACCGCACTACAAGCTGAGCGAAGCCTGCTCGCTGTCGGTAGCGTGCGACACGCAAGCGGAGATCGATCGGCTGTGGTCCGCGTTGATTGCCGATGGCGGCGAGGAGGGTCAGTGCGGGTGGCTGAAGGATCGCTTCGGCCTCTCCTGGCAGATCGTGCCGCGCGCGCTCGGCGCAATGATGACGGATCCAGATCCCGCACGGGTGGCGCGCGTCGTCGCGGCATTCATGCCCATGAAGAAGCTGGACCTGCGAGCGCTCGAAGCGGCCTCTCGCGGCGCGTGAAGGGTCCAGGAGGCCTCGCAGCTGATGCGGGTCGACGAGTATCAAACTACCCGGCATCGAGGCTAGACCCTGTTCATCGGCCTTCCTGCGTACGGTTCCGTTCGCCGATACTCCCGAGGTGGCGGATCTCCCCGATCGCGAGCGAAAGGCCCTCGGCCGGCGCTGGCTGCTCGGCATCGTGTCGCTGTTCCTGGCGACGCTCTCCGCGTTCGCGGTGCTCTGCCTCCACTTCCCGCAGCTGCTGACGACGCCTGAGCTGCGCGCGGTCTATCCGATGGCGGTGGTGCGCGCGCTGATCGCGGGCGCGATCGTGAGCAGTGCGGCGCTGGGCGCGCTCGCGGTTGCGCTGCAGCGCGGGCCGCGCCTCGGCGCGCTCGGCCTCGCGCTCGCTTTCGCGGCGCAGCTCGCGGGCGGCGCCTGGGTCGAGGTCGAGACGCCGGTGGCGCGCTCGCAGTACCTCGGCCTCGACTGGCTCGCGCTCGACCTGCTGCTGCTCGCGGTCGTGTTCGTGCCGCTCGAACGCGCGTTCGCGCGCTTGCCCGAGCAGCCGGTGTTTCGGCGCGGCTGGCAGACGGATCTCGCCTACTTCTTCGTCAGCCACCTGCTGGTGCAGCTGCTCGCGCTCGCGACGCTGGCGCCGGCCCTGCTGCTGTTTCGCTGGGCCGCGTGGCCCGCGCTCCAGCGGGCGGTGGCGTCGCAGCCGCTCGCGCTGCAGCTGACCCTGGCCGTGCTCGCGGCCGACCTCGCGAGCTACGCCGCGCACCGCGCGTTTCATGCGCTGCCCTGGCTCTGGCGTTTCCACGCGATCCATCACTCGAGCGAGGCGCTGGACTGGCTGGCCGGCTCGCGCCTGCACCTGGTGGACGTCATCGCGACGCGCTCCGCGGCGTTCGTGCCGCTCTTCGCGCTCGGCATCGAGCACACTGCGCTCGCGGCGTATCTCGTCTGGGTGTCCGCGCAGGCCACCTGGATCCACGCAAATCTGGGCGCGCGCACCGGCTGGCTCGAGCAGCTGCTGGTCACACCGCGCTTCCACCACTGGCACCACGCCGCCGACCCGGCGGCGAAGGACAAGAACTTCGCCGTCCACTTCCCGTGGATCGACCGGATCTTCGGCACGCAGTACCTGCCCGCGTCCGCGTGGCCGGCTCGTTACGGCGTGCTCGCGGACGCGCCGCCGCCGGGCTTCGCCGCACAGCTGCTGTGGCCTTTCAGCCGGCGGGCCGGATGAAAGGCAGCACGTCGTCGCAGGGGCTCTGGACTGGCAGCGGATCCGCTCACGCGCCGGAATATGTTAGTCAAAAGCTCCTGGCACTGCGACATAATGCTCGACCGTTGGGAACGGATCATAGAAATGATGCAGGAGCTCGCGCCAGCGCTGATATTCCGGCGACTGCCTGAAGCCCAGCGTGTGGTCTTCCAGGGTCTCCCACCAGATGAGGAGCAGGTATCGATCCACGGCTTCGACGCAGCGCCGGAGCTCGTGCCGGTGGTAACCCACGCTGGTGGAGATGATCTTCTGGGCGCCGGAAAAGGCGGCTTCGAACTCCTTGGAACTGCCTGGGCGGAGATTCAGGATCGCGACTTCGAGCACCATGGCCGCGATGCTAGCGCCGATCGGGAGCGCCCAGGCGGCCTCGCTGACGACTAGCGTACTTGCGATCAGTAGCCGGCGAAGGTGGCCCGCCGCATCTCAAGGTTAGGCAGCCGCGCTCGACTTCGCCTGCTCGTAGAGGGTTTCCGGCGCGATATCCGCGCCATTGGGCCATGTAACGGTCCCGCCGTCCAGGAAGAACCGCTGAAAGTAGGCCGTATCCCGAAGCGGACCGAAGACAGGCCCGGTCATCCATCGGCCGAAGTCGACAGCTCGCTCCAGGCCATCGTTGAAGGTGAGGTGGATGGTGTACCCACCTCGGTACTCCGCTCGGATCACGCTCGGCAAGAACCCCATGGCATCTCCTCAGTCCAAGGGCGGGATCTTCTCGAGCGGCTCCCCTGCCTGGACTCGCCGCCAGTTCGCTTCGAGTTCGGCTCGGTGAACCTCCGCCCACTCTTCGATCAACCGGAGCGCAGTACGGGAGCGCAGCGCCCCCGCAAGGAGGTTCCCGTCGAACGTGAAGGTTACCTGCTGCCCCTGATACTCGGCATGGAAGTGCGGCACACCATGCTCTTGATAGAACATCCGAATCACGATCCCGAAGAAGATCGAGATGATCGGCACAGCCAGTTCTCACTCCGCTCCGGGGCCGCAGCCTAACCAGAAATCCAGCCGCACCGCGCGACTCTTCTACACCGGCGATCAGCGGCTAGATCTCCGCGGGAACTTCGAGTGGGACCCGAACAAGACGCGTGAGAATTTTCGCATGCACGAGGTCTCCTTTCAAGAAGCCAGAATCGCGTGCGGGGGTCGCCTCGCTGTTTCGTTGCCCGATCCCGATGAGATCTCCGGAGAGCAGCGCTTCCTGACATTCGGTTGCTCCGATACAGGGCGGGTGCTCGTCGTTTCGCATACCGAGGGCTCTGGTAGAGTTAGACTCATCAGTGCGAGAACGGCGACTCGCCGAGAGCGCAGGGATCATGAAGAAGGCACCTGGTAAAGCTCGCAGAATGCGCAAGGAGTATGACTTCTCCAAGCTGCGGGGTGGAGTACGTGGCAAGTACTACAAGCGGTACAGCGCCGGCACCAATCTGGTGCTCCTGCAACCGGATGTGGCTCGAGCATTCCCGAACGAGGATGCTGTCAACGAAGCTCTCCGAGGGCTCATGAAGGTGGCATCTCGAAGCGCCCGGCCCCGGAAGAAGGCTACGCGCTCGTAGAGCGGCGCCCCAGCTCGGCTGCCGCCTCGCTGAGCCGAGTTGCTTCAGCGCCCCTTCCACACCGGTGCGCGTTTCGAGAGGAAGGCGTCCACGCCCTCGCTGCCGTCAGGGCTCGCGAAGTCGCGGGCGATCGCCTCGCTCGCGAGCGCGTAGGCCTCTGCGAGCGGCAGCTCGAGCTGGCGCTGGAACAGGCGCTTGCCCGAGGCCAGCGCCTGTGGCGACTTCGAGGCGAGTAGCGTCGCGAGCTTCGCGACCTCGGCGTCGAGCTGTTCCGGCGCCACCACGCGGTTCACGAGGCCGATCGCGAGCGCGCGCTCGGCGTCGATCGGCTCGCCGGTGAGCAGCAGCTCGAGCGCGTGCTTGCGCGCGAGCGCGCGCGAGACCGCGACGCCCGGGGTCGCGCAGAACGCGCCGATGTCGACGCCCGGGGTCGCGAAGCGCGCGGCGGAGGACGCGATCGCGAGGTCGCAGCTCGCGACGAGCTGGCAGCCCGCCGCGGTGGCGATGCCGTGCACGCGCGCAATCACCGGCTGCGGCAGCGCGATCAGCTGCTGCATCACGCGCGAACAGTGGAGGAACAGCGCCTCGACGCGCTTGCGGTCTCCGAGCTCGCGGATCTCGCGCAGATCGTGTCCGGCGCAGAAGCCGCGGCCCGCGGCGGCGATCACGACGACGCGCGCGCTCGGCTCGGCCTGCATGCCATCCAGCGTGCGTTCGAGCTCGCTGAGCAGCTCCGCCGAGAGCGCATTGAACTGCGCGGGGCGGTTCAGCGTCAGCGTGAGGATTCCGTCTCGCAGCTTTCGCAACAGCACGGGCTCAGCCATAGACCCCTCCTCCCTACCAGAACGCGCGCGGGATCAGCCGCTTCTCGCGGGCCTCGCGTTCGAGCGCCTCGCGGAAGTCCGGGTGCGCGATGCCGATCAGCGCCCGCGCGCGCTCGGGCACCGATTTGCCCTTCAAGTTGACGAGGCCGTACTCGGTCACGACGTACATCGCGTCCGTGCGAGGCGTCGTCGCGATGTTGCCGGGCGTGAGCTGCGCGGCGATCCGGCTCTCGCGCCGGCCGTGCCGCTCGTACACGGACGACAGACACAAGAAGGACTTGCCGCCCGGCGAGGCGTAGGCACCGCGCACGAACTGGAGCTGGCCGCCGGTTCCGCTGATGTGGCGATGCCCGGAGGACTCCGAGGCCGCCTGGCCCTGCAGATCGATCTGCGTGGTGTTGTTGATCGAGATCACGTGCTCGTTGCGCGCGATCACCGCGGGGTCGTTCGTGTAGTCGACCGGGTGGCTGTGCGCGACCGGGTTCTGGTGGATGAAGTCGTAGAGCCGCTTCGAGCCGCCCGCGAAGGTGAAGACCAGCTCGCCGCGGTCGATCTGCTTGTGCGCGCCGGTCACCAGGCCGGCCTCGTAGAGGTCGAGGATGCCCTCCACCAGCATCTCGGTGTGAATCCCGAGGTCGCGCGTGCCTGCGTCTTTCAGCACCGCGCAGACCGCATTCGGCATGCCGCCGATCCCGATCTGCAGGCAGGCCCCTTCCGGGATCTCGGCCACGATCAGCGCGCCGACTCTGCGGTCGACATCGCTCGCCGGCGCCGTGCCGACTTCCGGCAGCGGAGTGTCCTCGCCCTCCAGCACGAAGTCGACTTCGCTCGCGTGCACGCACTCCTGCACGCCGTTCACGATCGGCACCGAGGGGCAGGTCTCGACGAGCAGCAGCTTGGCGCGCTCGCTCATGGCCTTGAGATAGGTGACGGAGGCCCCGAAGTTGAAATAGCCGTGAGCGTCCATCGGGGAGGTCTTGATGCAGGCGACGTCGACGCGCTCGATGAAGCGGCGGTAGTAGTCGGGAGACTCACCGAAATTCATCGGGATGTAGCTCGCGCGGCCGGCGTCGTGCTGCGCGCGGTCCCACGCGCTGAAGTGCCACGAGAGCCAGGCGAAGCGCTCGCCGGTCGGATCGGCCTCGACCACCGCACGCGGCCGCAGCGAGAGGCAGGAGCGGATCTTGACCCCGCGCAGCTCGCCCACGCGCGCCGCGAGCGCGCGGTCGAAGAGGTCCGGCTGCGCAGTGTTCGCGGCGTAGTCGACCCAGTCGCCCGAGCGGACCAGGGCGGCGGCGTCTTCGGCAGAGATGCGGGGCGGCGAGGCGGCGGGACTCACGTGGGGCGCTCCTGGCTGGCTGCGTCCCGCATCATGCCTCAGCTCGCGGGCGCCAGGCGTTCGAAGAGCTGCAGCGCCGCCGCGTAGAGGCCCTGGGCCGAAGGGTCCCGGGCCGGAGCGTAGATCTTGTGCCCCGGCGTCACGCGGATGCCGCCCGCGGCGCGCGCATTCGTCAGCAGCGAGCGCAGGCGGCTCGGATCGATGTGGGTGATCTCGCCGGCCGTGAGTACGAGCTCGCCGCTCGAGTAGTCGACGGCCGCGATGCCGAGGCGGCGCGCGGCGAGCTTGAGCCGGATCACGATCAGGAGATTCTCGGCCGCAGCCGGCAGCGGGCCGAAGCGGTCGAGGATTTCGTCGCGGATGCGGTCGACTTCGACGTCGTCGCGGCAGCTCGCGAGGCGTTTGTAGAGCACCAGGCGCTGATTCACCTGCGCGACGAAGTCCTCGGGCAAGAGCGCCTGGATCGGGAGTCGGATCTCGGGGTCGACCTCCACCACGCGCACCTGCCCGCGCATTTCCTCGATCGTCTCCTCGAGCATCTGCATGTAGGTGTCGTAGCCGACGGCCGCCATGTTGCCGGACTGCTCGCCGCCGAGCAGGTTGCCCGCGCCGCGGATCTCGAGGTCGAGGTTCGCGAGCCGGAAGCCGCTGCCGAGCTCGGTCAGGTCCTGGATCGCCTCGAGGCGTTTCTCGGCGCGCGGCGTGAGGCCCTCGCTCGACGGGATCATCAGATACGCGTAGGCGCGCTGATTGCTGCGGCCGACGCGCCCGCGCAGCTGGTAGACCTGCGCCAGGCCGAGGCGGTCCGCGCGGTCGATCAGGATGGTGTTCGCGCGCGGGATGTCGATGCCGCTCTCGATGATCGTCGTGCACAAGAGCACGTCGGCCTCGCCGTGCATGAAGCGCATGACGCGGTCCTCGAGCGTGCGTTCGGGCATCTGCCCGTGCGCGAGGAGCACGCGCGCCTCGGGGATCACGCGCGCGAGCATCTCGGCCACCGCATCGATCGTCTGTACCTGGTTGTGCACGTAGTAGACCTGTCCGCCGCGGCGCAGCTCGCGCAGGATCACCTCGCGCACCAGCTCGGCCGAGAAGCGGCAGACCTGGGTGCGGATCGCCATGCGGTCGGCCGGGGGCGTCTCGATCACCGAGAGGTTGCGCAGGCCCGCGAAGGCGAGCTGCAGCGTGCGCGGAATCGGCGTTGCGGTCAGCGTCAGCACGTCGACGTTCTTCTTGAGCTGCTTGATGCGCTCCTTGTGCGCGACGCCGAAGCGGTGCTCCTCGTCGACCACCAGCAGGCCCAGATCGCGGAACGCGACGTTCTTCTGCAGCAGCCGGTGCGTGCCGATCACGACGTCGATGCGGCCCGAAGCGAGCCCCTCTAGCACGCGCTTGCTCTCGGCCGGGGGGTCGAAGCGCGAGAGTGTGGCGAGGTTCACCGGGTAGCCCTCGAAGCGCTTGCGGAAGGTCTCCTCGTGCTGCTGGCAGAGGATCGTCGTCGGTACCAGCACGGCGACCTGGCGCCCGTCCATCGCCGCGCGGAACGCGGCGCGCAGCGCGACCTCGGTCTTGCCATAGCCGACGTCGCCGCAGACGAGGCGGTCCATCGGCTTCGGCTGCTGCATGTCGGCCAGCACCTCCTCGATCACCGCCAGCTGATCCGGAGTTTCCTCGAAGGGGAAGGCCGCCTCGAATTCGTCGAAGCCGTGATCGCGACCCGAGAACGAGAAGCCCGGCGCGAGCTCGCGCGCGGCGTGCAGCGAGAGCAGCTCGCGCGCCATGTCGCGCAGCGAGCCCTGGACCTTCTCGCGCGCCTTCTCCCAGCTGCTGCCGCCGAGCTTGTCGATGCGCGGCTCGTGGCCGTCGGATCCCGCGTAGGCCGACACCCGGTTCAGCCGATCGACGGGCAAGAACAGGCGATCGCCGCCGTCGTACTCGATGCGCAGGAACTCACCGGAAGCGCCGCGCAGCTCTAGCGCGACGAGGCCGCGGTAGATCCCGATGCCGTGGTCGGCGTGTACGAGATAGTCGCCCGGCGCGAGCCTCTCGATCGCCTCGACCGCAGCGCCGGTCGGCCAGCGCGAGCTGTGCTTGCGCCGCTCGCGCGGGCCGAAGATCTCCTCCTCGGTCAGCAGCACGAGCTGCGCTGCGGGCAGCTCGAAGCCCTCGGAGAGCGCGGCCACGCGGATCTCGATGCGTCCGGCTGCGGACCACTTCCAAACCGGCTCCCCGGCTGGCTTGATACGCGCCTTCACGCCGTAGTTCGCGAGCAGTGTGCGCAGACGCTCGGCGCCCGAGAGCGCGCTCGCCGTGAGCACGATGCGGCGCTCTTTCTCGCGCCAGCGCACGAGCTCCTCGACCAGCGGCGCAAGCGCGTTTTCGCTGCGCCGCGTGCGGGCGAGCGCCGCGCGCAGCTCGTCGTGCCCGCGCGCCGGCAGCTGCAGGCTCGCGGTGTCGGATTTCGCGTCGAGCACGATCTGGCGCTCGAACAAGACTGGCGCGCGCTCGCGCAGCTTCGCCTCGAGCTCCTCCGGTGCGAGGAAGAGCTCTTCCGGCGCGCAGGCCGGCCGGCCGCTCGCGCGCGCGGCCGCGAAGTGCTCGGCCGCGTCTCCGACGTAGCTCTGCAGACGTTCGCGCCCCGCGTCCGGGTCGTCGATCAGCACCAGCGCATCGCCGGGCAGGAAGTCGAGCACGCTCTCGAGCGCGGGCTGCAAGAGCGGCGCGAGTGCTTCGGCGCCGGGAGGCACGAAGCCGCGCAGCAGCGCGTCGACGAGCTCATCGACGGCGCGATCCGGCACCTGCTGCCGGCGCGCGAGCTCGTGCAGCGCGGAAGTGCGCTCGACCACCAGCGAGCGCTCGCAGAGCAGCTCGTGCGGAGGCGCTGCGACGGCGGACTCGAGCGGCCGCTCGGAGCGCTGGCTCGCCGGATCGAAGTCGCGGATCGACTCGACTTCGTCTCCGAGGAACTCGACGCGCAGCGGGCGTTCGCGCTGCGGCGGGAACAGGTCGAGGATGCCGCCGCGCACCGCGAGCTCGCCGCGCTCCTGCACCAGCGGACTGCGGCCGTAGCCCGAGCCCAGCAGACGCTTCACGAGGGCGTCGCGGTCGATGCGCTGCCCGAGCACGAGGTGCACCGTGTGCGCGCGCACCGCCTCGCGCGACGGCACGCGCGCGGCGAGCGCCGTCCACGGTGCCACCACCACCGGCGCGATCTCGCGCCGCGCGTCGGATCCGCCGCCGGCCTGCAGCCAGCGGTAGAGCACGTCCATGCGCTGTGCCGTGACGAAGGGCTGCGGCGAGAAGCGCTCGTAGGGGTGCGTGTCGTGGCGCGGAAACAGCCGCACACGCGGAGATTCGCCGGCGTCGCCGAGCGCCGTGCGCAGGTCCGAGAGCAGGACGTCCGCGACCTTCGAGCTCGCCGCGACGAACAACACCGGGCCCTTGCCGTGCGCGCGAATCAGCTCGGCCGCGATCAGCGCGCGCGCCGAGCCGCGCAGGCCGAGTACGCGCAGCGCTCCCGTGCGCGCGGCGACGCGCGCAGTGAAGTCGTTCAGCGAATGCGCGCGCTCGAGCTCGAGCGGCGCCGCGCTCGGCGTCTCCGCTGCGGTTTTTTCTGCGTCGCGTTCCAACGCGCTGCTCCACCCGCTCCCGCCGGCGCTGCCGGGCCGGAAAACGCAACTGCCCCGCCAGCCGTAGCAGCCGGGGGCCTGCTCGGACGCGGGGTCGCAGGGCCCGCCCGCACTCGGGTTCGGCCCTTGCCTCGAATTCTTCGGCCGCACTAGAGCGCTTCTCGAGCGGCGCCGCAAGCAGAGGGGACTGCGATCCCCTGGTCCGTTGGGGCCGAGCCGGGAGTAGAATCGGAGCCTGCAGCGCGCGCGGAGGAGTCCGTCCTGCTGAACGGCATCCGGGTGATCGACGCCGACGGCCACGTGAACGACTGGCACATCGATTGGCCGGCGTTCCTGCCGCCCGAGCTGCGCGAGTTCGCGCCGCGCTCGCTGCGCGACGACAGCGGATTTCCGCGCCTCGCTGTCGAGGGGCGGCTGCTCCCGGAAGAAATTCCCGACCTCGACTACAGCGACGTCAAGGCTGCGGTTGCGGCGCTGACCCGCGACGGGAAGTACTGGCTGCCGCGCCGCGGCGAAGAAGATCCGCAGGCGCGGCTGCCGGACATGGACGAAATGGGCATCGATGTCGCGGTGCTCTTCGGAGGGCACAGCTTCCTCGCGGCCTCGATCGTCGATTCGCCGCAGGTCGCCAGGGCGACGCTGCGCGCGTACAACAGCTACCTCGCGAGCTATTGCGCGGCCGCGCCCGCGCGGCTGAAGGGCGTCGCGATGCTGCCGCTGCAGGCGCCGCGCGAAGCCGCGGACGAGCTGCGCCGCTGCGTCTCTGAGCTCGGCTTCGTCGCGGGCGTGCTGCCTCCGCACCACGCGAGCGGCCTCACGCTCGACGCCGCGAGCCTCGCGCCGATCTGGCAGGCCGCGGTCGAGCTCGGCGTGCCGATCTGCATCCACACCATCGGGATCCAGATCAATCCCGCGCGCGCGCTGACGCCGCAGTACCGCATGCGCGAGGCCTACGGCTCGCTGTCGAGCCAGATCGCGCTCGGAAATCTCGTGCTGGGCGGCGTGCTCGACCGCCACCCGGAGCTGCGCGTCGCCTTCCTCGAGGCCGGCGCGGGCTGGGTTCCCTATCAGATCGAGCGGCTGCAGGCCGCCTGGAGCACCTTCAGCTTCCGGCGCGAGGCCGCCGGCCGCGCGCCCGAAGCCGTGCTGCGCAGCGGCCAGCTCTACTTCGCAACCGAGCCGGACGAAGCGATCCTGCCGGCGGTCGCGGAAATCGTCGGAGCGGATCAGCTCGTGCTCGGCTCCGACTACTGCCACCCCGAAGGCCAGTGCCCCTTCACCATGAAGACGCTCGCGGCGCGCGACGACCTCTCTGACGCTCTGAAGCGCAAGATCCTCTCGGAGAATCCCGCGCGGCTCTACGGCATTCGTTAGATGCGCTGCTCCAAAGCCGCAGGGCTGCTCGCTCTCGCACTCGTCGCCGGGCTCGCGGCAGCCCCCGCGCGGGCCCAGCTCTCGCTCGGCGCCGCGGGCGGGGTCGTGGTTCCCTGGGACGGGAACACCGGCTATTCGGTGAGCGGCGAAGTGCTGTACCGGCTCGCAGGGCGCCCCTGGCGCTTCGGCGGCGAGTTCGAGTTCCGGCACTACGACACCGAACTCTTCGGTGTCGACGACGTCGGCATCGACAGCTTCGAGCTGCGCCTGCTCGCGCATTATCTGTTCGACCTCGGCGTGCTGCGGCCCTACCTCGGCGTCGGAATCCAGACTTCGCTCAATGTAATCGACGACGACGCGATCGAGACCGTGCGCGGCGTGCGGGTGGACGACACCGGCGGGTCGCTCGGCGCGACCGCGATCGCAGGTCTCGAGCTGCCGCTCGCAGAGCTCGTCTCCGCCTTCGTCGAAGCCCGCGTCTCCGTCGACGCGCAGCTCACCGAGGAAGACCACTACGACGACTACTACTATTACGACGACGACGACGTGGACGTCGAGGAGCTCGGAGGCTTCTCGGCCCGCGGGGGCCTGCGGATCCGCTTCTGAGCGCCGCGCCAGGGCCTAGCGGCCGATCAGGCGCTCGAGCGCCTCGGGACGGAAGCCGCTCAGGATGCGGCCGCCGAACTCGAAGACTGGAATCGCGCGGCGCCCGGTCTTCGCGACCAGCTCCTGCTTCCATTCCGGCTCGTCGACATCGCGCTCCTCGTAATCGATGCCGCGATCGTCGAGATAGTCCTTCGCGCGGAGACAGATCGGACACCAGTCCGCGGAGTAGAGCACGAGCGTGTTCGAAGCCTCCGGCTCGCGCTCGCGGGCTGTGGGCCGGGCGGGGGCCGCCAGAGTCCCGCGCGCTGCGGCCGCGCGCGCAGCAGCAATCTGCCCGTTCACGCCGCGCGCAGCGCGCGCGCTGCGCTGCCGCTCGGCGTCGAGCGGCGAGAGCGGCGGCGGGACGTCGAGCTTCACGAAGCCCACCTTGTCGCGCCAACTCTCGGGCACCTCCTCGAGGCGCTCGACGAAGCGGACGCCGCCGCCGGAATCCACGTACTGGTAGTAGAGACGCAGCGCCCCTGCGCGCTCGCCGAGGCTCTCCCAACCCTCGGGCGCTTCGCTCCCGGACGCAGTGGCGCCGCCGGGCGGCCCGGCATCACAGGCCGCGAGCCCCAGGATGCCGAGCGCACAGCGCGCGACGCACGCGATCAAGCGCGATTGCAATCGCATCCTCCACTCCTTCCGCTCGCTCGCGCCACTCAACCGCGCAGCAGCAGCACCCCGGTGAATACCACGCCGACTGCCGTCCAGCGCCAGGGGCCGACGCGCTCGCGCAACAGCAGCGCGCCGATCGCGACCGCGAAGAGCATGCTCGTCTCGCGCAGCGAGGCGACCTGCGCCACCGGCGCGCGCATCAGCGACCAGATCGCGAGCAGATAGGAGGCGGTCGAGATCAACGGCCCGAAGAGCGCGATCTGCCAGTGCTGCGCGAGCAGCCGAGGCAGGCTCTGCTGCCGCACTTGAAACAGCGCCATCGCGGCGGCATTGCCGATCGCGATCATCGGTGCGTAGGCGAAGGGGTCTGCGGCGACGCGCGCGCCCTTGAAGTCGCACAGCGCGGCCGTCGCAGTGATCGCCGCCGCCAGGCCCGCGAAGCCGAGGCCGCGCGGGGTCATCGTGCGCGAGCGGCGCGCGGCCTCCCAGCCGATCAGCGCGATGCCAGCCGAGACGCAGAGCACGCCGAGCGCGTTTGCGCCGCTGAGACGCTCGCCGAACACCGGGACGGCCACGAGCGCAACCGCCAGCGGGTTCAGGCCGCGGAGGATCGGATAGGCAACCGCGAAATCTCCCTCGCGATAGGCGGAGCCGAGCAGCAGCTGCGCCGGAATGCTGATCGTCACCGTGAGCGCGATCCAGGGCCACGACTCGCGCGCCGGAATCCCGGCGAAGGCGAGCAGCAGCAGGCTCGGCCAGGCCGAGCCGATCACGATCGCCATCAGCGCGCCGGAGGGGTCCGGGCGCGACTTGGCCCAGGCGTTCCAGCTCGCGTGAAGGAATGCGCTCGCGAGCATCGCGCCGAAGACGACGCCGTCCACTCAGCGCGCCGTGCCGCGCTGCGCCCCGCGAGTCGCCCTTTGATCTGCCCTGCCGGAATCGGGAGTCGGCCTCAAGAGCCGAGGCCGCCCATGCAGAGGTATTTGATCTCGACGTAATCCTCGATGCCGTATTTCGAGCCCTCGCGGCCGTTGCCCGACTCCTTGACTCCGCCGAAGGGTGCGACCTCGGTGGAGATGATGCCCTCGTTGATGCCGACGATGCCGTAGTCGAGGCCTTCGGCGACGCGCCAGATGCGCCCGATGTCACGCGCGTAGAAGTACGAGGCGAGGCCGAACTCGGTGTCGTTTGCGATCCGGATCGCGTCGGCTTCGCTCTCGAAGCGGAACAGCGGCGCGACCGGCCCGAAAATCTCCTCGCGAAAACAGCGCATGCGGTCGTCGACGTCGGTGAGGATCGTCGGCTCGTAGTAGCTGCCGCCCTGCGGCGAGCGATGCCCGCCGATCAGCGCGCGAGCGCCGCGCGCGAGTGCGTCCTGCACGATCGCGTCGACGTCGCGCGCGGCGCGCTCGTCGATCAGCGGCCCGATCGTGATCCCGTCGCGGCTGCCGTCGCCGACGCGCAGCGCCGACGCGGCCTTCGAAAAGCGCTGGCTGAAATCCTCGTAGATGCTGTCCTGCACCAGGATGCGGTTCGCGCAGACGCAGGTCTGGCCCGCGTTGCGGAATTTCGACGCCATCGCGCCCACCACGGCGTCGTCGAGGTCGGCGTCGTCGAAGACGATGAAGGGCGCGTTGCCGCCGAGCTCCATCGAGGTCTTCTTGACCGTGGCCGCGCAGGCCTCCATCAGCCTCTTGCCGACCTCGGTCGAGCCGGTGAAGGTCAGCTTGCGCACGGTCGGGTTGCGCGTGAGCTCGCCTCCGATCGGACCCGAGCCGCCCACCACGACGTTGAGCAGGCCTCCCGGAATGCCCGCGCGCGCGCCGAGCTCCGCGAGTGCGAGCGCCGAGAGCGGCGTCGCGGAGGCGGGCTTCAGCACCACGCCACAGCCCGCGGCGAGCGCGGGCCCGACCTTGCGCGTGATCATCGCGATCGGGAAGTTCCAGGGTGTGATCGCGGCGACCACGCCGATCGGCTGCTTCAGCGTGAGGATGCGCTGGCCGGCGCGCGGGTGCGGAATCACGTCGCCGTAGATGCGCTTGCCCTCCTCGGCGAACCACTCGAGGAAGGACGCGCCGTAGGCGACCTCGGCGCGCGCCTCTGCGAGCGGCTTGCCCTGCTCGGCGGTCATGATGCGCGCGAGATCTTCCTGGTTTGCGAGCACCAGCTCGAACCAGCGCCGCAGCACGCCTGCGCGCTCCTTCGCCGTGCGCTCGCGCCAGCCGCGCATCGCGCAGTCGGCCGCGGCAATCGCGCGGCGCGTCTCCACCGCGCCGACTGCGGCGACGCGCGCGACGATCGCGCCCGTCGCCGGGTTCGAAACCGGGAGCTTGCGGTCGTCGTCGGCGTCGATCCAGCAGCCGTCGACGTAGGCCTGCGCCTTGAGCAGCGTCTGATCACTGAGTTCCTGCATCGGTTCTCCTGTCGGATGTCCTGCGTTCGCCTTCGGCGCTCTGCGCGGGGCATGGCCGCTCGCGCATCGACTTCGTTCGCCTTCGGCTCACTGCGCGGGGCATGGCCCCTTGCGCGAGCGGTGTCGCGCGCGCTGCGCGAAATTCAGCGTGCGCTCGGCGAGTGCGGGCCACGCGTGTCGATCGGCGAGCGCCGCGCGCGCCCCCCGGCCGAGAGCGCGCGCGAGCTCCGGATCCCGCGCGACGCGCGCGATGCCGGCGGCGAGCTCCGCGGGGCCCAGGGCGTCGGAGAGCAGCCAGGCCGAGCGACCGTGCACGAGCGAGTCCGCAAGGCCGCTGCGGCACACGATCGGCCGCGCCGCCTCCATGTAGTTCAGCAGCTTGATCGGGAAGCCGCCGCGCAGGCGTCGCGGCGCGACGGCGAGGGCGGCGCCGTAGGTCAGCGCGCGGGCTTCCTGCGGACCGACGTGCAGGACGCGCAGGCCCGCGAGCGCCGCCGTCGCCGCCTCCGCGGGGCCGCTGGCGACGACGATGGGATGCTCCGGAAGCGCGCGCGCGGCCGCAGCGAGCTCCTCGAGATTCTGATAGGCGTCGAGGTTGCCCGCATACACTGCGAAGTGCCCGCGGCGCAGTCCATGGCGCGCGCAGGCGGCTTCGATTTCGCCGACCCGCGGCGCGGCCTGCGGAGTCAACCCCGGAGGGATCGCGACGATCCGCGGCGCGGCCTGCGCGCCCTCCGCGGCGGCGGCGGAGGCGTCGAGCGGATCGCGCAGCCGCTGCAGCTCGGCCGCGGTGGCCTCGCTGAGCGCGATGGCGCCGTCGCAGCGGCGGGCGAGCCAGGCGTCGATGCGGCGTCCGAGCCCGTCGAGCCCGCGCTTCCAGCGCGCCGAACCATAACACGATAGCTCGCGGCTCAGCAGCGTGTGCGCGAGGTAGATCACGGGAATTCCGGTTCGCGGCCGCACCCAGAGCGCCGCAGCGGCGGCTTCCGCGTGGTGGGCGAGTGCGAGGTCGAAGCGGCGTTGCCGGTGCGCGCGCGCGAAGCGCTCCGCGAGCGCGAGATCCGCGAGCGGCTTCCCCGCACTCGGGCCCGAGCCGAGACCGCGAGGGGAGAGCCAGCGCGGCACGCGCTCGACCGCGAGCCCGGACGGCGCGCGGCTGCCGTCGCGCCCATAACAGAACAGCGTGAGCTCGGCGCCCGCGTCTCTGAGCGCGAGCGCGTGATCGCGCGCGAAGATCTGCGAACCCCGCTCGAGCGGAAACGCAAACGCGCCCAGCACCGCGATGCGCAGCGGGCGCGGGCTGTGCCCGCGCGGGCGGAGCTCCGCGCCCGCACCGAAGTGCGAGGCCATCGCGCCGGCGATCGCGGGGCTCACTCGAGATACCCCAGCGTGCGCAGACGCTCGGCGACGGCGGCTTCCTCGGCCTCGCTGTAGCGCCGGCCGGAGCTCGGGCCGAGGGTGGCCGCGGCATCGGGTGGCGCCAGCGTGAGGCCGCAGCGCGCGAGCAGCAGCGGGGCCACCGCTTCGATCGGCATGCTCGGAGCCTCGTCCGCGGCGCGGATCCCGGGCCCGCTCGCGATCCAGAGCCCATCGCGCCGGTGCGTGCCGTTCATGCCCCTTCCGCGTCCGCCGCCGAGCTCGTCGCGCGAGAGCGTGCGGATCGAGCCGGCGCAGGGATCCTGCCACGGCGTCGGCACCAGCGAGAGCCCGTAGCCGGCATCGTCGGCGAGCTCGACGACGACGTCCGGCGCGCGCGCGATCAGCGCGCCCGAGTAGAGCTCCTCGCGCCGGTGCGCGCGCGCGATCGCGGGCGCGCCGCCGGGCAGCTTCCAGTCCTGCAGCGCGTCGATCACGTCGTCGCGCACGCGCTCGTAGTCCGACGCCGAGACGCAGCCCGCGGCCTCGCGCCCGCGCAGGTTGATCCAGACACCGGGCTGGGTGTTCACATCCTCGGTGAACGCGGCGCTGCGCGACCAGTCGATGCCGCCGAAGCGCGCCGCGCTCTCGACGCGCGCCGCGGCCGAACGGACGCGGCGGAATACGCGCTCCGCTGCGCCAGGCGGCAGCCAGTGCAGCGCGCGGTCGCGCAGGCTGCGAGCGACCGCGTCGAGTGACATCGCGTGCCGCGCGCCAGTGCTGCGGAACAAGAAGCCGCGCTCTGCGAGGAATCGCCCGAGGTGCAGTACGCGCTGCGCTGCGCCGCCGCTGCCGTGGTCCGAAGCGACGACGCACAGGGAATCTGCGCCGAAGGCTTCGCGCAGCGCGCCGCAAGCGGCGTCGAGGCGCTCGTAGACCGCCCCCAGCGCGCCGCGCCGCAGCGCACTCGCGCCGGGGTCGCGTCGCGGAGAATCTGGATCGTGATCGCGCCAGTAATGATGGGCCGCGGTGTCGCTCTCCGAAAACACGATCAGCGCGAGGTCCGGCGGTCGACCGCCCCGGCGCGCGCGCAGCGCGGCGAGTGCCGCGAGTGCAAAACGCTCCTTTTGCGCGATGCGCGCGAGCAGCGCGGGGATCGCACGCTCGTGGAAGCCCTCGCTGCGCGCGGTCTCGTCGAGGCCCGGCGTCATCCACGGTCCGACCTGCGCTTCGAGCTCGCGGTAGAGGTCCGGGTCGCTGGCCGCGCGGGCGCTGCTCCCGGCCGAGACCGGCGCGTCGAAGCCCGCGACGAGCAAGCCCCGCAGCGGCTCGGGCGGGAAGCTCGCGGGCATCCCGAGCGCGAGCACCTGGCCACCTGCCCGCGATACGGCCCCGAAGCAGGTCTCTCCCGCGCGGTCCGCAGCGCTCGCGAAGCGCAGCCGGTATTCGCCAGGGAGCTTCTGGGTGAAGTCGAAGAGCCCGTGTTGGCCCGGGGAGAGTCCGGTCGCGAAGCTCGACCAGGCCGGAAAGCTCATTGGGGGCGTGGTGCTGCGCAGGCGCCGGGTCTGGCCCTGTGTGCGCAGCGCTGCGAGCTGGGGCAGCCGGCCGGCCGCGATCAGGGGCTCCACGACCTCTAGGCAGGCGCCGTCCAGTCCGAGCACCAGCACCGGGGCTGTCTGCCTGCTGCTCGACACGGGCCCCCGTCCTTTCTATATTGCGCCGCCCTTCGGAGGAACTGTCCCGTGGCCCTGCAAGTGCTCTGCCGCAAACTCGGCATGACCCAGCTCTTCGCCGAGGACGGCGAGTGTATCCCCGTCACTGTGCTCCACGTCGAGCCCAATCCGATCGTCCAGAAGAAGAGCGTCGAGACGGATGGCTACACCGCGCTGCAGATCGGGACCGGCTCGCGGCGGGCGGTGCGCACCAGCAAGGCGCTCGCCGGGCACTTCGCGAAGGCGAAGGTCGCGCCGACGCGGCGACTGGTCGAATGCCGGGTGAGCCCCGAGGTCGCCGGCCAATACGAGGTCGGCAGCACCCTGGGAGCGGGGCTCTTCGAGCAGGGCCAACGCGTCGACCTGATCGGAACCTCGAAGGGTCGCGGAACGAGCGGCGTCGTTCGCCGCTTCCACTTCTCGATCAAGCGTATGACGCACGGAACCCACGAGGCCTTCCGACACGGCGGCGCCATCGGCACGCGCTCGTTCCCGGGCCACGTGATCCAGGGAATGAAAATGCCGGGTCGCCTCGGCAACGAGCGCAGCACCGCGCTCAACCGCGAAGTCGTGCGCGTCGACGCCGACAAAGGCCTGATCTTCGTCCGCGGCGGCGTGCCCGGCCACAAGGACGGCATCGTGCGCATCCGCGCGACCGTCAAGGTCAAGAAAAAGGCCCGGACCCACTAGCTCCACTGGCCAGCTACGACCGCAAGGACCACTTCCACCAGCGCGCGAAACGCGAGGGCTATCGCTCGCGCGCCGCGTACAAGCTGCTCGAGATCCAGCAGCGCACGGGCCTGCTGCGCGCGGGGCAGAAGGTCGCCGACCTCGGCTGCTGGCCGGGCGGCTGGCTGCAGGTCGCGAGTGAGATCGTCGGCCCCAAGGGGCGCGTCGTCGGGGTCGATCTCGCCGTGCTGGACCTGCCGCTGAATTTAGAGAACGTATTCGCATTCAAGGCGGACCTCAGCGATTCCGCCACCTTGGAGCGCATACTCAGCGAGCTCGGCGGGCCGGCTGAGGTGCTGCTCTGCGACGCCGCGCCGAAGCTCACCGGCATCCGGGCAACCGACCGCGCGCGCGAGGAGGCGCTGCTCGAAGCCGTCGAATGGGCTCTGCCGCAGCTGCTGCGCGAGTCCGGCAGCCTGCTGCTGAAGCTGCTGGAGTGTCCGGAGGCCCAGAAGATCGGCCAGCGCATCGGCCGCGGCTTCGCGAGCGCGCGCAACGTCGTGCCGCGCTCGACGCGCAAGGGCAGCAGCGAGCGCTACCTGCTCGCGCAGGGTCGCAAGCGCGCGCAGGCGAGTGAGTAGAATCGCGCCCGCCACCCGCCCGGAGATCGCATGAGCACTCGCCCGTTTCGCGTTCTCGGCTTCCAGCAGCTCGCCGTCGGTGGGCTCGACAAGGGGCCGATGCGGCAGATCTGGGTCGAGATGCTCGGGCTCACGCCGCGGGGCAGCTATCGCAGCGAGAAGGAGAACGTCGACGAGGACATCGTCGAGGCCGGTGCGGGCGCCTTTCGGGTCGAGGTCGATCTGATGCAGCCGATCGATCCCGAAGGTCGCCCGCGCGTGCACGATCCGGCACTGAATCACGTGGGCCTCTGGATCGACGACCTGCACGCCGCAGTGGCCTGGCTCGCGCAGCAGGGAGTCCGCTTCACACCCGGCGGAATCCGGAAGGGCGCCGCCGGGCACGACGTCTGCTTCATCCACCCGAAAGGCAGCGACGCCGAGCCGGTCGGAGGTGCGGGAGTCTTGATCGAGCTGGTGCAGGCACCTCCCGAGGTGATCCGGGCGTATCAGCAGCTCGGCTAGATCGGGGAATGTGCCTTTTTCACCCCGATAAATAGCTCGAAGCGATCAGTCGGAGCTTCATCTGGAGGAAATCAAATAAAGTCCCGATCCCCATCATGCCGAAAGAATTTACGGTCTCATGGGAAACGATGAGCAGAACTAAAACACAGTTCTAATGGAGACCGGGGGTATCCAGGTGCACACGACGATCGTTCTGGCAGAGGACCACACGCTGGTCCGCGAGGGCCTGCGCAAGATCCTCGAGTGTCGAGAGGACTTCGAGGTGGTGGGCGAGGCATCCGACGGCGAGGAAGCCCTGCGCATGGTCGCCGAGAAGGAGCCGAATGTCGTCCTGATGGACATCTGGATGCCGCGGCTCTCGGGTATCGAGGCGATGCGGCGGATCGAGAAGCAGTTCTCGAGTACCAAGGTGCTCGCGCTCTCTCAACACGACGACCGCTGCCACGTCGAAGAGGCGCTGCGTTCCGGTGCGGCCGGCTATCTGGCCAAGACTTCCGGTAGCGACGAGCTGTACGCCGCGATCGACGCGGTGCGGCGGGGCAGCTCCTATCTGTCGCCGTCAGTGACGCAGCAGGTCGTCCAGGCGATCGCGCATCCTGGGGATTCCAGTCCCTCGAGCCTGTCCGCACTGACCGATCGCGAGCGCGAGGTGCTGCAGCTGATCGCGGAGGGCATGTCGAGCAAGGAAATCGCCTCGATGCTCGGCGTCTCGCTCAAGACCGTCGACTCGCATCGCTCGAATTTGATGGAGAAGCTCGACATCCACAAAGTTTCGGGTCTGGTGCGCTTCGCGATTCGAGTCGGGCTCGTAGAGCCCTAGCCTGGCTTCGGGAGCTTCCCCGGGAGCGGTCGGGCGAAGGCCGGTCTTTCGAAAAATCCGCTGTGATACCGTGCGCAGGGTATGCCCCTCCAGACGCCGGGTCGCGATCTCGGCGAGCTCGCGCTGCGCTTCCGCAGCTGGCTGAGCCGACGCCTGCGCGGGCGTCCGCCCTGGCTGAACGCCGCCTATCTCTTCTGCTGCTGGATGGCCTTCGTGTATCTGCCCTGGGATCTGTTCGTGAAGCCCGTCGCGGCCGACGAAGAGGTCTGGTTCGGAATCCTGTTCACGGGCTGGGCCGCGAAGCTCGGCGGCCTGTTCCACTGGGCGGTGTATGCGGCTGGCGCCTACGGCCTGCAGCGGATGCGCGCGTTCCTGTGGCCCTGGGCCGCGCTCTACGTCGCGCAGGTGGCCTTCTCCATGTGGGTCTGGAACGGGCTCTACCGCGAGGACGGCGGCGTCGGCTGGGTGCTCGGATTGGTTCCGGGTGCGCTGTTTGCGTGGCTCGCGCACGCGCTCTGGCGCGCGGCTCCTCTGTTCGGCGCGCCGAGCGCGTCGCTGCGCGAGCGCTATGGCGAATGGGCGCTCGTGACGGGCGCCTCTGCAGGGATCGGCGCGGCCTTCGCGCGAGCGCTCGCGCGCGAGGGCATGTCCTGCGTGTTGAGCGCGCGCCGCGCAGATCGCCTGGCAGTGCTCGCGGCCGAGCTCGAGCGCGAGCATCAGGTGCGCACGCGCGTGATCGCGTCCGATCTCGCAACTTCCGCGGGCGTCGGGGCGTTGCTCGACGGGATCTCGGAGCTCGATCTCGCGCTCGTCGTCTGCAACGCGGGCGTCGGCTATCAGGGCCGCTTCGAGAAGCTCGACCCGGCGCGTCTCGAGCGCTTGCTCGCGCTGAACTGCGGCGCACCGCTGCGGCTCGCGCGCGAGCTGGTTCCGCGTCTGCGCACGCGCGGGCGCGGCGCGCTGCTCTTCACCGGCTCCGTGGCCGGCCGTCAGCCGCTCCCGCTACACGCGGCCTATGCCGCGAGCAAGAGCTTCGTGCTGCAGCTCGGCGAGGCGCTGGCGGTGGAGCTCGCGGATACGGGGGTCGAGGTGCTGGTCGTCGAGGCCGGTGTGACCGACACCGAGTTCCAGGCAGCGGCTGGGGCGCTGCCGCATCCGGGTGCCACGCCGGAGGCGGTCGTGCGCGAAGCGTTGGCCGCGCTCGGCCACCAGAGCTCGATCGTGCCCGGCTGGTACGACTGGCTGCGCGCGAACGTCGCCTCGCGCCTGCTCCCGCGCAGCCTCGCCGCGGAGGTCGGCCTCGGCATCATGCAGCAGCAGACTCCACCAGAGATGCGTTAGGCGATGCCCTCGAAGCGACCTGCTGCGCGCTCGTACTGGCTCGTGAAATCGGAACCGCTCGTGTATCCCTGGACGCAACTCGTGCGCGACCGCAAGACGGTCTGGGATGGCGTTCGCAACGCGCAGGCGCGCAACAACCTCGCCGCGATGAGCGTGGGAGACCTCGTGCTCTACTACCACTCGAACCAGGGCAAGCAGGTGGTCGGCATCGCGAGGGTCGCGCGCCGCGCGTATCCCGATCCGACTTCGAACGATCCGCGCTGGCTCGCCGTGGAGCTCGCGCCGCAGCGGGCGCTGGCGCGCCCGGTCGGCCTCGCGGAGATCAAGAGCGATCCGGCGCTGAAGCAGATCCCGCTCGTGACGCATTCCCGTCTCTCGGTGATGCCGATCGACGCCGGCGCCTTCGAGCGCATCCTCGAGCTCGCGGGGACCCAGCCCGTCTGTGCCTAAGCGCAAGGGGCCGTGCCCCGCGCAGTGAACCGCAAGCGAAGAACGCAAGCCAAGGACGCAAGCCGCTTCGGCGCGCAGCGAGGCGAAGCCGAGCGAAGAGCGGGTGGGCCGGGCCGCTCCCGGCCCGGGCCCCGCAAGGCCCGGCGCGCAGCGAGGCGAAGCCGAGCGAAGAGCGGGTGGGCCGGGCCGCGTTGGAAGAATTAGCGGCCAATCGACGTTCGATGAAGGGTGAACTGTCAACTCCCGCTGGGAACTGACCGGCGGGCAGGCGAAGCGCTGCTCGACGACCTGGCGTAGGAGGTCGTCTTCACCGGCGACACCTTCCTCCCAGCGAGCGTCCGGTCAGGCTGCGCGGCCTCTCCTGCGCTCGAGCGATTCGGCGAGCAGCAGCTTGATCAACGCTTGATACGGCACGTCCCGCGCGGACGCGAACGCCTTGATCTGATTCAAGAGCGACGAGGGGAGCCGGATGGACACGACCTGCGTCGGCGGAAGCTTGGGGAGCTCGAGCCCGAGGTCGGCCAAGGCGAGCGGTCGCGTCGGGTCGATCAGGGCCGACGTCTCGCGCTTGTCGTAGTCGCGGATTTCCTTGGGCCGGCGGCTCCTCTTCTTCTTACGAGCGCTTGTCATAGATCTGTCGCTCCCTTCGGGATGCAGGTCGGGCCGTGATCACACGAACCCGATTCGCCCGTAGCGTGAACCCGACCATCAGGACCCGACTCTCGAGACCCCGACCGTACAGGACGTAGCGTGGCTCGCGAGACGTCGAGTGCTTCTCGTCCTCGAACAATCGATACCGCGGGTCGTAGAAGGCGCTTTCCGCTTCGAGCCGTGACACCCCATGCTTCAGCTCGTTTTTCTGGACGTTCCACTGGTCCCAGTCGAATGCTATCTCCGCCATTCCACCCGCCCGCAGCGGATCCTACGCGGCGATCGCTGTAGCGGCAACCACTACAGGGGCGCTCGGCCACGGCCCTCGAGGCGCGGTAGAGCCGCCGCGTGATCTGCCCCGCCTGCGCCCACGAGAACCCGGCCGGCAATCGCTTCTGCGGCGGCTGCGGTGCGGCGCTCGCGCAGATCTGCCCTGCCTGCGCGCAGCCGAACCCGCCCGAGCATCGCTTCTGCGGGGCGTGCGGCGCGTCGCTGCAAAGGGCGGACGAGGAACGTCCCCTTGCGCAGACGGCCGACGCCGAGCGCCGCCAGCTCCCCGTGATGTTCTGCGACCTGGTGGGCTCCACCGATCTCTCGCAGCGCCTCGACGCCGAAGATCTCCGCAGCGTCGTGCGCGCCTATCAAGATGCGGCGTCGGCAGTGATCGAGCGCTACGCGTGCCACATCGCGCAGTACCTCGGCGACGGGCTGCTCGTGTACTTCGGCCACCCGCAGGCCCACGAGGACGACGCCGCGCGCGCGGTGCGCGCCGCGCTCCGCACGCTGAACGAGGCGCTCGAGCGAGACCACGGCGTCCGCCTGGTGGCACGCGCCGGCATCCACGCCGACCCGGTCGTTCCCGCGATGGACGTGTTGCCGCGCCCAACGCGCAATCGTCGGCCGGCTCGGGGATCTGACGTGCTGGGACGCGCGTCTCGACGTGGTCGAGGAATTGCTCGCGGCCGCTGCGGAGGGCGAGCCGCAAGGGGAGCTGCGCGAGCTCGCTTGGGCCATCGAGCGCATCGAGCAGAGCGCGGGCGCCGTGGAGGTGGGCGCGCTCGCGCGGGAGCTCGGATGGAGCGAGCGCCGGCTGCAACGCGCCTCCTACGAACAGATCGGCGTGCCGCCGAAGCTGTTCGCGCGGCTCGTTCGCTTCGACACGCTGATGGCGCGCGTGCGCTCTGGCACGGGCGAGAGCTGGGCGAGAGCGGCGTTCGCGTTGGGCTATTCCGATCAGTCGCACCTCGTGCGCGACGTCCGCCAGTTCGCGGGCGTGCATCCCACAACCGCAGAGGAGCACCTGCTTCCCGTCAGCACGGCCGAGGCGAGCTGAGCGCGCTGGCGTCGGCTTTGTACAAGCGGTCACGCGAGCTGCAGGGGATTCTCCTGTGACAAAGAAGGAGTCTCGAATGCCCGTGCCCTATCTGTTCGTGTCCTCCGCGGCCGAGGCGATCGCGTTCTACACGCGCGTCTTCGGTGCGAGCGAGCTCGTTCGGCTCGAGAGTCCGGACGGAAAGATCGCGCACGCCGAGCTGCGCTTCTCGGACGCGCGGATCATGCTCGCCGACGAGTAACCGGACATGGGGTACGCGGGCCCGGCGCGGCTCGCCGGCTCGCCGGTCTCGCTCTACCCGGCAGTCGACGACGTGGACGCGGTCCACGCTCGCGCGCTCGCAGCAGGCGCTAGCGAGCGAATGGCCGTGGCCGATCAGTTCGACGGAGATCGCAGAGGCACCGTCGTCGATCCGTTCGGCCAACGCGTAGGGAAAATTAGCGGCCAATCGGCGGCCGATAAGGGGTATTCCGACAAGTCCCGCGGGGAACTGACCGGCGGGAACCGACCCGAATCGGAGATTGGTCAGGTCGGGGGAGGCAAGCGACGATTCGCGGGAACGATCGACGCCGCCATGATCCAAAGCCTGGTCCGAAGGGAAATCGTCGCCGAAGATGTCGCCGGGTATGGGCATGTCGTTGTCGACGAGTGTCACCCTGTTCCCGCGATCTCATTCGAGCGCGTGATGAACGCCGTGACGGCTCGCTGCGTGACGGGACTGATCGCAACGCCGAAGCGGCGCGATGACCTCATCATCGAAGATCTGTTGAACGCGATCCGACGCGGTCGATCGCCCCTGTTCCTCACCGAACGCCGCGATCATCTCGATGCTGTTGCAGAACGTCTTCGCCCATCCGCGTACGGCATGTAGTCGTGCTGCGCGGTGGAAGGACCGCCAAGGAGCGGCGCGAGGAGGGAGAGCAGCTCCGCGCCATCCCATCCCACGAGGACCGCGTCATCCTGGCTACCGGTCGCTTCGCGGGGGAGGGATTCGACGACGCGAGGCTCGACACCTTGTTCTTGACCATGCCCGTCTCCTGGAAGGGAACACGGGTCCAGTACGCCGGGCGATTGCATCGCAGCTACCCCGGTAAAGATGGGGTGCAGATCTTCGACTACTTCGATTCCGCCGTTCGCGTCCTTGCGCGAATGTTCGAGAAGCGGCGGCGGGGGTATGCCGCGATGGAATACCGCCCGGGGTGCCCAGGTGCGACTGATTTCCCTCCGGCTCGCCGATCAGCCGCCCGCCTTGGCGACCTGCACTTCAACACCCTATCCGGCGATAGACGCCACAAGTTGATCTCCCTCGTCGAGTCCACTCATCCTTGCTCTTGCAACACTCGGGTGCCATCGAGAAACGGATTCGCGATACCGGGTCGTGTAAGGTATTTGTACGCTCGATTCCCACACCTCACTTGGCCAGCGCCGAGCCCGGCGATGATCTCCGGCGCTCGCCAGCGACGGTCGCACGAGATCGAGAAGATGAACCGGCGAGAACAGCGACAGCGGCTCCGAATCCTCGATGCTCCCATCGAGGAAGAGCAGCTTCGATCGGCGACCGGCTAGCACGATGGCGGCACGTCGAACGAGCACGACCGAGCGACCGCTTCGAGTCTATGTCGACACGTCGGTTTTCGGTGGCATCCATGATGAGGAATTTCAGGACGCGTCGGAACGGTTCTTCCGCGCCGTGCGCGAGGGGGTCTTCACGATCCTCACCAGTGAACCTCTCGCGCTGGAGATTGCGAGGGCTCCCGAGAGAGTTCAGGACACCTTCATCGCGTACCAACGCTACTCGGAACCTGTCGCGACGACTGTCGAAGCGGAGAATCTTGCCGAGGCCTACATGCTGGCCAAAGTCCTCCCGGCCGCTTCGCGCGTCGACGCGCTTCATGTCGCGCTCGCATCCGTGGCTCGGGCCGATGCGGTCGTCAGCTGGAACTTCAAGCATCTCGTGCAGCTAAGGCGGATTCGTGCGTTTCATGCCGTGAACGTCCTTCGCGGATATCCCTTGATCGAGATTCGATCCCCCTTGGAGGTCACCGATGGCGAAGACTGAGGCTCTCGACTGTGTCGAGGTCAAACGACGCGCACAGCGCGCTCTCCTGAGTGAAATTCGCGGGGCGTCGCTCAAGCAGGAGCTCGAGGCATTGCATCGGCTCGCCGAAGAGTCGCCGCTTTGGAAGCGACTTCGAAAGGCGACGCGGGTGCCGGCAGCAAGGCCGACGACGACCGCAGGCAAGCAACGCAGGTCGGGATGAGCGCGTAGTCTGTTCTCAGAATCCGTCCGCCGCAAGTGCACCGTTCCCGAAGTTCGCAAGCAAAATTTCTTGATCGACTCGAGGATCTGATCGGCGGTCTTGGTCCAGACGAAGGGCTTGGGATCTTCGTTGCTGATCTCGATGTATTGCTTGATGGCAGTCTCGAGCTGGAGGGTGCGGGGACGGCGACGTTCGCGTGCAGGCTGATGCCGCTCACGCTCGCGCAGCGCTCGCCCTCGAGCGCGGGGAGAGCCTCTGGGTCGATCCGGTCTCCCAGACGCAGCACGCGCCACTGGGATCGCGTTAGGCCCCATTGCTTGCGCGCGCGCCGGCGGAGAGAGGCGAAGGCCCAGTGCCTGTTGCCGCTGCTCCTGCTCGAGCTCGAGGGCGAGTGGCGGCCGATCTGGGTGGACTGGGCCGCTCGCGTCACGCTGCGGCGGCTCGCAGAAGACGTCGAGCGGGCGCTGCTGCTGCGCGCGGGCCATCCCCTCGCCTGGCAGCGCTGCAAGTTCGAGCCGCAGCGCGCGCAGGATCCGATCCCTCCGGGTGCGCGGCGTGTGGATCCCGTGATCGAGCGCGACGGCTATCGCTGTGCGGTGCCGGGTTGCACGTCGCGGAGGAATCTGCACGACCACCACATTCATTTCCGCTCGGCCGGCGGCTCGGATGCGGCGGAGAATCGCATTACGCTCTGCGCGTTCCATCACCAGCGCGGGGTGCATACGGGGTTGGTGCGGGTGTTCGGGCACGCGCCGCACGAGCTCGTGTTCGAGCTCGGCGTCCGGCACGGCGCGGCGCCGCTCGCGCGCTACGGCTCTGGCGACATCGAAGTGCCGGTTCCCGAGCGGAGCGGGTGCGTGGAGGTGGCGGCGTGAAGCGCTGCGACAGACCCTGCTCGCGGAGCCGGTGAAAACGGGCTAGGCGCTGCCCTCGCGCAGATACGTGTTCGAGAGCGCATCCGCGTATTCGTTCCAGCGCGAGCCGTCGTGGGCCTTGATCCAGGTGAGCCGCGTTCGGGGATGCGCGCTCGCGAGCGAGTAGAGCTGCTTCACGAGCTCGAGGTTCGCGATCGGGCCGGTCTTGCGCCGCCAGCCGCGCCGCTCCCAGCCGGGTGCCCACTCGTTCACGGTCTTCACGCAGAGCTGGCTGTCCGAGAAGACCTCGACCGCGGCCTCTGCGGGCAGCGCGCGGAAGGCGGCGATCAGCGCCATCAGCTCCATGCGATTGTTCGTCGTGGCGGGCTCGAAGCCGTGCTCCTCGGAGCGGATCCGGTCCTCCTCGACCCAGACGAAGCCCCAACCCCCGGGACCCGGATTCCCCTCGCAGGAGCCATCGGTGAATACCCCGGAGCGCGGGCCCGCCGTGTGGCGCGCCAGCACTTCGGCGGGGGAGAGCAGGCTGCCGCGCCAGGTCATCGCATGTGGCAGGGTACAGAGACCGGCTGGTTCCTGCCGATAGGAGGGACATGCTCGAAACCCAAGGTCGCATGCGTTTCGCGAGCTTCGACGCGCTCGCCCAGGGCGTGGCCGTGATCAGCGAGTCCGGGCAGCTGCTGTGCTGGAACCGCTGGCTCGAAAGCTGGACCGGTGTGCCGCGCGCCGACGCGCTCTCGCGTCCGCTCGCCGAGAGTGCCCCCGAGCTCGCGGAGCTCCTCGCGGAGTCGATCGTGCGGGCGCTCCAGGGGGAATCCGCTCCGCCGCTGCGCTGGGAGCCGGAGCCCGCAGCGCAGGCGGAAGCTGCCTCTGCGGCGCCGAAGGCGGTGCTGCGGCTGCGCGCGGAGCCGCTCGCGGCATATGACCTGCTGCGCTGCGCGGTGATTACGGTCGAGGATCTCGGTGACGCCGCGGCGCCGGGCCACGCACGCCCGGAGCCCGCAGCGCTGGAGACCCAGCTGCTCGCGCTGCGCGCGCGGGTGGCAGCCCAGGATGTCCAGCTGCGCCGGCAGACCGACGCGCTGCTGCGTTACGCGCGTGAGCTCTCGGTCGCGACGGCCGCCGTCGACGACGCGCTCGCCCGCTGCACGGTCGAAGGGCCCCCCGCACTCACGAAGCAGCCGACGCTGCAGGAGCCGGCGCAGGCCGCAGAAGCGCCGCGGCCGCAACGGGAAGCCGCTGAAGAATCTCCCCCCGAGCCGCGGCGTTCCTGGGCCGACGCGCTCTAGCTCGCCCCACTCAGAAGTGCCAGCGAAGCGCGACGAAGGGGCCCCCGCTCTCGTCGCTGTGGGCGGCGGACTCGGTCGTCTCCGTGTGGTAACCCGCGACGCGATAGCCACCGGTCAGCGAGATTCCCTCGAAGACCCGGAGCAAGGCGCCGCCCTCGACCTCGTAGGAAGTCGGCTGCCGCCGCTCGGTGGCTTCGCGGCTGCCTGCGAAGAGCCCGAATCGGGCGAAAGCGGAACGCGCCGGGCGCAGCGCGACCCAGACCAGCGGCGCAATGCCCGTGAAGTCGGTGCGATCGATGCGCAGCGCATCCGAGAGCGGACTCGCGAGCGGCGCGAACTCGACGCGCAGTGGAGCGCTCGGCCCCTGCGCTCGTACCGTGCTGGCTGCGCAGAGCGCCAGCAGCGCAGTCGCGGCGCCGGAAAGAGCCATGCGCGCGAGGCGCGTGGAGGCCATGGGCGGGCACCCCGGTGGAAGGTCTCTACTGTGTTTCGGAAGATCGAAGCGAGGGCTTTAGCCCTCAGTCTGCGGGCCGGCCCCGCCGTCGCCGCCCTGCGTGCGGTAGCCCGCGAGGAACTCCGCGCAGAAATCCGCGTAGCGCCCAGCGCAGATTGCCTCTCTCGCGCGCGCGACGAGCTGCTCGTAGAAGCTGAGGTTGTGCGCCGAGGCCAGGATCGCAGATAGCACCTCGTTGGCGGCGTAGAGGTGGTGCAGATACGCGCGGCTGAAGCCGGCCGCGCAGGTCTCGCAGCGGCAGGAGGTGTCGATCGGATACGCATCGCGGCGGTAGCGGCGGTTCGTGATGCGCAGCCGCCCGCGCGCGGTGAAGAGCACGCCGCTGCGCGCATAACGTGTCGGAATCACGCAGTCGAAGAGATCCATGCCATGACCGATCGCCGCGAGCAGGTCTTCGGGCAAGCCGACGCCCATCAGATAACGCGGCTTCTGTTCCGGCAGCAAGGGCGCCGTGTGTTCGGTGATCCGGCACAAGAGCTCGTGCCCCTCGCCGACCGAGACTCCTCCGATCGCATAACCCGGAAGATCGAAGCCGACGACCGCCTCGGCGCAGGAGCGGCGCAGCGCGAGATCGGTGCTGCCCTGCACGATGCCGAAGAGCGCCTGCTCCGAAGGGCGCGCGTGCGCGGCGACGCAGCGCTGGAGCCAGGTAAGCGTGCGCCGCACGCCCTGCTGCATGCGCGCGCGGTCGGCCGGATAGGGCGTGCACTCGTCGAAGGCCATGATCACGTCGGCGCCGAGATCGTTCTGGATCTGGATCGCGCGCTCCGGCGTGAGGTCGACCTGGCTGCCATCGACCTCGTTGCGGAAACGCGCGCCACGATCGTCGATCTCCACCTTCGGTAACGAGAAGACCTGGAAGCCGCCGCTGTCGGTCAGGATCGGGCCGTCCCAGCGCATGAACGCGTGCAGTCCGCCGAGCTTCTTGACCAGCGCCTCGCCGGGGCGCAGCGCCAGGTGATAGGTGTTCGCGAGCACGATCTCTGCGCCGCAGCGGCGCACCTGCTCCGGCGTGAGCGCCTTGACTGCGCCGTGGGTGCCGACTGGCATGAAGGCCGGCGTCCGCAGGGAGCCGTGCGGCGTCGAGAAGACTCCTGCGCGGGCCGCACCCGAGCGCGCCTCGATCCGGAAAGCGAAGGGGCTCGCCGTGCCGCCCAGCGGGCTACCGGTAGCTACGGCGGTTCCCCCTGCTCTGGCGCAGCCGCGCGCGGCGATGCTTGGCCTTGAGCCTTGCGCGGTAGCGGGCGGACTTGGCGCGGTTGCGATGCGGGAGGGGCTTGGCCTTCTTCACAGGACTCTCCGGTCGGGGGGAAACCTCAGGGCGCCGCACAGTAGCGCAGCTATGGTTCTGCGAGCATGCCCAGCGCCGCAGCCAGCTCCCGCGCGGATGCGGACCAGACGTCCCGGCGCGAGCTGCTCGAGCTGATCCTGCGGGTCTCCTTCCGCCGCGGCCAGGTCCTGCTCGCGAGCGGGCGGCAGAGCGATTTCTATCTCGACCTCCGCCAGACCCTGATGCGTCCCCGGGGCATCGCGCTGGCCGGCGAGCTCGTCTACGAGCGGCTCCAATCGGGCCCGCCCGTCGATGCGGTCGGCGGCATGGCCGTGGGCGCGGTGCCGCTCGTGGCCGCCGTGCTCGCCGCGGCCGCGCGCTGCGATCCCGCATCCCCCCTGCTCGGCTTCTTCGTGCGCAAACAGGCCAAGACACACGGTCTCGGACGCAGGATCGAAGGGGGCTTCGCGGCCGGGCAGCGGGTTGCGCTGCTGGAGGACACCGTCACGACCGGTGGCTCGACGCTCGAAGCGCTCGCCGCGGTCGAAGCCGAGGGCGCGGTGGTCGCGCGCGTGCTGTGTCTCGTCGATCGCGGGGAGGGCGGCGCGGCGCGCTTCGCCGAGCGCGGGATCGCGCTCGAGGCTCTCTTCACGAGGGCCGATCTGCCGCTCTAAGTCGACGCCCGGCGTCGATCGGACGTGACATGGACGCGCATCTTGCCTTCTGGACTGCAGCGCTCGCAGATCTCGGCGCCGTCGCGCTGTGCGTAGTGCTAGGGGTGCGCTGCGTACGCCGGGGGGATCCCTACGGGCATCGGCGCCTGATGCAACTCGCTGTCGCCGGGGTCCTGCTCTTCCTGGTCGCCTACGCGATCAAGCTGCCCTGGCTCGGACGCGAGGACCGCAGTGTCTGGGACGCCCGCACGCTGATCGCGCTCTACGCCCACGAGACCTGCGTGCTCGCGATGCTGATCGGAGGGAGTGTCGCGCTGTGGCGCGCGCGGCACTTCGGGCCCGAACTCGAGCGCTTCGACGCGCGCGACGTTGCGGTAGTTGCCGGCAGGCGCCGACACCGCCTCGCGGGGCGCTTCGGCGCGGGTGGCGCGCTGCTCGCATTCGCGACGGCCGCGGTCGTACTCTGGGGAATGTACCAGCGCGCGGGATTCTGACGCGCTGCGCAACCGGCGAGCGCGCGGCGCTCAGCCTGCGGAGCCGCGTCGCGCGGCCAGCAGCGCCTCCGCCACTGCGTCGTACTGTTTGCGCGAGCTCACACGGAATAGCGCGAGGAAGGGTGCGTGCCAGGCCGCGAGCCAGCTCTGCCCGCTCTGGATCAACAGCGCGAGCGGCGCGATTTCTGCAGCGAGGGGATCTTCGGGGCGCGTCTGGAGCAGCGCCTGGATCGCGAGATCCAGCGCACTCGCGAGCGAGAGCTCGCCGCGACACCAGCTGGAAACGGGCGCGAGCGAGTCGCTGTCGGGCCATTCGCGAAAGCAGATCGCGGCATCGACGCGGGGCCGCAGTGCCGTAAAGAAGTCCGGCGGCGGCCCGGCCTCGTCCCGCAACTCGAGCGAGCCGTGGAGCGCCACTTGCAGCAGCTCGAGCGCTCCAAAGGTGAACTGATCGTCGTAGGAGAAGAGCGGCACCCGCCCGACCGAGAGCTCGAGCCGCGCCGCGGCGTCGTTCTGCGCGAGTGTCGTGAGGCAGCCCGCCGCCTGGCGGGCGAGCGCGCTCCGCACCTCGCCGACGTCGATGATGTCGCTGTCCGCGAGCTTCTCGCAGAAGGGGACCTTCTCGCTGCGCGCGGACTCGAAGATGCGCTCGAAGGTCGCGACCGGGACGCCAGAGTCGGCCGCGAGCACGTCGCTGAGCGTGAGATCGTGGCCGCGGGCCATCGCCCAGCAGATGCGGCCGTTCTGGGCGGCGACTCGCCCCACGGGTGGGCGCTGGGCGCCCGCCGCCCGCGTTCCGACGGGGTGCAGGTCCATCACCATCGCGCGGTCGGCGGATTGGCGCTCGGCCGCGACGAGTAGTCGCACGAGGTGCTCGACGATCGGCATCGCGCAGGTCATTCTCGACCGGGCAGGCTGCGACCTTGAGTCGCGCGCTGCGGAATCGGGAGCTCGTGCGCCCGGGCTCCGGGGTTCTCCGGAGGGGGTCTTCGGCGCTCGAGGCGCGCACTCGGGATCTCGCACGAACGCAGGGCGGGTTGCGGGCAGGAGGAACCTCGCAGATGGGACTCAATCTCGGATCGGTGCTGCAGGCGAGCACGGCAGAGCACGGGGATCGTCAGGCGCTGCGTTGGAACGACGTGGTGATGAGTTATGCCGAGCTCGACCGCGCCGCGCGCGGCGTGGCCTCGAGCTTGCAGCAGCGCGGCCTGCGCCGCGGGGATCGCGTCGCGCTCTGCGTCCCGAACCTGCCCGATTTCACGATCGCGTATTACGGCATCCTCTACGCCGGAGCGGTCGTGGTGCCGCTCAACGTGCTGCTCTCGGAGCGCGAGGTCAGCTATCACCTGCAGGATTCCGGCGCGCGGATCCTGATCGCACATCCCCTCTTCGGCGCCGCGGCGCGCGGAGGAGCCAGCGCGGTGGGCGCCGAGCTGATCTGGGCCGGCGGAAACGAGAGTCCGACCGTCTCCGAGCTCGCGGCCGCGGAGCCGCTGCCGCTGCTCGCCGACACCAGCGCCGACGACACCGCCGTGATCCTCTACACCTCGGGCACGACGGGCAAGCCCAAGGGCGCCGAGCTCACGCATGCGAACCTGTTCGTGAACTGCAGCATCGTCGTACCGAAGCTGTTGCCGGTCGATCTCGACGTCGTGATGCTCGCGACGCTCCCGCTCTTCCACTCCTTCGGGCAGACCTGCATCCAGAACGCCTGCCTCGCGTCCGGGGCGAGCTTCACGTTGCTGCCGCGCTTCACTCCGGCCGACGCGCTCGCGGTCATGGAGCGCGATGGCGTGACCCACTTCGCCGGCGTCCCGACGATGTACTTCGCGCTGCTGCATCACGAGCCCGAACGCCGGGTCGATCTCTCGTCACTGCGCTACTGCATGTCCGGCGGAGCGCCGCTGCCGGTCGAGGTCATGAAGGCCTTCGAGGCGCGTTATTCGGTTCCGATCCTCGAGGGCTACGGCCTCTCCGAGACCTCTCCCGTCGCGAGCTTCAACGTGCTGGGTCGCCCGCGCAAGCCCGGCTCGATCGGCTACCCGGTCTGGGGCGTCGAGATGCAGATCGCGGATCCTGAAGGCCGTCGGCTTCCCGATGGCGAGCGCGGCGAGATCTGGATCCGCGGCCACAACGTGATGAAAGGCTACCTCGGGCGGCCCGAGGCGAACGCCGAGGTGTTCCGCGACGGCTGGTTCCGAACCGGCGACATCGGCATCCGCGACCCCGACGGCTCGTACTGCATCGTCGATCGCGTCAAGGACATGATCCTGCGCGGCGGCTTCAACGTGTATCCGCGCGAGATCGAGGAGGTGCTGTACGGGCACGAGGCCGTCCTGGAGGCCGCGGTGATCGGCGTCCCCCACGAGAGACACGGCGAAGAGGTCAAGGCCTTCGTCGTGCGCAAGCCGGACCGCGAGATCAGCGAAGCAGAGATCATCGCGTACACGCGTGAGCGCTTGGCCGCCTACAAATATCCGCGCAGCGTCGAGTTCGTGGAAATGCTGCCGAAAGGCCCGACGGGCAAGATCCTGAAGCGCGAGCTGCGCTAGCCCGGCCCGGGCCGCTCCCGGACCGGGACCCGCAAGGAGTGCTGCGCGAGAGCGCTGTGACCGGATCGGTCACAGCGCTCTGGTTTCCTGGGTTCACACACCCGAAGGAGCCCCAGATGCAAATCCAATCCTCGACGCAGTCGCTTTCCGGCGTTGGCCAGGTCCTCGGACGCGCCACGCGCACGCTATCGCGCTGTCTGGTGTGCGGGTTCCGCGAGCTCCGCACCGACGAAGTCATCGATCGCGGACTGCTGCTGCTGGCCGAGTGCCCGCGCTGCGAGCACCGCTTTACGCTGCCGATCTCGGCTTGCGACCCGGCGTTGCCCACACCTCGCGTTCCGGCGCGCAGCGTGCACCCGCCCTCCGGAGCGGTCGTGGCTGCGTGACAGGCTCGAGCGGTGCCCTGACCGCGCCGGATCTTCGGTGGCGACAGAAGTCGATATCGAGGTATTTTCACCTCATATCGTGTCTGGAGGCCGGCGATGCGCATCGGCACCGCGAAACGCTTGCATTCTCTCGATCAAGCGACGACGCTTGTCGCCCGAAGAACCTAGCGTAATGCACAAGAGTCAATTCAAAGCAGCGCGCCATCCGCGCAGCAGCCGATGCGGGTTCGCACTCGCAGTGGCTTGGCTTGCGTGCTCCGCGCTGGCTTTCAGCGCCCGCGCATCCGAGGTGCGCGACGTTCGGGTCGGCCGACACCCGACCTTCACCCGAGTCGTCTTCGAGCTCGACGATCGCGCCGGCTACCAGATCGAGCGCTCCAGTGACAAGAGCAGCGTCGTCGTGAAGCTCGAGGCGAGCTCGGGCGCGCGCAGCCTCACCACCAGGGTGGATCTCGTGCGCAAGGTGGAGCTCGAGTCGAGCGGCAGCCGTTCGATCGCTCGGATCCAGCTCGCGAAGCCCGGCCTGCCGATCAAGGAGATGATGCTCGCGTCGCCGCCGCGCATCGTGCTCGATTTCTTGATGCCCGAGGAAGCCGAAAGAATCGCGCGCAGCGAGAGCGGGCCAGCGCCGCTCGCGAAAAAGGGCGCCCCGGCGCTGAAGCCGGCCGCAGTCGCCGAGCCGACGATCGCGAAGAGCCCGCCCAAGGCTGCGCCGGCCGAGAAGATCGAGAAGACGATCGAGAAGAAGGCCGAGCCCGTGGTGGCGGCCACTCCCGCGCCCAAGGCCGAGACGCCCGCGCCTGCGCTGACCCCATCGCCTCAGCCGCAGGAACTCGGGTCTGACCGACAGCCCGTCCTCAGCAACAAGTCGCTGCCGGACGGCGGCGAGATGGCGAAGCCCGAGGAAAGCTCCGACAGCGAGTTTGCCGAGACGGTAGACACCGGTCCACTCACGCAGCTCGAGCCGGAGGCGTCGCAACCGCCGGCCTCTCCGCCGGTTGCGCCGGCCGCCGTAACACCGCCTGTGATTGCGAAGGCCGCGCCTGCCACACCGATTCCGGCGGCCGAGAAGTCTGACAAGACCTCGAAGGCCGCGAAGCGGAGCGCAGACGAGAAGGTCGCGAAGAGCGACGCCAGCGAAGTGCCTGCAGCCGCTGAGCCGAATTGGATGCTGATCCTCGGCGGGATCGGCGCCGCGGCGTTGGTTGCAGGCGCCGGCTTCGTCGTGATGCGTCGGCGCTCGCTTCCGAATGACGAAGACGTACTTCCCTTCGACGAAGCTGCGCCCGCTTTCGAGGACGACGAACTGCCCGCGCCGAGATCTGCCGATTCCTTCCCGGAACGTCAGGATCTTCCCCGCCCGGCGGACCGGAGCTTCCCCTTTGGCGGAGACGGATTCTCCGCCGACGCAGCCGCACAGCCCGAGACGCCGCGATCGAATCCGGCGGCCAGCCTCTTCGACGACGAGGACGAAAAGGGAGAACAGCCCATGGATCAGACGGAGACCCAGATCGGCACCGGGATGCGCGGTGCGCTGCCCCGGATGTCCTCGGTCGGTGGAGATTCCGATCTCGCGCGAGTCGTCGCGGAGCTCGAGCGCCGCCTCACGCAGACGGAGCAGCGGATCCAGGAGCAGAACGAGACGGTCGAGCGCCTCGAGCGGCAAGTTGCGGCCCATGCCGAAGAGCTGCGCGTCCAGCGGGCGGCGATCGCTCGCACTCAGCGCGCGCTGCGCAGCATGTCCCGCACCGAGGAAGAGCAAGCCACCGAGCCCGCCCTCCGCGATCCGCGTTAGCCCAGCGGGTCCCGGTCCGCGGCCTCGCCGAGCTCGAGCGCGCCTAGCGCTCCCGCGAATTCGCCTTGGGGCGGCAGCAACGCCTTGACTCCGAGCGTGGCGGTCGAGAGCTCGAGCAGGCCCACGAGGATCGGGTTGCCTCGCAGGCAGGATCCGCCGTAGACCACCGTCGGCGCGCCCTCGGCGCGAGCGAGCGCCCCGCACAGACAGCCGATGTTCCACCCGACGAGCACCAGCAGCCCGAGCGCGAGATCCTCGCGACGCGCGAGGCCGGGCTCCCGGGCCAGGCGCGCGAAGAACGAAACGCTCATCGCGTAGGGCACGGGGCTCTCGCCCGGCGGGTAGATGTCCGAGACCAGCAGGTCGATGCGCGCGCGGTCGCCATGCTGAGCGAGCGCCGCGAGCTCTTCGACGTCCGAGGTGCCGCAGAGCAGCGCGCCCAGTCCCTGCAGCGTTCCGCCGCCGAGGCCCGTCCCGCCCGCCCTGCGCACGAAGCGCCCGGCGTCGACGAGCAGCGCCGAGCAGCCCGTTCCGAGCGAGACGACGAGCAGGCGGCTGCAGGCGAGCTGCGGTTCGTGTGAGGCGAGAAGCACCCGCGATCCCGCCGCCCAGGCCTCGAATTCGTCGACAGCGCGGGCTTCGCCGCCGTGCTCCCGCAGGAGCTGCAGCGCGCCGCCACCGGTCGCGCCCAGCAACCGGCAGTTCGCATCCGCAAGCCGCTGGCGCAGCTCGCCCCACGAGTCGCGCGGCAGCCAGCCGAACTGCTGGCTCCCATCGGGATGCCGCAGCGCGTATTTCGTCAGCGTGCTGCCGACGTCGACACCCGCGACTCCGCTTGCGGCACTCACCTTCGAGCGGGTCAAGCTCCCGGCCTCTGTGCGGAACCCGTGTGCGGCCCCGGCCTCGACCCGAGCCGGCTGCACACGCTCCGCCCCGAATTGCGTGCACCGCAGAGCCGTTGCACGAGGTCGATTGGCTAGAATGGCCCTGGTGGTTCCTTGAGCATGTATACCTCGTTCTACGGGCTGAGTGAAAAGCCGTTCTCACTCACGCCGGATCCCCGGTACCTGTTTCTGTCGGCGCCGCATCGAGAAGCACTCGCTCACGTGCTCTACGGCATCGAGCAGGGCGAGGGCTTCATCGCGATCACGGGCGAAGTGGGCACCGGCAAGACCACGCTCTGCCGCACGCTCTTGCAACGCCTCGAAAAGGACACCGAGATCGCGTTCCTGTTCAACCCGACGCTCTCGGGCAAGGCGTTGGTGCGCGCGATCAGCCAGGAATTCGGGCTCGACACACACGGCAAGTCGCGCTCCGACCTGACCGACCAGCTCTACGAGTTCCTGCTCGAAACGAACCGCAAGGGCCGTCGTGTGTTGCTGATCATCGACGAGGCCCAGAACCTCAAGGCCGAAACGCTCGAGGAAATCCGGCTGTTCTCGAATCTCGAGACGACGACCTCGAAGCTGCTGCAGATCCTGCTCTTCGGACAGCCCGAGCTCGACGAGAAGCTCGAGTCCCGCCAGCTGCGCCAGCTGCGCCAGCGCATCAGCGTGCGCTGGAACCTGCGCCCGATGACGATCGGCGAGACGCTCGAGTACGTGCGCCACCGCCTGGCGGTCGCCTCGGGCTCGGACCGCGAAGTCTTCACCGAGCGCGCACTCAGAGAAGTGCAGCGGCGCTCGCGCGGAATTCCACGCCTGATCAACCTGCTGTGTGATCGCGCGCTGCTCGCGGGTTTCGCCGCGGGCCTCGCCCAGATCGGCCCCGAGCAGGTCAACGCGGCCGCGAAGGAAATCCTCGGCGCGCGGCGCAAGCGCCGATTCCTGCGCCTCTTCGCGCCGAACCGCGCGACCGGCACCGCCGCGCTGGCGCTCGCGCTGATCGCCGGCGCCGTGGCGCTCTACGCCGCCTCGCGCTCCGGATGGACCGCATCGAATCTATCGCCCGGCCTGCGCGCTTCGCAGCTCGAAACGACGGTCCAGAGCAGCGTATCGGCGCTGGCCGATTCGGGAGAGCGCCGATGAGCACGATTCTGAAGGCCCTGGACCGCCTCGAGCGCGAGAAGCGCGAGCCGCTCGCGCGCACGCTGCAGCAGGAACTCGTGACGCCCGCCGGCTCTCCGACACCAGAGAGCGTCAGCTCGCAGCGCAGCCCGAGCTTCTTGGCCGCGCTCGCCGTAGGGCTGGGCGTCGGTATAGGCGGAATCGGCATGTGGCTCGCGGTGCGGCAGCACGCGGCTCCCGCCGGGACGGCGGCGGTCGTCGCATCGGCGCTGCCTGCAGTGGCCCCGCAGGCGCAGGTCGCCGCACCGGCTGCGCCCGAAGTGGCCTGGCGCATCGAGGCGAATGCCGGCGAGCCCGCGGATCCGCTGCTGCTCGCGCTCGGCGAGACCGCAGACGCGGCTGCCGCCGCGAGCGACGCGCCGCAATTCGATCAGGAAGTGGCCGTCGCCGGGCCCGAGGGTCTCGACTTCGTGCTTGGGGAGACGCCCGTGCTCGACCCGGCGGAGGGGACTCGGCCCGAGAGCGAGCCGCTCGCCGCAGTTGCAGTCGTGACGCCCAGGCCCGGCCCGGCGCCCGCTGCGCTGAGCCCGCCGAAGGCCGCGCCGAAGCCGATCGCGAAGCCCGTGTCGAAGCCGAAGTCACAACCCAAACCGACGCCCGCGCCCGTCGCCGTCGCGGCGAGCGAAGCGCCGGCCGACCTCCCCCGCCCGCGCGGCGCTAGTTCACCCGAAGTCAGCGTCGTGAGCACCGTCTGGCACCCGGCCGGCGAGCGCCGCC
>CAYTJA010000393.1:0-13643 GCA_964437835.1 uncultured Spirochaetales bacterium
CGCGACCGCACCTGCCGAGCTTGCACCGGTCCAAACGAGGGAAGCGGTAGTCGCAGACACCCCCCAAATGGGAGCCAGGAGCAGAGCCACCGCGCAGCACGCGCCACGGAGGCGAGCTTGTGACATCGGGATCCCCTTCCTGGGGTCACTGACTGGCAATTTTCGTGCCGAGATCGCCAAGTGGCTGATTTGTCTCGCGTCGCCGCAATTCGAGAGCGGGGGCAACGGAATCAGAGTTCCTGAAAAAGGAAAATGTTTTCCAGAAGCGCCGAGATTCCAGGGTGCGGCGGACGCGAAGAGTGCGCTGCCTCGCGCTCCACCGGATTCGCCTCGCTCGCCGTCGTCCCACGGCGCGCTGCGAGGCCCGTTGCTAGTCCCGCTGCGTCTGGTCCTGCTCGCCGCGCAGCACGTTCTTGAGCACCTTGCCGGCCGCATTGCGCGGCAGCGGCTCGCGGCGGATCTCCCACAGGGAGGGGACCTTGTACGCGGCGAGCGTTTCGCCGCACCAGCGGGAGAGTTCGCTGGGGTCAGGTTCCGAGCCTTCGGCCGGTACCACGATCGCCTTGACCTCCTGGCCCAGCTCCGGGTGATCGACGCCGATCACCGCGGCTTCGGCGACCTGCGGGTGCGCCTCGAGCCGGTATTCGATCTCGACCGGGTACACGTTCTCGGCCGAGCGCAGGATCATGTCGCGCGCGCGCGAGTTGATGTAGAGGTAGCCGCCCTCGAGGCGGCCGACGTCGCCGGTCGCGAGCCAGCGGCCGGGGTGCAGCGTCTTCGCGGTGGCTTCGGGATCGCGCCAGTACTCGAGCATCGTGTAGGGGCTGCGCGAGAAGATCTCGCCCTCGACGCCTTCGGGCAGCAGCTTGCCGGCCTCGTCGCGGATCTGCACTTCGAGCGTGGGGACCGGCCGGCCGCAGGACTCCGGGCGCTCGAGATATTCCGCACCCGAGATCGCTGTGATCGTAGAGACCGATTCGCTCGAGCCGTAGCCCATCGAAACGCTGCCGCGCGCGTTCGGAAAGGCCTCGCGCATGCGCTGTTGCAGTGCGGGGCTCGTCGGCGCGCCGCCGAAGCCGAGCGTGCGCACGCTGCTGACGTCGAAGTTCGAGAACTCGGGATGGTCGAGCACACGCGGGCCGGTGCTGCCGAGCGCGGTGAAGGAGGTCACGCGCTCGCGCTCGATCACGCGCAGCACGTCTTCCGGATCGAAGCGGCCCTCGCGCAGCACGATCTTGCTGCCGGTCGCGAGGCCCATCACCGTGGTCCCGTAGAGGCCCGAGAGATGGAACAGCGGAGGCGTGCCGAGTGTGATGTTCTGGCCGGCGACGGCCGGCGCAGCCGCGCCGGAGCCGGCGGCCGCGAGCATGCGCTCCGCGCCGCTCAGGAAATTCGACTGCACGAAGCCGATGATGCCGCGGTGCGTGTTCACGGCGCCCTTCGCGCGGCCGGTGGTGCCGCTCGTGAACAAGATCACCGCGGGGTCGTCCTCGTGGATCGGCGCCTCTGGCAGCGGGGCGTCCGGCGCGTAGCGCTCGAGCTCCGCGAACTGCGATTCGATCTCGACCACCGCGATCCCGCGCAGGTCGCCCGGGCGCGCGCGCTCGAGCCGCTTGCGGTCGCCGACCAGCAACCTGGGCTGCGAGAGTTCGAGCGCGTGCCGGATCTCGTCGCTGGTCCACCAGCCGTTCATCGAAGACACGATCGCCCCGAGCGACACGGCCGCCCAGAACGAGACGATCCATTCGGGCCGGTTCGCGGCCAGGATCGCGACGCGATCGCCCTGCCTCACGCCGTAGCGCTCTTCGAAGGCGCGCGCGACGGACGCGACGAGCCGCGCGTGCTCGTCGTAGCGGATGCGGCGCTCGCCCAACACGATGTATTCGAGCTCGCCGCGCGCGGCCGAGCTCGCGAGCATTTCGCGCAGCGAGCGCGGCCGCTTCGCGATCACCTGCATGCGCTCGCCGAGCACCTCTTCGAGCGCGAGCTCGAAGGGGGCGCCCGGGGCGGTCAGCTTTGCGCGCGCTTCGGCGAACGAGGACATCGGAGCGCTCGGATCCCGCCTTCGCTCGCGGCCTAGGCGCCGAGCTTGAGCACGCGGATCGCGTTCTCGCGCAGGAACTTCGGCCACACGGCGTCGCGGAAGGGCACGTTCTTCATCTCGGTCATGATGCGCTCGAGCGAGAGGCCCATCGGGAAGTAGCCGGCGTAGAGGATCTTGTCCGCCCCGCGGGTGTTCGCGTAGTCGATGATCGCCTTCGGGTAGTGCTTCGGCGCGAAGGCGCTGGTGCAGAAGTGCAGCCCCGGCCACTTCAGCATCAGCTTGACCGCGAGCGCCTCCCAAGGCTCGCAGCCGTGGTAGGTCACGATGCGAAGCTCGGGAAAGAAATAACACACCTCGTCGAGGTGCTCGACGTGCTGGCAGTCCATCGGCACGCGCGGGCCCGGCACGCCCGCGTTCACGAAGAAGGGGATGTCGAGCTCGATGCACTTGGCGTAGAGCGGGTACATGCGCCGGTCGTTGATCGCGACCTGCGGGAAGGTGCCGGCCGGGAAGCAGCTCGCGGATTTCGCGCCGTACTTCTCGACCGCGTTCGAGATCGCGCGCACGGCGTCCATGCCCTGGTTCGGGTCGACGTGGATGCTGAAGAAGAAACGGTCCGGGTGCTCGCGTACCGCGCGCAGGTGGTCTTCGCTGCCGACGCCGATCATCGCCTTCTCGACGCCGAAGCGGTCCATCTCCTCGAGCGTGACTGCGACCGGATCCCCCTGCTTGCCGAAGTCGTGCGGCACGCCCTTGAACATGTATTCGGCCGGGAACTTGAAGCTCTCCCGGCTCTCCTTGTCGCGCGCCTGCTTGCGCAGGTTCGCGTAGGTCCGATCGTGGTCGCGGATCGGGAGGGAGAGCATCAGGTCGATGATCGGAATGTGGCTGGGCATCGCCATGGCGCGCGATTCTATCACGCGGCCTCGCGCGCCCGGCCGCAGGCGTTCCGGCAGGCCGCTGCCCGCTGGACTGCGACCTGTGGTAGAACGCGTGCATGCGCTTCTCGCTCGGCCTCCCTACCGATCGCGTCGACAAGGAAACCGAATTCGGCAGCGGCCCGGCCGTGATGGAGCTCGCGCGTGCGGCCGAGCGCGCTGGCTTCGACGCGGTCTTCGTGACGGAGCATCCGATCCCCGAGAAGACCTGGATGGACACCGGTGGGCACCACGCGTTGGATCCCTTCGTCGCGCTCTCGTTCGCCGCGGCGGCCACGCAGCAGCTGCGCCTGCTCACGAACCTCTGCGTCGTGCCGTACCGGAACCCCTTCCTGCTCGCGAAATCGGTCGCGAGCCTCGACGCGCTCTCGGGCGGCCGCTTGATCCTCGGCGCAGGCGCGGGCTACCTCGAGGCCGAATTCCGTGCGCTGGGCGTACCCTTCGAGGAGCGAAACGAGCGCTTCGACGAAGCGCTGCGCGTGATGAAACAGGTCTGGACCGGCGAGCGCGTCTCGCTCGAGGGTCGCGGCTGGGTCGCCTCGGATCACTTCGCGCTGCCGCGCCCGGCACAGCGCCCGGCACCGCCGATCTGGATCGGCGGCAACAGCCGGCGCGCAGTGCGCCGCGCGGTCGAGCTCGCCGACGGCTGGATGCCCTTTCCGAACCCGGCGCGCGGCGTGGGCCGCCGGCACACGCCCGAGCTCGTGAGCCTCACAGACCTGCGCGCGCGGCTCGCGTACTTGCGCGAGCACGCAGCGCGCGTCGGCCGCACGGCTCCGGTCGAGATCTGCTTCATGCCGGTCGCAGGCGGCAGCATCGGCACGCCCGGCTTCGATGCGGCCGCGCTGCTCGCGCACGTGGCAGAGCAAGCGCAGCTCGGCGTGACCCAGCTCTCGGTCGCCGTCCCCGGCGAAACCCGCGCCGAGTTCCTGCGCCACCTCGAGGACTACGCAAAGCGCATCGTCGAGCCCGCGCGCGGGCTCTGAGCGGAGTGCGGGGAGTAGCGGCCTCGCCGCGCCAGAGAGGCGCAGGTGAAAGCAGGTCCGCCGCAAGGGGCCTTGCCCCGCGCAGTGAGCCGAAGGCGAACGAAGGCCGACGGGCCAGGCCTTGCCCCGCGCAGTGAGCCGGAGGCGAACGTAGGTCATCAGGTGAGGTACAGCGATGAGCGGAAAAGTTCCGATCCAGGGCGTCTCTCACGTCTCGATCTACGTCTCCGACATGCAGCGCTCGCTGCGCCTCTACCGCGACGTCTTCGGCTTCGAGCTGATCTTCGACGACAAGATCGAGGGCGCGGGCCTCTCCGCGATCGCCGGCGTGCCGGACACGCACGGCCGCGCGGTGGGCGGCCGCATCGGCGAGCTGCGCGTGGAGCTGCTCGAGCTCTCGAACGTGCCGCAACAGCCGCGCCCGCCGGGCCTCGGCCTCGCGGTGCTCTCGATGCACGTGCCGAACGCCGACACCGCCTACCAGGCGGTGCTCGCCCTCGGCTACCGCTGCCGCAGCGCCCCGGTCGACGTCCTCGGCACGCGCATGTTCTTCGCGCTCGACCCGGACGGCCAGGGCATCGAGATGGTCGAATACCCGAAGGGCTCCCCGGCCTGGGGCGGGATGTATCGCTGAGCCTGAGCGACCGACGAACCGCATCCCAACGCGATGCCGCTCAACCGCGGGCGCGCCCACCCGAGCGCCGAGGTTTGCGAGGTCGCGCCGGCTCACCCACCGGCTGCAGCGGCCTGTTGGGCAGCCCTCTCGGGCCATCGATCTGACGGGGACGATGCCGGTGCCTCTCGTTCACTCCTTTCCAGAACGCCCGCTGCGAGACGCCCCGGCCTGCCTCGAGGCTTTGCCTCGACTTTGCGAGCAGGGCCTGGAATCGCGCTGAACGCGACAGCAGCAGACGCTCCAGATCGTCGTCGTCTGTCGGAGCGAGAAGAATCGCGACGGCCTTTCCGTTCCGGGTAATGACGACCGGGCCAGTCGTCTCGGCTTCTTGTAGATACGCGCTCAGCTTGGCCTTGACGTCAGCGAGGCTTGCGATCCTCATTGCTCGAACTCCTTTCCAGCAATGAACAGACGATCCCGCTGCTTCAGCGCGATCGCCAGAACCCACACGGCTCTGCCTTGGATCACCTCGTAGAAGACGCGAAAGCGGTTGCTGGGACCGCATCGAAGCTCCCATGTCGAACCGAAGGGTCCAGGCAGGTTCTCGAGCGGCTTCCGATTCCGGGTTGGCCTGTCTGGTGTGTATGAAAGCTGCTCGCTGATTGCTCTACGAATCAAGCCGTGAAATTTCGGGTCGATGGCATCCACGTGGCGTGCCACTTCTGGCGCGTACGTGATCGCGTATGCGGAGCGGCGCGCCACTGACCAGAATTATAGTCCTGTCACTCGGATCGGCAAGCGAGAGATTCCCCGGCCCCCCGCGGCAGCCGATGGTGGATCGCTACTGATCGTGCTGTCCACCGAGGATTGCTCGATGCCCCGCAATCCGCCGCGAGCGGCGGGCCGCGCAGTCGCTGGCCCGAGAAGATGCCGATGTGCCGTCCGGCGGCTGCACCGCGTTGTCAGCCGCCCGCTTGCTGTCAGGCAGTTCGACGAAGTGGCCGAACTGCGACGAAGTCGTTGTCGCCGACGGGACGGACGTAGCTCGGGTCGAGCGTCAAAAAGGCACCAGTCTTCCCTGAGGCCCCGTGAGGCGGTCGTGACGACTCATGAGAGTGAACGCTAGGTTGTCCCATCCCCCGGTCACGCCCCGCCCTTCGGGGTGTCCTGTGAAGCAGACCATTCGTGTCGGACTTGCCTGCGTCTGGTTGACGCAGATCTGGCTCCCTTCTGCCGCGACAGCCTATGTGATCATCGATGGATTGTTGTCCGTTGACCACCGCTTCGGGGTCTATCTCTCCGGCGCAGAGAATTCCGGCGATTGGGCGGGTGTGGGCTACGAGTTCCTAGGGCTCCCGAGCACGATCGGATTTCTCGCTGGCAACCAACTCGATGACTCAGCAGTAGGTGCTGCCCTGCCGGGATCATGGGTCCATGAAGTCGAGGGTGTTCCAGGAGCGGGCAGATGGCACGGTCAAGGCAGTATCTGGGACCTCGACCTTCCGGTGCGAGTCATCGATGTGTTTCCGTTCATCGATCACGCGGAGCCGTCCCCTTTTCTCGAAGCAACCGAGTTCCGCGTGTGGGGGTCCAACGATCGCGCGAGCTGGGTTGCGGCCGACTTCACTGCGGCGTGGAGCCTGGGGTACCGAGCCGATGCGGTCTACGACGACTTCACGTCGCGCTGGGAATGGGCGGATGAGTACCGCTATGTCGGAATCGTCTCCGGAAACCCCGAGACTGGGTACCTTAGTGACGAGGCGGAGATCGACGCGGTCGGTGCTCCCGTACCGGAACCGAAAACACTGCTGCTGATCGGTGCGGGCCTGATCGCGTTCGCTGCCGGCTACAAACGCCGGGGTCAAAGTGTGCCGCTCCACCCGATTCCGCCGCTGGAGTAGGAAGTGCGGCATCCGCGTCTTCTCGATGCGCGCTACCTGGGCGGCTACCGCGTGTTCCTGCGCTTCGACGACGGTCTCGAGGGCGAGGTCGATCTGGTCGACGACCTGTGGGGCGAAGTGTTCGAGCCGCTGCGCAGGCGGGAGTATTTTGCGCGCTTCTCAGTCGAGAACACTCTGGTGTGGCCGAACGGAGCCGACTTCGCGCCGGAGTTCCTGCACGCGCGAGTCGCGGCCGCACCGCAGACGTGTATGGATCCCTCGAGGTAGCGCACACAGCGCCCCGCGATGCCGACGCGCGCGATCCGCGGGCTCGGCCTGCTCCGGAACCACCCTCGCGCGCGGCTTCCAGTTCTGGGCGAGGAGCTGATATGGTACGCGGCATGCAGATGCTCGCTTTCGCTGTCGCACTCTGGTTCCTGGCCGCTGCGGCCGTTGCGCAGCCCCTGACCCCGGGCGATTACTCGCGCTCGCTGGTGCACGACACCCTCACGCGTACCTACGAAGTGCACGTGCCGCCGACCTACACCGGTGCGGATCCGGTCCCGCTGGTCGTCGACATCCACGGCTTCAGCTCGGGGACGAGCTTCCAGCGCAGCATCTCGGGCTTCCTCGCGCTTTCGGACGTCGAGGGCTTCATCGTCGTCTGGCCGCAGGGCGTCGCGAACTCCTGGAACGGCGGCGTGTGCTGCCAGACCACGACCGACGACGTCGGCTTCCTGCGCGCGCTGGTCGCGCAGCTCGAGCTCGACGCGCTGATCAACCACGACCGCATCTACGCGACCGGCCTCTCGAACGGGGGCGCGATGACGCACCGCCTCGCGTGTGAAGCGGCAGACCTCTTTGCGGCCGCGGCCCCGCTCGCGTTCCCGATCTCGAGCGATCCACCGTCGAGCTGCGTGCCGTCGCGCCCGATCCCGGTCTTGACCTTCATGGGCCTGACCGACGTCCTGATCCCCTACAACGGCGGCACGTTCCCCTCGGCGCAGGTGACGATCGACCACTGGCGCAGCGCGGACGCCTGTGGCAGCGGCCCCTTCGAGATCCACACCGCGTCGGGCGCGAGCTACTGCGACTACGACACCAGCTGCGCGATCGGCGTACAGGCGGGCCTCTGCAGCATCACCGCGAACAGCTTCGGCGGGCAGTACTTCGACGGCCACATCCTGTACCTGAATCCCGACTACAACCTCTCGATCGTCGCCTGGGATTTCCTGTCGCAGTTCCGGCTCACGCCGCCGGTCCCGGCACTGCCGCTCTGGGGGCTGCCCGCGCTGGCAATGCTGCTAGCAGTGGGCGTCGCCCGGCGATTGCGCCGGGGCAAGGTTTCTTCCCCCGCGCAGTGAGCCGGAGGCGAACGAAGTCGATCCGCAGGCGCGCGTTCGCAGCCAGATGCGCCTCACCAGCTCTGGCGGTTCACGCTGTGCTCCGCGGAGCGACGCTCCGTGATCACCGACAGCGTGGAGTCCGAGTAGGTGTGACAGGCTCCCGTGCAGTCGCGCAGCTCGCTCACGCTGTAGCGGGTCTCCGGATTCTCGGTCTTGCGATGCGGCCCGGGCTCGAAGTCGTTTGCGTGACAGCCGGCGCAGTCCGGCTGATAGGCCGGCATCGACCAGCTGACGGTCTCGCTGTTGGCGCGGTGGCAGGCCGAACAGGCCGGGTTCCCGGCGTGGTTTCCCGGATACGTCCCCGAGCGGTGCTGGAACACGTGCGGCGTCCAGCGCGTCGTGTTGTGGCAGCTGTCGCACTCGAGATTCGTCTGGAAGTGCCCGGGGTTCTTTCCGGTCGCCGACACTCCGTTGTGGCAGCTGCCGCAGGAACCCGTGACCTGGCTGTGGTCGAAGCGCGCCGGGATCCAGCCTGTCGGGGTGTGGCAGTCCTCGCATTGATTGGAGCTCTGGATGTGATTCGGGGTCTTGCCGGTCGCGGTGCCGCCGTTGTGGCAGCTGAAGCAGCTGCCCGTGACGCCGGAGTGATCGAAGCGCGTTGCGGGAGTCCAACGCGACGTGCTGTGGCAGTCCTCGCACAGGTTCGAGCTCTGGATGTGGTTCCGGGTCTTTCCGGTCGCCGTGCTGCCGTTGTGGCAGGAGAAGCAGCTGCCGGTCACGGAGGCGTGGTCGAAGCGCGCATTCGCGAAGGAGACGCTGTTGTGGCAGTCGCCACAGTCGGCCGTGGTCGGGAGGTGGTGGGCGCCGCGGCCCGTGGCCATGTGTCCGTTGTGGCAGCTCGCGCAGCTCGCGGCGACGCCCGCGTGATCGAAGCGCGCATTAGCGAAGTTGAAGGTAGTGTGGCAGTCGTCGCAGCGGTTCGAGCTCGGGACGTGGCTCGAGGGCTTGCCGCTGGCGTCGCCACGGCCGCTGCCGTGACAGCCGCTGCAGCTGGTAGGGGTACCCTGGAAGATCGCCCGCGGATGGCAGCTCTCGCATTCGACGCGCAAGTGGGCGCCAGAGAGCGGGAAGCCCGTGCGCAGGTGGTCGAAGCGCTCGCGCGGCGCGGGGTCGGCGGCAGCTGCTGCATGGGAGAGCCCGAGCACACCCAGCGCTGCGAGCACGACCATCGCTCTTCGGATCCTCATGGGTCCATCCTCCTCGCGCCGTGGCGACTCAGCGCCGCAGGCGCGCCTCGCGCCAGCTCTTGTCGCTGTGACAGCGCGCACAATCCCGTCCGAAGCTCCCGCGGTGGCGGTCGTCGCCCTGATGGCAGGCGATGCAGGCCGTCGCCATCTCGATGGCCCCGCGCACGGGCTCGCGGTGGCAGCTGTGGCAGTGCAGCGATTCGTGCGCGCCGCGCAGCGGGAAGTCCGTCTGCTTGCCGTGATCGAAGCGCCAGAGCGCCCAGCCGTTCGGGTTGTGGCAGCGGGCGCAGTCCGCCCCGAGCCGCCCGTGGTGCTCGTCGTCCGCTTCGTGACACGCGCTGCATTCGAGCTCGGCGTCTTCGAAGCGGGACGAGAGGTGGCACTGCTCGCAGGAAAGCGCCGCGTGCAGGCCCAACAGCGGAAAGCTCGCGAGGTCGTGGTCGAAGAGCACGTCGCGCCCGAAGGCCTGGTTGCCGTGGCAGGAGCCGCAGTCGCTGCCGAGCTGCCCGGCGTGGACGTCGTCCTGCTGGTGGCAGGCGCCGCATTCGCTCGAGAGCTTCTTCTCGTCGCTGACGCCGCCGGCGTGACAATCCTCGCAGCGAGCGTCGCGGTGGGCGCCGCGCAGCGCGAACTTCGTGTCGCGGTCGTGATCGAAGCGCGACTGCTTCCAGCTCTGCGTGCTGTGACACTGCTCGCAGCTCGTGCCGTTGCGGCCGCGGTGCTCGTCGTCGCTGCGGTGGCAGCTGATGCAGGTCTCGGCGAGCTGCTGCTGAACCAGGTCTCCGGTATGGCAGCTCTCGCAGCGCGCGTTGCGGTGCGCTCCGGTCAGGCGGTAGTCGGTGTCGCGGTCGTGATCGAAGCTCAGGCGCTTCCAGCCTTCGGGGCGATGGCAGCTCTCGCATTTCGGTCCGAAGCGGCCGCGGTGCACGTCGCCCGCGGCGTGACAGGCCGCACAGTCGGTCGCGGTCCCCTTGTAGCGCTCGGCCGGGTGACACAGGCTGCACGCGACCTCCGCGTGCTCGCCGCGCAGCGGGAACTTCGTCTTCTCGTGATCGAAACGCGTCTCGCGCTCCCACGACTGATCGCTGTGGCAGTCGCCGCATTTCTCTCCGAGGCGCCCGGAGTGCGGGTCGCTCGAGCGGTGACAGTCGACGCAGCCGGAGGCCGCCTCGCGGGCCGACTTCCCGGCCGCGTGGCACTCGGAGCAGGCCACGCTCGCGTGGGCTCCATGCAGCGCGAAGTCCGTCTGGCGGTGGTCGAAGGTCTCGGGGTCGAGGCCGACGATGTCGGCGGCGCGCCCCTCGTGCTCGCTGTGGCAGCTCCGGCAGTCGGCATCCGCCGCAACCGCGCGGCCGTGGAAGCCCTGCGCGCGCGCGAGGTCGTCCGCCACTTCGCTGTGGCACACGAGGCACAGATTGCGCTGCAGGGCCCCGGAAAAGGGCGCGTGGCACTGCGCGCAGTCGCCCTCGACCTCGGCGTGGCCCTCGATCACCTTGCCCGGCATCACGAGCTTCTCGAAGCCTCCGGCCGCCGCTGCGAGCGGCAAGGCCGCGACGAGCAGGCTCGCGGCGAGCGCGAGGGGCAGCCTCATACGCGGCCCCTCAGTACGCGTGCACCGCGATGACGTGCAGCGCCGCCGCGGTGAAGAGCAGCACGCAGAGCGGCAGGTGCAGCGCGTGCCACAGCGAGAAGATCCGCTCGTAGACGCGGAACGCCGTGAGCCTGCAGACGCAGTCCAGATACGTGTCGATGCAGGCGGCCGCCGACTCGCGCGCGCGCTGTGCCTCGGTGCGGCTCCCCGCTTGCGCGGGGCCGAGCAGGCGCCGCACGCGCTGCCGTACCTGCCGCGCCCCGCGCGAAACGCTGAAGCTGCGCGGGATCGCGGCCAGCCAGGAGCCGCCGCTCGCGAGCGCCCCGAGCTCGAAGTCCTGCAGCTCCGCGCTGATCGAGGGAGCCAGCGCGACGCCGATGCGGCTGCGCTGGGATCCGAGCTCGGCGCGCAGCGCGTCGAGTGTGATGCGGCTCCCGTCCATGCTGCGATGGATCTTCGGATACACCATGCGCCCGATCACGCCACTGCTCGCGACGGTCAGCGCGCAGGCCAGCGCGACGTTGCTGTTCACCGACCCGGGTTGGAAGTCGCAATGGAACAGGATCGCGATCGGACCCGTCACGCCGAGTGCCAGGTGAAAACGAAACCAGCCCTTGAGCGAGCCGACCGCGCGCAGCACACGCAACCGCTTGCGCGCCGAGTACGACAAGAGCAGCAGCATGCATGCCGTGCCACCGATGCCGAGCGCATAACCGGCTCCGGTTTCCGGAGTGAGGTCGAGCTGCCCGCGATGGGTCCAGCCGAAGGCCAGCGCAGCAAGCACCCCGAGCAGCACGATGCCGGTCGTGATGCTGCCGGCCCAGGCGCCGGCCGCCTGCGACGGCGCTCGCTGCGAGATCGTCGATTGCACGGCCGAAACGCGTCCACCCGCCTTTCGCAGGAATCTCCCGCAACCGCCTGTCCGGATTCGGAATGCCGCCCCGATTGCTTGAACCCGGTGGGGCGCTTTGTCACGGCGCTGCATGAAGCTGAAGTGAAGTTCCCCCGCCTTCGATCCCCAGGCCGTGATGCCCGTCACCGTGCGCGGCGCGCTCCGCCCGAAGGAATGCATGCACCTCGGCGGGAACGGATCGGAGTGGGGTACGCGGGTTGCGAGTTGGCACACGCCGGCGCTGGGCTGGGACGGCTGCCCTGCTCGCGATCTTCGTCGTCGGAGACGCGGCTCACGCGCAGGTGGTGCGCGCGCGGATCCTCGAGAGCCTGCAGCTCGCACGGCGCCCGGGCGGCTACGAGATCGTGATCCACTTCACGACAGCGGTCCGGTATTTGCGGCACTCACCGATAGGCGAGGCCCAGGAGATCCACATCAGCATCGAGCCGCTGCAAGTGGGCCCGGTCGACGAGGGCGCGTTTTCGCGGCGCGAGTCGCTGCGACTTCCGCCCGAGCTGCCGATCCCCCTGCTCGCGATCGACTTCGAGGGAGACCGCGGGGAGCAGCCGGCCGTGAACGTGCGCTTTTCGCGAAAGCTGCCCTTCCGAGTGCGCCAGGGCGACGACTTCCGCAGCCTGCGGATCGAGCTGCCGATCACGGGCCCCGCAGCCTACGCGATCCAGCTCGGCTCCTCGGACAGCCCGCAGCTGCAGCGCGCGGTGCCGGCACCTGCGGCGATCGCGGGCCGGCAGCTCTACGCGGTTCCGTCGGGGGGACGTGCTGAGGGCGCCGTGCTCTACCGCGTGGGCTTCTTCGCCACGCGCTCCGAGGCGGCGACGGCGCTGTCCCAGATTTCGAGCCGGATTCCAGGCGCGTGGATCGTGGAAGTCACCGGGCCCGAAGTGCGTGGTGCGCCCGAGCACCGCGTCCCGCCCGAGCGGCTCTTCGTGTCGCCCGTCGCCCCTGAGCCCGAGCTGCCCGCTCCGGGCCCATTACCGGACGCCGCGCCGGAGGTCGCGCAGTCGCCGATGCTCGCCGAGGCCCGGCGCGCGATCGCGAAGGGCGAGCTCGAGCGCGCCGTGCTCGCGCTGAGCGCACTGCTCTCCGAGCCGGAGGGACCCGAAACGCCGGACGCACTCGAGCTGCTCGCGCTGGTGCGCGAGCGCAAGGGGCAGCTCGCGCACGCGAAGGCGGAGTACGACGAATACCTGCGCCGCTACCCGAAGGGTCCCGGCGCCGAGCGCGTGCGCCAGCGCGTGGAGGCGCTCGTCTCGGCGCGCGCCGCCGCGCCGGCACCGCTCGCGTCGGCGCCGGAGCCCTCGTCCTGGAAGCCGCGAGGCGAGATCTTCGGAAGCCTCTCCGGGCTGTACCGGCGCGACTCCAGCATCACCGACCTCGAGGGCGAGGTCGTCGATCAGTCCTTCGTCCAAGGCGACGTCTTCGTCGAGGCGCGCGGTCAGACCGACCGCTTCGATCTGCGGAGCCAGCTCTCGGGCGGTTACCTCTACGATCTGGAGCAGGGGATGGCGGGCGACGAGCTGCGCGTGAGCTCGCTATTCACCGAGATCAGCGATCGCGACCTCGAGCTCGTGGGATCGCTCGGTCGCCGCTCCCAGAGCGACGCCGGAGTGCTCGGCCGCTACGACGGCGCGCGCCTCGGCAAGCGCTTCTGGAAGAACTTCGAGCTGGGCCTGACCGGCGGCTTCCCGGTGGACGTCTCGAACTCGAGCGCCTTCGAAACGCAGCGTTATTTCGCCGGCACCAGCCTCGACGCCGAGTGGCTCGGCGGCGAGCTCGAGAGCCAGACCTTCTTCCTGCATCAAAAAGTGGGATCCCGGATCGACCGCAGCGCGATCGGCGGCGAGCTCCGCTATTTCTCCGACGGCATCCAGGGCTTCGCGCTCGTCGACTACGACGTCCAGTTCCAGTCGCTGAACCTCGCGCAGCTCGTGGGCGGGTGGCAGCTCGACGAAGCGACCTTCCTCCACTTCACGACCGACTATCGGAACAGTCCGCTGCTGACGCTCAGCAACGCGCTCCAGGGGCAACCGGTCGACGATCTGGATTCGCTGCAGCTGCTGCTCGCCGGCGGGGAGACGCTCG
>CAYTJA010000394.1:0-18066 GCA_964437835.1 uncultured Spirochaetales bacterium
AGCGACGCGCACATCGTGAGCCACATCGGCCGCTGTGCGACGCGTTTTCCGCGCGCGATTCGCGACGAGGCGGACCTCGTCGCGGCGCTGCGCGAGGGAGGCTTCGAGGCGATCCGATGGGGATGACGGTCCAGGAACTCAAAGAGCGCTGGGCGGGGACCGTCTTCGACAGCATCGAGGTCGAGGCGCGCGGCGAGGACATGCTCGAATTCGCACTCGCCTGCGGCGAGACGGATCCGCGCTATGTGGACCCCGCGCATCCGGACTTCCAGGCCCCGGTGAACTTCACCGCGAAGTACCACGGGGCGCGCATGTTGCCGACCGACTTCCCGAAGTTCGACCTGCGGCGGATGATCGACGCCGGCAAGGCGGTCGAGTGGAAGGTTCCGCTGCGGCCGGGGGAAACGCTGACCGCGAAGAGCAGCCTCTACGACATCTACGAGAAGACGGGGCGCAGCGGGATCATGCTCTTCCTCGTCCACCGCATGGAGTTCACGACTGCGCGCGACGAACTCGTCTCCGTCGTGGATTGGCGGCTGACGATCCGCGGGGGCATCGAATGAGCGCGCGAGCGGCCGCTGCGGCGCGGCGCCGTTTCGAGGACGTGGAATTCGGCGAGGAGCTGGACGCGCTCGCCCCGGACATTTCGCTCGCGACCGTGAAGCGCTTCTGCGAGGCGACGCGCATGCTCGCGCAGCGCTTCCTGGACCACGAGCAGGCGAAGACCGAAGGGCTTCCGGGTGCGATCGTGCCCGGGATCATGAGCCAGGGAATCCTGGTCGCCGCGATCCATCGCTGGGCGCCGGGCTGCACGGTGCGCAAGGTCGACACCGTGTTCCGCGCGCCGCTGCTCGTCGATTCGCAGCCACGCTGCAAGGGCGTCGTCACGAACCTGGACGAGGCCACGCGCACGGTCGAGATCGACCTCACGCTAGTGAACGAGGCCGGCGAGACGCGCGTGGTCGGGACCGCCCAGGTGGAGCTCTAGGCGCCGGCGAGCGCCCTGCCGACGCGCCTCAGAGCTTTGCGATTACGTTCTCGGCGAAGCGCTCCGCGGCGCGGATCTTGTCCTCGACCGTGAGCTTGTCCGGCTCGTAGGGGTTGCGCGCGCCCGCGCTGATTTCGGAGACGCCTGCGTCCTCGAGGCGGTGGATGTCGTCCGGCCCCTTCAAGTTCGAGACGCCCGCGTGCAGGTAGAAGGGCTGATTCAGCCGGCCGTACTCCGCGCGATAGGCCGTGAGCTTCGCCGCGACCTCGAGCGCGTTGGCGACCGAGCCGCCCGCGATCGTGAAGCCGTCGCAGATCCGCGCCGCGCGGTGCCAGGCGGCCTCGCTGTGCCCCCCGTAGAAGATCGGAACCGGCTGGCTCGGCACCGGGCAGAGCTTGATGCGCGGGATGTCGTAGTACTCGCTGTGGTACTCGAAGTAGCTGCCGGTCGAGAGGCCGCGAATGATCTCGATCTGCTGCTCGATGCGCTTCGCGCGAGATTTCCAATCCGTGTGCGTGATGCGAAAGTCTTCGATCCAGGGCGAGAGTCCGACGCCGAGCTCGAAGCGGTTGCCGCACCAGACCGCGAGCGAGGTGACCTGCTTCGCGACCAGCACCGGCTCGCGGATCGGGAGCTTCAACACGCCGGTGCGGAAGCGGATGCGCTGCGTGACCGTCGCGAGTGCCGCGGCGAGCTGAAAGGGATCGATGAAGGGCGCGCCGTCGAGGAAGCTGCGGTCGCCGCTCGCGAGGTAGGGATACTCGCCCTCGGCCTGCTCGGGGTAGCAGATGCTGTCGCCGATCGGAAAGGTGTGGTAGCCGAGCGCGTCGGCGGCCTTCGCGAGCGGAACATAGTGAGAGGGATCGCACATCGAATCGCCGAAGGAAAATCGCATCGGAGCTCCTGTCAGGGTGTGGAAGGGGTGGCCGACGGACGCTGGCAATCACCAACTCAGAGCGGAGAACGCAGCGCGCCGCGTTCGAGCAGCGCGCGGAACTCGGCGTTCTCGCGCGCTTCCGCCTCGCGCGACGGCCCGCGGCGCCATTCGCGCAGCGTGCGCTTGATGGCGGTCAGCGATTCGCGCGGGTGTTGCGCGATCAGCGCGGCCGCGTCGAGCGTCTCGGCCTCGAGCTGGTGGTCTTCGACCGCGCGATACGCGAGGCCGATCGCGACCGCTCGCTCGGCCCCCACCCACTCGCTCGAGTAGAGCATCCAGGCGGCGTTCTGCCAGCCGACGAGCTGCGGCAGGCGCCACGAGGAGCCGATCTCCGGCGCGACACCGAGGCTCGCGAAGGGCGTGCGGAACAGCGCCGAGCGCGCGGCGAAGACGAGATCGACGTAGCAGAGCAGCGTGGTGCCGATCCCGATCGCGAGTCCGTTCACGGCTGCGAGGATCGGCTTCTCGCAGGCCTCGAGAGCGGCGAGGAAACGGTTCGCAGCCGTGACGAAGTCTGCCTGCGCGGCGCCGCCGTCCCGGCGCTCGAGCTCGTCGAGGTCGACGCCGGCGGAGAACGCGCGCCCGCGGCCCGTCAGCAGGACGGCGTGCACGCCGTCGTCCGCGTGTGCGGCTTCGAGGGCGGCCGCCGCGGCGCTGTAGAGCGCGGTGTCGAAGGCGTTGAGCTTCGCCTCGCGCGCGAGGCGCAGCAGGAGCACCCGGTCGTGCTGTTCGATTTCGATCATCGGGGCATGATGCCGAGCGCGCGCTGCCGGGTCCAGCGACCGGGGCTACCCTCGCCGCCGCAGCCCCCTGCGAGAGGAGAGCTCCGATGGCCGCGGTCACCCCGCTTGCACGCGCGATTCCCGGCATCCCGACCGCCCTGCACCGCGGCGAGAGCGAGCTGCCCTTCGTCGGCATGGGCGACATGCAGGTGCAGCTGCTGCAGGTCGACATCGAGGCCGGGCTCTGGGTCGTGCGCACGCGCATGCAGCCCGGCGTGACGATCCAGCGCCACAAGCACACTGGCGAGGTCTTCGCGGTGACCTTCCGCGGCGCCTGGAAGTACCTCGAGTACCCCGAGCTGAATCGCGCGGGCTCCTACCTCTTCGAGCCGGCCGGCTCGATCCACACCCTGCACGTGCCGCCCGACGTCGAGGGCGTGACGGACGTCTGGTTCGCGATCCGCGGCGCGAACCTGAACCTCGACGAGCAGGGCAACGTCCAGACTGTGATCGACGCCAGCACGGTGCTCGCGGGCTACCGCGGGCTGTGTCAGGCGGCGGGCCTGCCCGCGCCGAACGTGATCGGCGCCTGGCTCTAGATCCGCTGCTAGCGCATCCCGATCTGCTGACCCGGGCGCAGATCGATCAGCTCGCGTGCGTCGTGGTGATCGCCGCGCAGCTCGAAGATCGCGGCGCGCTGCTCCTGGCGCAGCAGCGGCAGCAGGCCGACGAGGTCGCCCTGGCCCGCGTGTTCGCTGCGCACGTCTCGGCCTAGCATCAGCGCTCGGAACAAGCGGTGGGTGTCGAGGGACGAGATCTCGGGCAGCGGAAGGTCCGGGCCGCTTACAGCGGCCGCAGTCGGCCAATACGAGTGAGGCAGGGAGAAGCGCGCGCCGCTCGCGTCGGCGTGGATCTCGGCGATCGGATCGACCTCGATCGCAGCGAGATCCGGCGCGGCGAGAGCCGGGGTCGCGAGGAGGGAAATCAGCAGCAGCGCAGCGGAGCGGAAGGGACGCATCTCGGCTCTCCATCACGGGAGCCATGGGCGGATGCCTGGCTCCCGGGAGATCCCCTTCCGAGGCGAAATCTACACGGGGCCCGCAGCGGCCGTCAAGAGCCTTCCCAGGACACCGGGCCGCCGGGAGCGCACGTGTGCAGTTCGGAGCGTTCCCGAGGGGCCCCGGACGTCGGCGCGATTCGAGCTCAGCCGTCCAGCAGCAGCCGGGCTGCGCGGCGCCGGTGCCAGGGGGCGTCCCCGAAGGTTTTCCCGAGCGCCCACGCACGTTTGAGCCACAGGTGCAGGTGGTACTCGTAGGTGTAGCCGATCGCGCCGTGGCACTGCAGCGCGGCGCGGCCGCATTGGTGCGCGGCGTCGCTCGCGAGCGCCTTCGCGGTCGAGACGTCGAGCTGCCGCGTGTCCCAGCCTTTCGCGAGCGTGTAGGCCGCGTGGTGCACGATCGAGCGCGCGAACTCGATCTTCTGGTGCGCGCTCGCGAGCTGGTGCTTGACGGCCTGGAAGGCGCCGATCGGTTGTCCGAATTGCTCGCGGCCCTTCGCGTACGCGACGGTGAGGTCGACCATATAGCGGCCTAGCCCGACGAGCTGCGCAGCCGCCGCGAGCGCGCTGCGTTCGAAGGCCGCGCGCGCGAGCGCCTCCGCGCGCTCGCCGCTCGCGATGCAGCTCGCTGGCGAGGGATGCCAGTGAGGCGAGAAGATTCGGCGCGCGTCGTCGACGGAGCGCTGCGGCAGGAGCTCGAGAGCGCCGGGCGCGAGCGCGTGGAGCTCCCCCGCACGCTCCAGGATCAGCAGATCCGCGCTGCGCGCGAAGGGCACGAAGGGCTCGGAGGCGAGGCCGACCACGACCACCGCGCCCTCGGCGATGCGCGGCAGCCACTCGGCGCCGAACGCGCCGCCGAGCTCGCGCAAGAGCGGCGCCGCGACTGCGGCTGTCTCGGCGAGCGGCTCCGGCAGCGCGCGGCGGCCCGCCTCCTGCAGCAGCAGCACCTGGTCGAGCTCGTCGCCGCCGAGTCCTCCGTGGGCCTCGGGCACCGCGACCGCGGGAATCCCCATCGCGACGAGCTGCGGCCACAGGCCGGGCACGCGCCCGGCGTCGCTCTTGGCGGCCGCCTCGACGGCCTCGTGCGCGCACTCCTTCTCGAGCATCTCGGCCAGGGTCTGCTGGATCAGCAGCTGGTCTTCGCTGAACGCGAAACGCATGCTCGTTATTTCCGCGGCAGGCCGAGGATGCGCTCGGCGATGATGTTGCGCTGGATCTCGTTGGTGCCGGCGTAGATCGGGCCCGCGAGTGCAAACTGGTAGCCCTCCATCCAGCGGCCGCGGTCGGCTGCCGCGGGCGCGCCCGGCGCGAGCTCGGCTGTAGAGCCGAGCAGCTCGAGTGCGGTCTCGTGCAGCGCGACGTCGAGCTCGGACCAGTGCAGCTTCATCAAGCTCGAGTCCGCGCCGACCGCGCGCCCCTCGACGATGCGCGTGACGGACTCGAGCGTGAACACGCGATAGGCCTCGGCCTGCATCCAGGCGTCGGCGACGCGGTCGCGCAGGCGCTCGCCGGCGGCGTCGCCGCGGCTGCGGCAGAGCTCGAGCAGGCGCTGTGCGGTGGCCGTGAAGCGGCCCGGGCTGCGCAGCGTGAGCCCGCGCTCGGAGCCGGTGGTCGCCATCGCGACCTCCCAGCCCTTGCCGACGCCGCCCAGCACGTCGCGATCCGGCACGAAGGCGCCGTCGAAGAAGACCTCCGCAAAGCCCTCGCCGCCGTCGAGCTTATCGATCGGGCGCACCGTCGCGCCGGATTGGTGCAGATCCACCAGCAGATAGGTCAGCCCCTTGTGGCGTTGGGAATTCGGATCGCTGCGAAACAGCCCGAAGAGCTTGTCGCTGAAGGTTCCACGCGTGGCCCAGGTTTTCTGGCCGTAGAGGCGGAAGCCGCCGTCGACGCGCTCCGCGCGCGCGGAGAGGCTCGCGAGGTCGCTGCCGGCGCCGGGCTCGGACCAGCCCTGGCACCAGAGCTCCTCGGCCGCGGCCAGCTTCGGCAGGATGCGGTCCCGCTGCTCGGGCGTCCCGAACTCGAAGATCGTCGGCGCGAGCAGGAAGATCCCGTTCTGCGTCGCGCGCTGCGGCCCGCCCGCGCGGTAGTACTCCTCCTCGAAGATCAGCCACTCGATCACCGAGGCCTCGCGCCCGCCGTAGGCCTTCGGCCAGGACACGACCGCCCAGCGATTCGCGAACAGCTGCTTCTCCCACGCGACGTGCAGCGGGAAGCCCTCTTTGCTGTCGAGCGGCGGCAGCTCGCGCGGGACGTGCGCCTCGAGCCAGGCGCGGGCCTCCGCGCGGAAGGCTTCCTCGGCGGGGCTGTAGGAGAGGTCCACGGCGTGACTCCGTGAGGCGACCGCAGAGCACAGCGGTTGCGGGGGATCCCCGCGACGCTGTTTCGTAGCGAAGCTGCGGCGGCGGCGCGAGTCAGCCCTCGGAGTCGGCTCGGCAGATTCCGCGACCGCTTGCGCCTTCGCTCGGGAGCGGATCGGGTCGCGCTGGCGCGCCAGTCCTGAAGCCCCCGATCCCTTGCTGGGGTGACCTGCCCGGCGAAAGCGAGCTTCCTCGGTCGGCTCCAGATGTGGCAAGCGCCCGGAGCCCCTGGGCGGCTCCGGGCGCCGGACCTGCTGCTGAGTTCACACGACTCTCTGCCCGATTGTGTTAGTCAGCATCAGGACATCCCGGGATGCGCTACTGCACCTCGAGGGTGTAGGTCGAGTCCAAAGCGGCATCGAAGTCGAAGGGATCGCCCTCCGCCACGGAGAAGTGGAAGTCCCCGCCGAAGTGCAGGGTGTGGGTGCCCTCGGACAGCGGCTTCAGCATCACGAAATAGCCGTCGCTGACCGACGTGCCGTTTCCGCCGTCGGCACCGAAGATCCACGGAGAAGGCGCCGTGAACGAGAACTGGGGGGAGACGACCCGATAGGGCCCGAGGTTTGCAAGCGCGCTGCCGTCCAGCTCCAGGAAGACGTTCCGGATATGATTGCCAAAGAAGTTCGCGCAATCACGCTGCTCCGCCTCGGTCGCCCCGAGGCCTTCCAGGTCCGAACACTCGGCGTTGAGGAGTCCGACCATGACTGGCATGTCGGCCGGAACTGCGCAGTCGCGGGCCGTAGTCCCGAACGCGGCCCCCAGGAACCAGACCGGGCCGGATTGGCCCACGTCGCATTGAAAGCTCGGATCATCGATGAAGGGATGTCCATCGACCGACAGGGCGAGCGCCCACTGCCACCATGCGGCGCTCCAGCTGGCCTGGCTGGCCCCTTCCGGCTTGGCGGTAGGCGGGAAGACGCGCGCGCTCGCCGGGGGCCCGGCCGCTACTGCCGAAGCCATCAGCAGCGCCAGCGTCACGGCAGAGGCCGCGGCCGCGAGCGAAGAGCGTCGGAACGACGGAATTCGGAATCGCATACGCATGGTCAGTTCCTTTCCATCAGGGGATCAGGAGAACAGTCTCGACAGTCGAGCGGCTCCGTTCCCTTTCGTTGGCAGGGATCTTTCGGATCTCCCGGAGCCCGCCGTGCTGGGAGCTCACGAGGAGTAGTCGCCCTCGGTGCCTCGAGATGCTCACCGAAGTCGGGCCGAGGATCAGAAACATGCGGACGCTGAGCGGCGATCGGGATGTCGTCCGAGACCCTAACTAGTCTTGCTCGGGGCGGTCTTCGCGGCTGCGTGCGCGATCGTATTCCGCGGGCTCGCGGAGTTCGACCTGTTCGAGCAGCGCCGCGCGCTGCTGCCGCAGGCTCGCAGGAGCCCCGCCCTCGATGGCGCGGGACACTGCTGCGAAGGCGTCGTACCAGAGGCCCTGGGCTGCGTCGCGCTGAACTCGCGCCTCGGGAGCGTCCTGGTCCGAATTGCCGGCCGAGGTCTCGAGCCGGCGGACCGCCGCTCTCGCGGCGAACTCCGGCTGCTTGCCGTCCGCACCGACCTGGAACGAGACGGACCACTGGTACACGTGGCCCGGCTCGAGTTTCAGCTGAAGGGCTGCCAGATCGATGGCATGAAATCCTGCTTCGGGCACTTCCCCGAGTGGCAGCTCGACCGCGACGTCCGTATCCCTGTCCAGCAGAGTGAAGCGGACGGCGTGATGGATCGGCGAGGCGGAGAACCAATACAGCGTCGGGCTCCGCTCCCGCGTCAGGCCCACGTGGTCCGGCGCGAGCACGTTCACGTCGAGGCGCTGTGTGGCTTCGGCCTTGCCTCGGACTGCGGTGTCCACCACCCGCCAGCCTTTCTCTGCATCGGCCGGCATTGCATAACGCGGAAGCGGCAGCTCGCTCATGGCCAGCAAGATCTCCCGCTGCGAACGCGCCGGCATCTGAAGTTCCAGCGGCGCAGGACGAGCGACATCGACGGGCGCTGCGGAGGAACCGCCACGGGAAGGCGCTGACGGTTTCGGTGCGACCGGACCGGGGAGATCGGGAAGCGCTGGCGCGGCGTAGGGCTCCGTTCCCTCAGCGACGGCATCCCGAGGGATCGGCGGGGCCGGGTCGGTGCGGGGTACGGGAGCTTCGATTTTCTGCTCCGACGCCACTGGCCCCAGCTCCTGTCGGGGAGCTACGCCGCTAGTTCCCCATTTCCATACGCCGAAGCCGAGCAGGACGGCCAGGATGGCGATCGCCCAGAGGGGGGCTGGGGGAACGAGCCGGGAGAGGAGGGCGGCCAGCGTGCGCCGGAGACCCGCTCCGGTTTGGAGCGAGACGGCGCCGGCCGGAGACTCGAGCGCAGCGAGCCCGGTGTGAAAGCCGTGAAAGGCCGCGAGCGAATCGCGGCAGCGGGGGCATCGCTCCAGGTGGAGCTGGATTCGGCTCCGCTCGGTCGATGTGAGAGGGGTGCCCCTGTCTGCGAAGGCGAGCAGCGCCGGCGGCTCTGGGTGTGTCCAGCCCGCAGTCTGCTCGAGCTGAGCCTCGAAATGCGACAGCATCACGACCGCGCTGGAGCAATCGCCGCACTCGGGATAATGAGCGCGGAATTCGTCCCATGCGGCGTTCCTCGGGTCCGCGAGGAACGCCGCCAGATCGATCGAGCTGGCGCGCTGGCAGGTCATCCGTAGCTGTTTCGACTCCCGTACCGATCGAATCCCCTTGGTGGGATGTCGCTGATCGGGGAAAAAAACGAACGAATTTCAGCGTCCCCCGTCCGACAGGCAGCGCCGCACGCGGATCAGGCCGCGACTGAGATAGCGCCTGGCGCTCCCGAGTGGGATGGCCAGTTCACTCGCCGCTTCTTCGCAGCTCTTCTGCTCCCCGAAGACCGCCAGGATCAAGGCGCGCTGATCCACCGGAAGGCGCTCGAGGCAGCGCCGCAGATCCAGGACGGCGGCCGTGTCCACGGCCGCGTGGTCCCTGAGGGCGTCCGGCGAGAGAGCGTCGAGCGGCACGGCCCCCTTGTCGTGGTGGCGCTGCTGCTGTCTCAGCCGGTCCGCAAACTTGTGGTGCGTGATCTGGCGCAGATACGCGGCCACCGAGGTCGTCCTGGCGAGCCGACCGTCGCGCAGCGCGACTATCGTTGCGAGGGCGACCTCTTGCACCAGGTCGGACCACTCATCGCGAAAGTCGTAGGCGCGCAGGGCGCCGAGCACGCCAGTGACCAGGCGACTCAGCTGAAAGAAGGCGAGGCCATCCCCCTTCCCAAGGCGCTCGACGACCTCGCGCCAGTCCGGGGCAGCATCTGCCACCCGGCCACCCTACAACGTGCGCGTCGCTGGGGCGCGACGAGCGTGATCCTGGGCGTCCTTCTCGTGGATCAGCAACTGGCTCCAGGCGACGCAGTCGATCGCTTCGGTGAACGCCGAGCGCCTCGCATTCCGAGGATCCCAATGCCCCCCAGCACGAGAATCAGCGAGGCGGGCTCGGGCACCGGGTTCGCCTGCAAGCCATCGATGGCGACGAAGGAACCGGAGAAGTCGACACGCTGGATCGGCTCATCCGAATGCCAACCGTGCCATTCGAGCACACCGTCGCCACCCGGGAAGGATCCGTTCCGCGTGTAACTGAAGAACTCCGCGGGAGCCAGCGATTGGCCATTGGATCCGAAGAAGGAGATGCTCAAGCCGTTCGACGGAGTTCCGGTACCCCAGTAGGCGCCGAAGTCGGAGACGGACAGTGCAAAGCTGATGCTAACGGGCACACCCAAAACGTCGATTCCCAGCCCCTTGGTGCCGTCCGAAACCCGAGCCCCGATGCCACCGATGATGTAGCCGGCGCCAGCGCTCGGCTGATAGACCGCCATCACATCGGACGAGCTAAAGGGGTTGTCCGGGAACCCCAGCGTTGCATGGCCACCCATGATGAGGGTCGGGTTCGACTCCACGTGGAAGAAGGGAGTGAGGTAGTTCGAGCGAGATTCCCAGGTCTCGCTCCATCCGCCCACGAAGGGAGCGATGCCGATGACTGCAGCGACCGCCGGCGCGGATGTGAATGAGAATGCGATGAACAGCATCGCGCCGATGCCTAACCGCAAGGGCGTGATTCGCGAACGGCACTCGAGTGGACGGAAGTGTGACGACATGCGAGTTCCCCTTCCTTGGATTTCGCGTTGCGGAACCGACCCGAGACGCAGGTCGTTTCCGACGCGCCGTAGTGTACTCTGCGGCTAGGTCACTCTGAGATAGAATCGGAGTGGCCTCCGAGGCCGAGGAAGCGCTGGAGGAGCGCTTCCCCACGGGGGTATCGGGAAACTCGGGGAAGATGTCCTTTCATTTCGTGGAACACGAGTTCCGTCGAGTCCGTCGGAGGGACCGCCGACTTCCAACTATCTCAACCGGTTGAGGCCTGGCCGGTGGGGGTGCGAAAATTGCCCAGACCCTCGATGAGTTCTCGAATGGGACTGTTTGGGACCTTACATCGAGCTTCACTTCGGATCCTGATGGCGGATCTCGCCAGAGTGATCGCCCCGTGTGTGGTTGCGCTGTGGGCGGCGGGCCGTTCGGATGCGGTCCGCCTGATCGGGCTGCAACCGGTCGCCTCTCCTCCCGGCGTCTACGCCACGGGTCCGACCCACGTTCTCGCAATCGAGACGAGCCCGTTCTCCGTCACGACGATCGGGACCGTGCCGGGTGAGATGCTGAGCGGGCTGGACCAGCAGCCCGGTACCGGCCAGGTGTTTGCGTCGAGTGGAAACAACGGAGCCAACCCGGGCAGCTTGTTCCTGATCAATTCTGTGACCGGGGCGGCGACCCTGCTCGGCCCCATCGGCCTTGCCGCGGTGCCGAGCATCGTCTTCGACGCGGACGGAACCCTCTTCGCGAGCGGATGGGATGGCCTGCTCACGCTCGATCCCGCCACGGGCGCTTCATTCATCGGTGGCCTTTTTGGACAGTCCGGAGGGCTGACGATCCTCGGCATCGATGCCATCGAGATCGATCCCCTCACCGGGATTCTCTACGGGGTCTCGAACACCCAATTCGACGGGACCCCGGGCGACGTCTTCGTGATCAACAAGCTGACGGGAGCCGCAACCCGGCTCGGGGAGCTGCGCTCGGCCGGTGCGCTGCTGCCTAAGACCCTTGCGGGACTGGCATTCGACGGCTCGGGAAGCTTGTACGGATCCCTCGGCGGTGGAGATGGAAGGATCATCTCGATCGACCTGAATACCCTCACTTACAGTTTCCTCGGAGACGCTGCGGAAGGCGCCATATCGGCGCTACCCGAGCCGGGAGCGACGACACTGCTCGGAGCGGGGCTGGTGGGATTGTTCGGAATCGAGCGTCTTCACCGACGGCGCCTGGTCCAGCGTCCCCCGGCGTAAGTCCATCGCGAGACGGCCTCCGCGGCCCGCGGGGAAGCGCGAAGCGGTGAGCAGCTTCAGCGCCGAATCACGACTAGAACCTCTAGAGCTTCGGATCGATTCGCGTCGATCCGCATCCCAGCGACGGCTCTTGGCGCGGCTCGTGCGCGGAGCTGCCGGGGCGAGGATCGCGTGTTCCACAGACGCTTGCGCGAGCGCAGGGGTGGTCGCCGCCGTAGGGCGCGCCGCGCGCGCGCAGGTTCAGGGGAACTCGATCGCGAGTCCGACGTGGAAGCCCTCGTTCTGAGCGTCGTCGCGGCCGCCGTCGGGCACGTCCAGGAGTTCGGCTCCCCAGTAGATCTCGAGACGAACCCGGTCGATCGGATGCAGCCGCGCGCCGATGCCCGCGGAGGCGAGCGTCGTGGGCCCCCGCGTGCCGCGATCGCTGTTCCAGGAATAACCGACGTCGACGAAGGGCGCGAGCTCGATCAGCGCGGCGCCCGTGCTCCGGCGCAGCACGGGGACGCGCGCCTCGAGCGATCCGATCAGCCCGTCGTCGCGCACCAGCGCGTTCTCGCGGTAGCCGCGCACCGTGGAATAGCCGCCGATCCCGAACTGCTCGAGCCCGAGCAGCGGGCGGTCGCTGAGCTGCACGTCGAGGCGTGCGACGACTTCGCTCGCGAGCAGGTCGACGCGCCGAGCCCACTGGGCCTGACCGAGCCAGGCCAGGAACTGGCCGTCTGGCACGCCGCCGCCGTTCTCGGTTGCGCCGAGCACATCGACGCCGAGGCTCAAGGTAGAGCGCGCCGCGAGCACCTGGCGGCTCGTGCTGTGCACCCACTCCGCCCCGCCGCGCAGGACGCTCAGCTTCGACTCGCCTTCCTCGGGGCCATCGGTGAAGGAGAAGCCCGAGCCGAGCAGGAAAGACTTGCTGCGGCGCCACTCGCCCGCGAGGAAGAACGAGACGCTCGTCGCGAGCGTGCGGTAGGCCGGCTGCTCGAGCGAGACCCCGTAGGTCTGGGTGTTGCTCTCGATGCCGAGCTCGTCGAAGGGCGGCTCCACGACTTCGCTCCAGGCCGCCCTGGCGTAGAGCTCGAGCGCGGTGTTGGCGGCGCTGAGCGGGATGCGGTAGCGGCCCTCGACTTCGCGCAGCCCTTCACTCCCGTCGAAGCTCGCGAGCAGCGAGTCGCCGAAGCCGCTGAGGTTCCGGTACTCGACCTCGGCGCGCCCGCCCCAGGAGCCGATCGTCGGCGATCGATGGTTGTTTGCCTCAGTGAGCACGCGCCAAGGCGTCTCCTCGACGACCCTCACGCGGAGAACCGATTCTCCCCGCTCGGCGCCCGGCACGAGCTCGGCCTCGATACGTCCGATCCGGGGATCCTGTTGCAGGATCTGGAGCCGCTCCTCGATCTCATGGATGTTCACGGGTCCGCGCATGCCGCGCGCGAGCCGGCCTCGGACATAGCTCTCTCGCAACCTCCCATCGGTCTCGACCTCGATCGCGCCGAGGCGACCTTCGACTATCTGGACCTCGAGCACGCCGTCGGACAGCGATTGCTCCGGGATCACGGCCCCGGAGCTCACATAGCCGCGGTTCACGTAGGCGAGCGTCAGCTCATCGCCGAGCCTCGCGAGCTCGGCGAAGCCGACCACCTGATTTGCATAGCGCCCAGTGATCTCGGCGAGCTCCTCACTGGAGAGCGCGGTATTGCCCGTCAGCTGGATCTCGCGCAGGTAGGCGCGCACGCCTCCCGACAGCCCTTCCAGATCGGGGCTCTCCGGGATCGGGAAGGGCGGCAGGATCGCGCCTCGCTCCGGAGCCGGGACCTCGAACTCCGGGAGCTCGGGTCGGGTCTCGCCCGGCGAGCGGAACGGAGCCTGGGCCAGCGCGGGAGCGGAGAGCAGGAGCGCGAGGGAGGTGGCCAGATTCCTCACGGAGGCGCGCGGGTCTCGGGGCACATCTGCATGCTAATCGAGCGGAGCGGCAGAGCGATTCCTTTCTGCAGCTGGGAGATGCCGCTCCCTGACGGCGCGCGCCAGCTCCGATCGGGCCGCTTGACAGCGGATCCGATTCGCGATCAGAGTGGTCTCCGCGCCGCGCAATGGCGGAAACCTGCCCCACGCCGTAGGCGGCCCGGGGGCGAGATGGTCCCGAAGCTGGCCCGAGTGCTGCTCGTGGCAGTGCTAGGCGCCGCCGCTGATCTCGGCGCGCCGCTCGCGTCGCGGGCGCAAGCGCCGGGCGCGGTCTCGACCCAGATCGACCGAGACGGGACGCTCGGGAGCCTTCCGGCCGGCCCGATCGCCGGGGCGCCCGACCCGATCGGAGCTGGGCAGGTCTTCGAGATCCAGGAGGCGCACGGCTCGCGCCCGGGCGCTGGCGTCAATCTCTTCCACAGCTTCGGGCACTTCGACCTCGGTCTCGGTGACACCGCGCGCTTCACGGCCGATCCGGCCAGGCCGACACAGAATGTGGTCAGCCGCGTGACCGGAGGTGAAGCGTCGAGCCTGTTCGGCACGCTGCGCTCCGAGATCCCCGGCGCGGATTTCTACTTCCTCAACCCTGCAGGCGTCGTATTTGGCCCCGGCGCTCGGCTCGACGTCCCCGCCTCGTTCTACGCGAGCAGCGCCGATGGTTTGAGCTTCCGCGACGCAGAGGGCAACTCCGTCCCGGGCTTCTCGGACGACGCCCGGCTGGCCATTGCCAGCCCCGCGGCCTTCGGGTTCCTCGGGGCCATGAACGGGGCGATCGAGGTGCGGGGCAGCGTCCTCGAAGTCGCCCGAGGCGAGACGCTCGCTCTCGTGGGGGGCGACCTGCGAATCACCGGTGGCCGCCAGGCCGCGCCCGGCGGTTCGCTCTGGCTCCTGAGCGCAGACTCGAGCGGCGAAGTCAGCTTCGATCCGGGCGCTGTATTCCAGGCTCCAGACGTTAGTGCTCTCGGGCAGCTCGGGGCGATCTGGATCGAGACCGGGGCCCGGTTGAGCGTCTCCGGCCAGCCCGGATTGTTCTCCGGTGCGCCCGGCGGAGCCGTCGTCCTTCGCGCCGGCTCAGTCCAGATCAGCGGGAGATCGCTCATCGAAGCCGAAACACTGGGAGGCGTGGGGGCACCGATCGCAGTCGACCTCGACGCGACCGAGATCGGGCTGCGAGAGTCCACGATCACGTCCATCAATCGCGGCGAAGCCGTGGGCGGACAGATCGTGATCCATGCAACCACGCTCGTCTTGGACGGATTGCCCGATGCTTCGAATCCTTCTCCCACTTCGATCCGGACCTCGGGGCTGGGAAGTGGAGCGGGGGGCGACCTCGCGATCGATGCGACGCGTCTCGAAGTGCGCAGTGGCGCGTCGCTGGCCACGTCCAGCTCGGGCGGTGGCGCTGCGGGAGCGCTCGAGTTGGGGGCGGATCAGATTTTGGTGTCGGGAGACGGAGCGCGGCGCACCACTGTGGTTGGAAGCGCTGCGTTTGGCGCGGGAAGTAGCGGCACGGTGAAGGTGAATGCGGGGCGTCTCGAGCTGCGCGACAGCGGGGAGATCGTCACGCAGACCGATGCGGGTGGCGCCGCGGGGAACCTCGAGATCCGCGCAGACGAGGTGTTGATTCTCGGAGAAGGCTCGCCGGACGGTACCGGTATCGCGAGCACGGCGAGGGCAGGTTCGGGCAAAGGGGGCACGCTGAGCCTGAGCGCGCGGCACCTCGAGGTGCGCAGCGGGGGCGAGATAGCGAGCGCCACCTTCTCGGCAGGGGACGCGGGGACGGTCGAGATCCACGCAGATGAGATCCTGGTTTCCGGGGACGGAGCCCGCGCCTCCACAGGAATTTTTGGCGATGCCGCGGGGGGGACGGGCCGGGGGGGCGCCGTGCAGGTGACCGCGCGGCGTCTCGAATTGCGCGACAGCGGCGAGATCGGGAGCAATACCAGCGCCGCTGGAGACGCAGGCAGCGTGGAGATTCACGCGGACGAGATCCTGATCTCGGGGGATGGTTCGCCGGAAGGCACAGGCATCTCCAGCGCGGTGCTGGCAAAGGGCGTCGGAGGCCTGGGGCTGCGGGGCAAGGGCGGTGCGGTGAAGGTGACGGCGGGGCGCCTCGAGCTGCGAAGCGGCGGCGAGATCTCGAGCGACACCGCTGCGAGCAGCAACGCGGGGAGCATCGACATCAGCGCTGGATCGTTGCTGCTCGACCAGGGAGGCGGAATCTCCAGCGGAACCACTGCCACCGGGAATGGGGGTGCGATCACGATCGCAGCGACCGTGTTGGATTTGAGAGCTGGCTCGGGAATTCGCTCGAACGCGTCCCGGCGCGGCGCCACAGCGGAGGCCGGAGACATCTTGGTGAACGCAGTCCAGGTATCCCTGGACCAGAGTGAGATCGCAGCGCGAAATCTCGGCGCGGGCAAGGGAGGAAACACCGATCTGCGGGTCGCGGAGCAGCTGCGGCTGGAACACGCTTCGGCCATCACCGCGAATGTGGCCACTGGCGATGACGGCAACGTGACCATCGGCGCCCCCGAAGCGCCGGCCCTGGCGGTAATCCTGCGCGGCGCGAGTCGGATTACCGCCCAAGCCGAAGCTCTGGGAGGCACGGGGGGGCGCATCGAGATCTACACCCAGGCGCTCTTCTTGTCTCCGGACGCAGTGATCAGCGCATCGGCGCCGGGAGGACCCGAAGCGCAGGGAGTCGTCGCGATCAACTCTCCCGAAACGAACCTCGAGGCGGGCCTCGAGCCAGTCTCGGCGGGATTCCTCGACGCCAGCTCGCTGCTCCGGCCGAGTTGCGCCGCGCGCGCGAGCGCCGAGAGCCGCGGGAGCTTCACGGTCGCGCGCCGACAGGGGCTGCCCGCATCCCCAGAGGAGCTGCTGCTGGCTTTCGAGGCAGGCGAGGACGCAGGGCTGTTGCTCGCCGTCGAAGCGGCGGAAGGCGACGAGCTGGGAATCGCACAAGGTGTGGCCGAGCTTCCCCCGGTGGCGGCGGCCCCGTCGAGCGCTCTGAGCGGAATCCAGATCGCCCGCGCGGCAGCGCAAGACGCTGCTCTGGCGTTCCGCGGCGGACGCTTCGAAGAGGCGCAGGTTCGTTATGCGGAGGCCGCGCAGGCCCAGGGCGGAGGCGAAGCGCTGCGCGGTTCCGCGCTCGCAGGGCTCGCGGAGTCGCAGCAGGCGCTGGGGAATTTCGACCAGTCGCTCGCGCCGCTGCAGAGTGCGCTCGAACTCGCTCAGCAGTCCGGCGACGCACGGCGCATCGCCGCGGCGCTCGGCAGCCTCGGCAACGCGACGCTCGCCCTGGGAGAACGCGAGTCGTCCGGGAAGCTCTTCGAACAGGCCCTCGCCCACGCCGAGGCATCCGGCGACCAGAAGCTCGTCGGTCAGCTCGAGCTCAACCGCGGCAATCTCGCCGCGGCCGAGCAGGACTTCGCCGCGGCGCTCGCGGCCTATCAGCGGAGCGCCCGCCTGCTGCACGAAGCCGGCGATTCCGTGCGCGAAGCGCAGGCGCTCGGCAGCGCGGCCCGCGCGGCCCTCGAGGCCGAAGGAGTCGAGCGCTCGCTCGGCCTCGCCGATCTGACCCAGCAGCGCATCGCCGCGCTGGCGTCCGATCACACCAAGGCGCAGCTGCTGCTGCACCTCGCCAAGACCCACGAACGCATCGCCAAGGCCTTCCCGGCCCAGCGCGCGAAGAGCCTCCTCGCCGCGCACGCGGCCATCGTCGAGGCCCTCGGGATCTACGAAGCCCTCGGCGACACCCGCGGCCTTTCGTACGGCTTCGGCAACCTCGGAGCCCTCTACTGGAGCGAGGGGCGCACGCAGGAGGCGCTGTACGTGACGCGGCTCGCGCGCCAGGCCGCAGAACGGGCACAGGCGGCCGAATCGCTCTACCGCTGGCATTGGCAGGAGGGTCAGATCCTGTTCAGCACCGGAGCGTGGGGCCCCGCGCTCGACGCCTATCGGCGCGCGGTCGCAATCCTCGAGGACACGCGCCAGGAGACGCAGGCCCAGTACGGATCGGCGGAGGTCGCGTTCCGCGAGCGGGTGGCGCCGGTCTATCTCGAACTCGTCGACGCCCTGCTGCGGGTCGCAGCGCAGCCCGAGGCCGCAGCGCCGGCGCATCCGCTCCTGCTCGAAGCCCGCGCCACGGTCGAGAAGCTCAAGGCGGCCGAGCTGCGCGACTACTTCCGCGACGAGTGCGTGGCAGACCTCGAATCCCAGGCGGTCGACCTCGATCAGGTGGTGCGCGAGAGCCGCTCGGCGGTGGTCTACCCGGTGCTGCTCGCGGACCGGATCGAGCTGCTCGTGAGCCTGCCCGAGGCGGGCCTCCAGCGCTATTCCGTCGCGGTGCCGCAGGCGGAGGCTGCGCGAGAGATCGAGGCCTTGCGCCGCGCGCTCGTGAAGAAGACCACGCGCGAGTTCCTCCCGATCGCCAAACGCCTCTACGACTGGCTGGTGCGTCCCTACCAGGAGGCGCTGCGCGAGGAGGAGATCGAGACGCTGGTTTTCGTTCCTGGCGGCCCGCTGCGCATGATCCCCCCGGCGGCGCTCCACGATGGCGAGCGCTTTCTCGTCGAGCGCATGGCCGTGGCCGTGGCGCCGGGCTTGAGCCTGCTCGCCCCGGGGCCGCTCGACCGGGATCGCGCGCGGCTGCTGCTCGCCGGGCTCAGCGA
>CAYTJA010000395.1:0-5078 GCA_964437835.1 uncultured Spirochaetales bacterium
GAGGAGGCGATCGAGGACGTCTCCCAGAGGGACGGCGCGATCGCCGCGCTGCAGGATCGCCTGAAGAACGAGAGCCGCATCCAGGCCTCGCAAAGCAAGGGCCGATCCCGTGAAACGGAGCGCGTCGTCAAGCGGTTTCACGCGCTGTACAAGAACCTCGAGGTGGACGATCGCGCCGTCGCGGATCTCGTCGCGCTCGGAGACGAGTCGCAGAAGCTGCGCGCCGAGGAAGCGCTCAAGCGCCTCGACGGCGATTCCGACACCGCGGCGGTTCGCCGCAAGGTAGGCGGGCTGCCGCCCGATCTCTCGATCTTCGAGCTCGGATTCGCCGGCAAGGGCCGCATCTACTACGCGCGCAGCGAGCGCGGCGGCTATCGCGTGCTCGCGATCGGCGGCAAGGCGACCCAGAAGCAGGACCTCGAGTACTTGAGCCGGGTTGGCTAGTGGATGCTGAAGAACGACCATGCGAGGCCCTTCCAGCGCTGGTGAAGAAGCTTTTGAGGGAACGGCCGACGCATGCCCGATGGGCGTCCCGTTCGGCAACGCGAGCTGCACGAGCGCGCTGACGCCGACCTGGGTCCTGATGAACGGCGCCGCGCCGGGGACCGGGCTCTCGCCCACCTTCTCGGGCCTCACGACCCCGCCGCTCTACCGCTGGCGCGCGTGAGATGACGCAGCTGGATTCAAATCCTGTTCAGAATTTCAGAGAAATTTCGAGCGAAGGGCTTGACAAGCTTTCGCGATCCGAGCGGCCCTGGGTCGACCTCACGCTGAATTTCCGGCCTGAGACATTCCGATTTGCTCTCCGCGCTTGTCATTCAGACCCAGGGTCAAGTCGAGGGGATCGAGAGAGAAAACGTCGAGCACGAAGCGCTCCAAGAAGCGGTCAGACGCCATGTTATTCTCGCGGTTGACCTCACCCCGCCGTCCTATGAGGTCAAGTCATGCCGGGAACACTCGCTGGGCTTCCCAACGCCCAGCTGCTCGCGCGGGTGCGGGAGCTGGTCCAGCGCGGCAACGCGGTCGAGGCCGAGCTGCTCGCCCACCTTGCTGAGGTCGACGCTCGCCAGCTCTATCTCGAGGAGGGCTGCTCCTCGATGTTCGTAACCAACTGTGCGGAGCTGATCCGCGCAGCGTGCCATCAGAGCGCCGACGAGGTTCGGCAGCTGCTCGCGAACCGCGAGCCACGCCACGCTCCGCCCACCTTGGTGCGGCGAATTCCCGAGCCTGCAAGCCCGCCGGCTCGGGCCACTGTGCTCCCGCAGGCTGCGCCCGCGCCACGCGAGCAACCGGCACCTCCGCCTCCTGCGCAGCAGACCAAGAGAGCCTTGACCGAGCCGCTCGGCGCCGAGCGCTACCGGGTGCAATTCGTGGCCGACCGCGCGCTGTACGAGCAGCTCCAGGAGCTGCGCGCGCTGATGCGCCATCGGGTTCCCGATGGCGACCTCGGGAAGATCCTGGCCCGCGCGGTCGCGGGCCTGCTCGCGCAGGTGCGCAAGCAGAAATTCGCGGAGACCTCGACTCCAAGAGCCGCTCAGCCGTCCCAGAACCGGAACGAAAACCCGTCACGACATGTCCCCGCCGTGATCCGCCGCGCCGTCGCACAACGCGACGGCCGCCGCTGCACCTACGTCTCGTCCAGCGGCCGGCGCTGCGATTCGCAGGAGTTCCTGGAGTTTGACCACGCGGACGCCTGGCCCCGGACGAGGGCGCACTCGATCGATGGCATCACGCTGCGCTGCCGCGCGCACAATCAGCAGCGGGCGCGGATCGACTTCGGGGAGCCGCACATGGCGAGGTTCCACAGACGCAGTGTTTTGAACGCAGCCGCTTCCGCGCTCGACTCGAATCACGGCGCTGCCCGCGGCGGCGACGACCAGGCGGCAACTGGATTCGAATCCAGTTATTGATGAAAAATAGACCGAACCGGAGCCCAGGACTTCGTGCACACCGCAGTTGTCGCCTCGAACCGCGGGCTGGCCGTGAGCGGGGCACGAGTGCCATCGCGAGCGTCACCGATAAGATCGCGACCTACGCGCGCAGGGTGAAACGATAGCGCGGGGGAAGGTGATCCTGCCGTGGGTCGGAGCGGTGGTGCTCGACGCACGCAATGGCTTCCGTCACGTCATGGGCCACCGGGATCTCCCGCTCCGAGATCCGATCAGGGGAACGCCCGTAGAAGGTGGCGAGCCGGGTGACCACACGGAGGTAAGCCTCCTGCGTCTTGGCGGAAGGACGGTGATCTCGATTCGCCTCTCGAAGGCTTCGCTGCGTCCCTCGGCTCCGCGCCGCTCGAGGAGCGGGCGGCTCGCACACCTCCCCTGCCACGTCAGCGGCTTCGTTCAAAGTAGTCCTATGTCAAATACCCCCGTAGCGGGGGCTGACGCCGACGGCGGCGTTATCGTCTCATCCCAGTGCTCGACGGCTCGTCGAACTGCTTGCCGGAACCACCGAGCTGCGCCGGCAGGTCCTCGAACTTCGGCAACCCATCGGCCATGTGCAGGACACCTTCGCCATAGAAGCAGTGGAAGGTGGGCTCGAACACCAGACCCGAACCGTCGAGGGTCATCGCGTAGACCACCGTCATGCCGAACTGTGGTTTGCGGTTGAACACGGCGCCGCCGCACCGCTTGCAGGATGAGCGACCGCTCGGCCCGTCCGCGCCCTGCTTGTTGAACTCGACGAGCTGATCCTGCCCAGCGGTTACCGTGACGGCCGCGTCAGGCCATAGCGCCCAGGCGTTCATCGGCGCGCTGTGCCACTTACGACATGACGCGCAATGGCAGATGCCGGCGGCGACGGGTGGTCCTTGCACTTCGACCTCAACCGCGCCGCAGAAACACCCGCCCTTGAACACCTGCGTTTCCGACATGGGAGTGCCCTCGTGACGACGCCCGCTACGGGAGTATTTGACATCACCTACGTCTCGTCCAGCGGCCGGCGCTGCGATTCGCGAGGTCCACCGATCCAACGGCGGCGATCCATCGTCAACTGGATTTGAATCCAGTTCGCCGTGAGCCAGCGGCGAAATAACGCCTCGGGAGGTCGACCTGTTCCACTGTTGACTGGATCCGCCGGATTCCACCCCTCAAAGCTTCTTCAGCAGCTCCACGATCGCACGGATCCGTCAGCGCTCTTCGCCGCCGATCGCGGCGCGCAGCGCCTGCTTCAGCTCGGCGTCGTCCCACGGCTTGGAGAGGACCCGATGGACGCCGAGGCGCTCGAGCTCGCTCGCGTCGATCTCCAGGTTCCAGCCGGTGATCAAGAGCCGCGCGGCGTCCGGACGGCGCGTCGCGACGCGCTCTAGCAGCTCCAGGCCGGTCATGCCCGGCATCTTGTGGTCCGACAGCACGCAGTCGATCGGATTCTCGTCGATCATGCGCAACGCCTCCGCGGTGGTCTCGGCGGTCAGCAGCTCGTAGCCTTCGCGGCGCAGCGTGCGGTACAACGCCGACAGGATGCGGGGCTCGTCGTCGACGAGCAGCACGACGGGTCGCCGCGCAGGCTCGTCCGATCTTCGCTGGGCTCCGCCTCGCGGCGCACCGGACGGCTTGGTCACGCCGGCTCGCTCCCGACCGCATCGCGCAAGAGCGGCAGGTGGATCCGGAACGTCGTACCGCGGCCGGGCCAGCTCTCCACGCGCAGCGTGCCGCCGTGCCGGCGCACGATGTTGAACGAGGTCGAGAGGCCGAGGCCGGTTCCGACGCCCACCTTCTTCGTCGTGAAGAACGGGTCGAAGATGCGGTCGAGGTGATCGGTCGCGATGCCGGCCCCGGTATCCGAAATCTCCACCAGCACGCCGCCGTCGTGGGCGCCGGTGGTGAGCGTCACGGTACCCAGATCACCCGGGTGGATGCGCTTCGCCAGCGCCTCCTCGATCGCCTGATAGGCGTTGACGAGCAGGTTCAGGAACACCTGCTTGAGCTGCATCGGGTAGCAAGGCACGAGCGGCAGCTCGCCGTATCGCTTCGACAGCACGACCAGGTGTTTCATCATCGGCCACACGATGTTCGCCGTGGCATCGAGACATTGGTTGAGATCAGCCAGAACCCGCTCCCCGGTGTCCTGGTGGGAGAAGTCGCGCAGGTCCTGGACGATGTGGCGGATTCGCTCCGAGCCCTCTTGCGACTCGCGAATCGCCTTCGCCAGATCCTGGAGCAGGAAGCTCACGTCTCGCTCGCTCGCCACCTCGGCGAGATCGGCGCCGGCCCGCTCGAGCCATTCGGAGTCGTCGCTCGCGATCGCCTTGAGCAGCTCCTCGGCGCGGCTCCAGACCTGCCGCAGGTCGGCGACGTACTCGGTCATCTGGAAGAGGTTCGCGTGGATGAAGCCCATCGGATTGTTGATCTCGTGGGCGACGCCCGCCGCGAGCTGGCCGATCGACGCCATCTTCTCGGTCTGCAGCGCCTGCGCGCGCCACTGCTGCACATCGGAAAGATTCTGGAATACGGCGACCGCACCGCTGGGCCGGCCATCGCCCGCAAGGATCGGCCCCCAGGAGAGCCCGATCGGCACGACACCTCCGTCGCCGCGCAGCACCCGCGTCTCGACGCTGGGAATGGGCTCTCCCCGCTCGAGGGCAGCCGATAGCGGCGACTCCCCGACTTCGTCCGCGAGGAAATCCAGAAAACGTCTGCCGCGGAGGTCGCTCTGGGTGCCGCCGAGGATCTGCTCCGCGGCCGGATTGGCAAACGTGACGCTGCCCTCGGCGTCGACCAGGACCAGCGCGCTGCCCAGATGGCGCAGGATCCCGTCCACGGCGGGAGAGGAGTCGCGCCCCTCGGCACCGGCCGCGCGCAGCTCGCGCACCCGCTCGAGCTGCTCGCGGACGGCGTGCCGGAGTGCGGCGAAATCGCGATCCGCCACGACACACTCGGCGGCACCTCGGCGAAACCACGCCAGCGCAGCGGCGTCGGAAGCACTTCGCTGCAGCACGACCAGCGCGGGCCCCCTCCGCCGCAGCCGCGCGACGATCTCCTCGGCATCGCTGCCGAGCGCGTCGTCGACGACCACCAGGTCGATGCCGCTGCTCTGCGCGCGATCGATGCACTCGCCGAGGCAGAGCACCGTTTGGACCG
>CAYTJA010000396.1:0-34432 GCA_964437835.1 uncultured Spirochaetales bacterium
AGCGCATCCGCGACGGCAGGAGCTTCACGACGCGCAACGTCGTGGCCTACCAGTCGGGCGAGGCGATCTTCGATCTGGCGGCGAGCTTCGCGCTTCCCGAAGCAGGCATCTCGCACCAGCAGCCGGCGCCGGCGGCGCCTCCGCCCGAGGTATGTGAGGACTGGGAAACGCTGCGCGCCCGCGTGCTCGGCGACGCGCGCCTCGAGCGCCAGAGCGCGGCGGAAGTGCGCATCGCCGGGCCGGTGGATCCGCAGCGGCCGGCACCGGCACAGCAGCAGATCTGGATCCGCCTGCGCGGCACGCCGCCGGACGATCCGCTGCTGCACACCGCGCTGCTCGTCTACATGACGGATCGCACGCTCGCCGCGACGGCTGCGCGCCCCCATGGGCTTCCCTGGGGCAAGCGCATGACCGCGAGCCTCGACCACGCGGTGTGGATCCACCGCCCGTTTCGATTGGACTCGCGCTGGCTGCTCTACGCCAGCGAGAGTCCGGCCGCCCACGCCGCGCGCGGCATCATCTTCGGCGGCCTCTTCCTCGACGGCACGCGCATCGCCTCGGTGGCGCAGGAAGCGCTGATCCGGGTGCGGAAGTAGCCCCCGCGCGGAGCGACGCAGCGGAGTGCGCCAGCTCGTCGCCAGTGCTCCGCATCACAGTCAGTGGAATGCGTGGCGCGGCGAGCATGAAGTCACTCGCTTCGCGCAGCCCCCGCGGCGAGGCGCTGAGCGAGATAGTCGACGCTGCCGCGCAGGCTCGCGAGCTTCGGGTAGTCCGCCTCGGGTACGTCGATGCCGAGGCGCTCGTGGATCCCGATCGCGAGATTCAGCAGGTCCATCGAGTCGATCTCGAGCTGGTCGATGAAGTTCCGGGCGGGGTCGAGGCCTGCCAGGTCGGCCTCGGGAGCGATCTCGCCGAGCACCTCGAGTACGACGCTCCGTAGCGCCTCGGCGCTGCGCGGGGCTGCGCTCATCGGCTCGGCTCCGGCGGCGTGCTCGCCAGCTCGCGCAGGCGCGCGAGGAAGCGCGCGCCGCGCTGGCCGTCGCTCGCGCGGTGGTCGGCCGCGAGCGTCGCGCTGACCACCGGACGCACGCCGAGCAGGCCGCCCAGCGCGACCGGCCGCTCCGCGATGCGCCCGAAGCCGATCAGCGCGACCTGCGGCGGATGGATCACGCCGAAGACCTTTTCGACGCCCTGGTCGCCGAGGTTCGTGACGGTCGCGGTTGCGCTGCCGAGCTCGGAGCTGCGCAGGCTGCCCTGGCGCGCGCGGTTCACGAGATCGCGCAGCGCGGCCATCAGCTCGTCGAGCGTCGCGCGCTCGGCATTGCGCAGCGCGGGCGCGACGAGCCCGCCGCCGCGCAGGAAGATCGCGACACCGAGATGCACGGCCTCGCCCGGGCGGAAGGCGCCCTGCTGCCAGAAGCCGTTCAGCTCCGGGTGCTCCTGCAGCGCGCGCGCGGTCGCGTGCAGCAGCCACGCGGCGGGCAACACGCGCAGGGCGACCGGCCGCTCGCGATTGCGCGCCTCGAGCCACGCGAGCGCGGCTCCGAGCTCGATCTCGGTCTCGAGGTAGTAGTGCGGGATCTCGCGCTTCGAGCGCTGCATCGCGGCCGCGATCGCGCGGCGCATGCCGGCGCTGCGGTCCACGCGCTCGGGCGCCGACGCGCTGACTGCCGCAGCCGCCGGTTGCGGCGCTCCGGCGCGCGCGGAGGCGCCCGCAAGGTCCGCTTGCGTCACAGCGCCGCCGGGTCCGCTCCCGGTCACGCTGCCGAGATCGACGCCGAGCTCCGCCGCGCGCCGGCGCGCGAGCGGGGTCGCGCGCACGCGATCGGAGTCGAGCGGGGCTGCGGGAGCGAGCGGCGGCGGCGGAGTCACCGGCGCGGCGCCCGCAGCCGGCGCAACAGACGCAATCGCCGCAATCGCCGGCCCGGGAGAGACCGCCTGCGCCGCGGGCTCCGCGGCCCTCGCGCGCGGCGCGGGAACAGCGTCGGTCTCTGCGGCACCGGTCGCCTGCGGCGCGCTGGCAGGCGGCACCGAAACCGCCGCGCCGCCCTCGGCCGCGCGCAGCAGCGCGATCACCGCGCCGACCGGTACCGCTTCGCCCGGCGACAGCACGAGCTTCTCGACCACGCCGCTCTCGAAGCTCTCGATCTCGATCTCCGCCTTCTCGGTGTCGACCAGCGCGACGATGTCGCCGCGGCGGATCGAGTCGCCCGGCTGGATGCGCCACTCGAGCAGCGTGCCCGTCTGCATGTCCTCACCGAGGAAGGGCATGTGCAGCTCAGACATGCGGCGCGCCTGCCTCGCTCGCTTGCGCGCCGCGCGCGGCCGCGACCTCGGGTCTGCCGAGCAGCCGCCGCAGCGCATTCGCGATGTCCGCAATCTGCGGGATCGCGGCCTGCTCGAGATGGCGCGCGTAGGGGATCGGCACTTCGGCCGTGCACAGGCGCGCGAGCGGCGCGTCGAGCTCGTAGAAGGCCTGCTCCTGGATCCGCGTGACGACTTCCGCCGCGAGGCTCCCGCTGCGCCAGCCCTCGTCGACGACGAGCGCGCGGTGCGTGCGCGAGACGGTCTCGATCAGCGCCGACGTATCGAGCGGCCGCAGCGTGCGCAGATCGAGCACCTCGATCTCGATGCCCTCACCCGCGAGCGCCTCCGCCGCGGCGAGCGCCTTCTGCAGCATGCCCCCATAACAGATCAGGCTCGCGTCGCGCCCGCGCCGGCGCAGCGCAGCGTGCTCGACCTCGACCGCGCCGGCATCGAGCGCGAGCTCGCCCTGCATCCCGTAGAGCCCCGCGTGCTCGAAGATCAGGACTGGATCCGGATCCTGAAGCGCGGTCCCGAGCATCCCGCGCACGTCCTCGAGCGTCGCGGGGGTCAGGATGCGCAGGCCCGGGATGTGCGCGTACCAGCCCTCGAGGCTGTGCGAGTGCTGTGCGGCGAGCTGGTGCCCGGCGCCGGTCGCCATGCGGATCACGAGCGGCACGTTGAACTGGCCGCCGGACATGTGCAGCAGCGTCGCAGCGTTGTTCAGGATCTGGTCGAGCGCGAGCAGGCTGAAGTTGACCGTCATGATCTCGACGATCGGGCGCATGCCGCCGAGCGCGGCTCCGATGCCGGCGCCGACGAAGGCCGACTCCGAGAGCGGAGTGTCGCGCACGCGCTCGGGGCCGAACTCGTCGTAGAGTCCCTTCGAAACCGCGAAGGTGCCGCCGTAGCGGCCGACGTCCTCTCCCATCAGGAAGACGCGAGGATCGCTTGCCAGCGCCTCGCGCAGAGCCGCGCGCGCGGCCTCGCGATAGGTCGTCTTCTGGGTCGCCGTCATCGCGCCACGGGTGCCTTCGGCCCGCGCTCCGAGGTCACGAAGCGCAGCAGATCTTCGACGGGCTCCCACTCGGCGGCCTCGGCGAAATCCACCGCGGCCTGGATCTCCCCCGCGACCTTGGCTTCGAGCTGCTGCCAGTCCGCCTCCTCGAGCCGCCCCTCGCCGGCGAGCGCTTCGCGCAGGCGCTGGATCGGGTCGCGCAGCTTCCAGCGCTCGACTTCGGCCTTGTCGCGGTAGAGCTCCGGATCGAACATCGAGTGCGCGCGGAAGCGGTAGCTGCGCAGCTCGAGGAACGCGGGCCCGCCGCCCGCGCGCACCTCGAGCAGCGCGCGCTGCGCGGCATCGCGCACCGCGCAGACGTCCATGCCGTCGACCGGCCAGGCCGGGATTGCATAGCTCGCGGCCTTGAGGCAGAGATCGGTCTGCGATTCGGAGCGCGCGAGCGCGGTGCCCATCGCGTAGAGGTTGTTCTCGCAGCAGAAGAGCACCGGCAGCTTCCAGAGCGCCGCGAGGTTCATCGCCTCGTGGAATTCGCCCTCGGCCACCGCCCCCTCGCCGACGAAGCAGGCCGTGACGCGCGGGCGTTGCTGCATCGCGTCTGCGAGCGCGAGCCCGACCGCGATCGGCAGCCCGCCGCCGACGATCGCATTGCCGCCGTAGAAGCGGGTGACGGCGTCGAAGAGGTGCATCGAGCCCCCGCGGCCGCGGCTGGTGCCCTCCTGCTTGCCGTACATCTCGGCCAGGATCGACTCGGCCGAGATCCCGCGCGCGAGCGCGTGCCCGTGCTCGCGATAGGTCGCGACGACGGCGTCTTCGCTACGCAGGCAGTCCATCACGCCGACCGCAACGGCCTCCTCGCCGATGTAGAGGTGCAGGAAGCCGCGGATCTTGCCCGCGCTGTAGAGCTCGGCGCACTTCTCCTCGAGGCGGCGGATGCGCAGCATCTGCTCGAGCAGGCGCGGCCGCTCGTCGGGCGGCCGCGCGGATCCCGCGGCGGGCGCGGGGATGGCCGGGGCGCTCATGCGCCGGTCTCGAGCGTCGAGAGATCGCCCTCGGGCAGGCCGAGCTCGCGCGCGCGCAGCAGCCGCCGCAGGATCTTGCCGCTGCGAGTGCGCGGGAGGCTCGCCCGGAATTCGATCTCGCGCGGCGCGACCGCGGGTCCGAGCCGGCGGCGCGCATGAGCGAGGATCTCCTTACGGAGCGCGGCGTCCGCTGCGAAGCCCGTGCGAAGCGACACGAAGGCCTTCACGCGCTCGCCCGCGGCCTCGTCCGGCACGCCGATCACGCCGGCCTCGGCGACGGCCGGGTGCGCGAGCAACACGGACTCGACCTCGGTCGGCCCGATCAGGTGTCCGGCGCTCTTGATCACGTCGTCCGCGCGCCCGACGAACCAGTAGGTACCGTCCGCGTCGCGACGCGCGAGATCTCCGGACAGATACCAGCCGTCGCGGAAGCACTTCTGGTAGCGCTCCTCGGCTCCGAGGTAGCCGCGGAACATCGACGGCCAGCCCGCGCGCAGCACCAGCTCTCCCTGCGCATCGGGCTGCTCGAGCAGTCTGAGCCCGCTCTCTCCCGAACGCTCCGCGATCGCCGCCGTGATGCCGGGCAGCGGCCGCCCCATCGAGCCCGGCCGGATTTCGGCACCCGAGATGTTTCCGATCATGATTCCGCCGGTCTCGGTCTGCCACCAGTTGTCGTGGATCTCGCGACCCAGCACGTCGCGCCCCCAGAGCACGGCCTCGGCGTGCAGCGGCTCACCGACGCTCGCGATGAAGCGCAGCGCCGAGAGGTCGAAGCGCGCGGGCAGCGCATCGCCCTGCTTGATCAGCATCCGGATCGCCGTGGGCGCCGTGTACCAGACCTGCACCTGCTCGTCCTGCAGGATCCGGTACCAGCGCTCGGCATCGAACTCGGCCTCGTCGACCACGAGCGTCGCCCCATGCAGCAGCGGCGCGACGATCCCGTAGGAGGTCCCCGTCACCCAGCCGGGGTCGGCCGTACACCAGTAAGTGTCTCCCGGACCGAGATCGAGGGCGAAGCGCGCGCTCGCGTAGTGCGCGAGGGCGGCCTCGTGCACGTGCAGCGCGCCCTTCGGAGTGCCGGTCGTCCCGCTCGTGAAGTGCAGCAGCGCGGGGTCCTGCGGGCCCGTCTGCGCGATTGCGGCCACGTCGGAGGACTGCGCCAACAGCTTCTCGAGATCGCGAGCGCCCGCAGGCACGCCGTGCGCCCCTGCGTCGCAGACGACGAGGACGTCGAGCGGCTCCGGCAGCTCGCTCCGGATCGCAGCGAGCTTGCGCTCGTAGATCGAGGCCGTCGTCACGAGCACCCTCGCGCGGCCGAGGCGGAGTCGCTGCTGGATCGGCTCGGGCCCAAAGGCCGAGAAGAGCGGGCAGAAGACGGCGCCGGCCTCGAGGGTCCCGAGCGCGGCCGCGTAGAGCTCGGGGCGGCGCCCCATCAGCGAGAACACGACTTCTCCCGCTTGCACGCCGAGCCCGCGCAGCGCATTCGCGAAGCGGCTGCTCGCAGCGCGCAGCTCTGCGAACGAGATCTCGCGCCGCTCACCGCTCTTGCCGAGCCAGCGGATCGCCGTGTGCACGGCTTCGGCAGGAGAGCGCGCGTGCAGCGCGGCGTGTGCGATATTCAGGCCGCCCCCCGGCAGCGCCGGCAGCTCCGCGCGCACGGCTTCCCACGAGAACGCGTGCGCAGCCTTGCGCGCGGCGCGCGCATAACGCGGCGGCGGCGCGGGGCGCGACTGGCCATGCAGAAGGGAGGGGGGCGTATCGCCGGCCATGGCGGACTCTAGCCGTCGTCGCGGGCGTCGTGCTCGCCGCGCTCCCCCTCGGCGCGACCTCCCGGGCCCCCGCTCGCCCATTCGCGCAGCACCGCGCGGTCCGCGTCCGTGAGGCGCGCCTCCGGATGCAGCGGCAGGTAGAACCAGACCGGCATCTCGCCATCCTCGACCGTTTCCCAGCTTTCATCCAGTGCCTCGGCGCGCTCCCTGGCGTCGAGCCGGTTCCAGGTCGAGTAGTTCAGGTCTTCGCGGCCCTCGTGGACGTCCCGCGCGATCAGCCAGGAGATCGGGGCGATCCCGCTGTACCAGGGCCACACGGTCCGGTTCGAGTGGCAGTCGTCGCAGGCGCGGCGCAGAACCTCGCGCGCCTCGGGACTCGCGGGAACCTCCTCTTCGACGAACGGATTGCTGCGGTCGACGGGCACGAGCTGGCTCGCGAGCACTGCGACGACGAGCCCGACGGCGATGCGAGATGCGATTCGGCCCACGGCTACATCCCGAGATCCGGCGAAGCGCCGTGCTCCTTCGGCTTCTCGTCCTCGATCTCGGTCAAGGTCGCCTCGGCGAGCAGCAGCGTGCCGGCCACGGACACCGCGTTTTCGAGCCCGAGGCGCACGACCTTGGTCGGATCGATGATGCCGGCCTCGACGAGGTCCTTGTACTCGCCGCGGCGCGCATCGAAGCCGAAGGCACCCGTTCCGTTGCGCATCCGCTCGACCACGACGCCGCCATCGACGCCCGAGTTCTCCGCGATCTGGCGCGCCGGCACTTCGAGCGCGCTGCGCAGGATGCGCAGCCCGGTCGCCTCGTCGCCTTCGCACTTCGCCTCTTCGCGCGCGACGGCATCGATCGCGCGCAGCAGCGCGAGCCCGCCACCGGGCACCGTGCCCTCGGCGAGCGCGGCCTTCGTCGACGCGATCGCATCGTCGAAGGCGTCCTTGCGGCTCTTCATCTCTGCCTCGGAGGGCGCGCCGACGCGGATCACCGCGACTCCGCCCGCGAGCTTCGCGAGCCGCTCCTGCAGCTTCTCCTTGTCGTAGTCGGAAGTCGTTTCCTCGATCTGGCGCCTGATTTCCTGGCAGCGGCCCTCGATCGCCTGGCGGGTGCCGGCACCCTGGATCAGCGTCGTGTCGTCCTTCGTGAGCACGATCTTCTTCGCGCGCCCGAGGTCCTTGAGCGTCACGTTCTCGAGCTTGAGCCCGAGCTCCTCGGCGCTCACTTGACCGCCGGAGAGGATCGCCATGTCTTCGAGCATCGCCTTGCGGCGATCGCCGAAGCCCGGCGCCTTGACCGCCGCACAGTGCAGCGCGCCGCGGATCTTGTTCACGACGAGCGTCGCGAGCGCCTCGCTGTCGACCTCCTCGGCCACGATCAGCAGAGCCCGCCCCTCGCGAGCGACCTGCTCTAGCAGCGGCACGAGGTCCTTCATGCTGCTGATGCGCTTCTCGTGCAGCAGGATCAGCGGGTCTTCGAGCACCGCTTCCATCTTCTCGGTGTCGGTCACGAAGTAGGGCGACAGGTAGCCGCGGTCGAACTGCATGCCCTCGACGACTTCGAGCGTGGTCTCGGTGCCCTTGGCCTCCTCGACGGTCACGACGCCCTCGCTGCCGACCTTCTCGAGAGCGTCGGCGACCAGCTGACCGATCGTGGCGTCGTTGTGAGCGGAGATCGTCGCGACCTGCGCCTTCTCCACCGCGCTCGCGACCGGCTTCGAGATGCCGCGCAGCGCCTCGATCGCAACGCGCGCGCCGCGGTCGAGGCCGCGCTTCAGATCGATCGCGCTCGCGCCGGCCACGACGTTGCGCACGCCCTCGGCGAAGATCGCGTGGGCCAGGATGGTCGAGGTCGTGGTGCCGTCGCCTACCAACTCGCCGGTGCGCACGGCGGCCTGCCGCAGCATGCGCGCGCCGAGGTTCTCTTCCGGGTCCTTCAGGTTGATTTCCTTCGCAATCGTGACGCCGTCGTCACAGACGTGCGGATTGCCCCACTTCTTCTCGATCAGCACCGAGTGCGCCTTCGGGCCGAGCGTCACGCGCACGGCGTCCGCGAGGATCGTGGCGCCGGCGAGCACCTTGGCGCGGGCCTTGTCCCTGAAGGTCAGCTGGCTGTGCGACATCGAAGAGCCCTCCCAGTCCTCTCTAGACTGCTACGGCTCAGTGCAAAGCGCGTGCCGCGGCTGCGCGTTCGCTGCGGGTTCCGCCAGGGCTCGATGCCCCAGTTGTCGGCGCGAGCGAGGCCACTCTCCCCAGTGGCCCTGCGCGACGCCGCTGTGCGCGCAGGAGCCGCCGCCCGAAGGGCTGCCCGCGGCACACCTCTTGCTTCGAAAGCGGCTGTGCCGCGCGAGACCGCGCCGCGCAGCCAGGAGGTCCGAACATGCATCGCAGTGAGGAAGAGCGCTGGTCGACCTGCGTCGCCTGCGGCTCGGCCGTGGTTCCCGCGGCGGACCGCTGCTACCGCTTCGGCGAGCGCGGAGTGCTCTGCTTCGTCTGTTCCGTCGAACGCGGCGGCAGCTACGACGAGGAGCAGGACCGATGGGGCCCCGCGCCTAGCGTCGACGAGCTCAGCCGCTTCGCCAACTGAGCCCTCGATCCGCACGGATGCCGTCGGGAGCTGCTCGTGCTCGCGCGGCCGCATCGCCTTGGCACGCACTCGCAGCGCACGACGCGGTGGCCGCGCTCGCGTCGGATGCCGCTTCGGGCCTCAGCGACCAGGAGGCGAGTAAGCGGCTCGGGCGTTTCGGGCCGAACCAGCTGCCGGAGCCGGTGCAGCGGAGTGGGCTCGCGGTCTTCCTGCACCAATTCCAGAGCCCGCTGATCTACCTGCTGTTCGGAGCCGCCGGGATCTCGCTCGCGCTCGGGCACCGGAGCGACGCGGCCGTGATCGCCGTCGTCGTGTTCGTCAACGCGGGGATCGGCGCGTTCCAGGAGGGTCGAGCCGAGCGCTCGCTCGCGGCGCTGCGCCGCCACGCGACACACACGGCGCGCGTGCTGCGATCCGGAAGAGAGCGCCTCGCGCCTGCCCGCGAGCTCGTGCCGGGCGATCTCCTGATCCTCGAAGCCGGAGACGCCGTCCCCGCCGACGCACGCCTGCTCGACGGCGCCGCGCTCCAGCTCTCCGAGGCCGCTCTGACCGGCGAATCGGTGCCGGCCGAGAAGGCGCTGCGGCCGCTCGCGCCGGACACGCCGCTCGCCGACCGAGCGAACATGATCTTCGCCGGAACCCACGTCGCGGCCGGGCGCGCGCGGGCGCTCGTGGTCGCGACCGGCCTCGGGACCGAGATCGGCCGCATCGCGGCGCTCGCCGAGAGCGCGCCCCAGCCACAGACGCCGCTCGAGCGGCGCGTCGCGCGCTTCGGCCGCGCGGTACTCGTGGCCGCGCTCGCGCTCTTCGGCGCGATCCTCGCGATCGGCCTCGCCCGCGGCATGGCGCCGGGCCAGATCTTGATGCTCGGGATCAGCCAGCTCGTCGGAATGATCCCGGAAGGCCTGCCGGTCGCAATGACGATCGGCCTTTCGGTCGGCGTGCAGCGCATGGCGAAGCGCCGCGCGATCGTGAGGCGCCTCGCGGCGGTCGAGACGCTCGGCTCGACGAGCGTGATCTGCAGCGACAAGACCGGCACCTTGACACGCAACGAGATGACCGCGGTCGCGGTGTGGCTGCCCGCGCGCGCGCTCGAGATCAGCGGCGCGGGCTTCGAGCCCGTAGGCTCGTTCCGCGAAGGCGACTCTGAAGTCGACCCCGCGCGCGATCCCGACTTGCAGGCGCTGCTCGAAGCCGCGCTGCTCTGCAACGACTCGCAGCTGCTCGCTCCGACCCCGCAGACGCCGAGCTGGCTGCCGCTCGGCGATCCAACCGAAGTCGCGCTGATCGCGCTCGCGCTGAAGGGCGGGCTCCTGCCGGACGCGCTGCGCGCGCGTTGGCCCCGCCGCGCGGAGCTGCCCTTCGACGCGTCGACCCGAATGATGGCGACGCAACACGCGGGCCCGGCTCCGCTCGTGTTCGTGAAAGGAGCGCCCGAGGCCGTACTCGCGCTGTGTCGAGAGCAGCAGCGCGCGGGCGCGAGCGCGCCGCTCGACGAGACCGGCCGCGAAGCGGTGCGCTCCGCGGCCGAGGCGCTCGCGGGGCGCGCGCTGCGCGTGCTCGCGCTGGCCGTGGTCGAGGGTGTCGAGATCGACGCACAGCGCGGCTTCGAGGCCTTGCGCGGCCGCGCGAAGCTGCTCGGGCTGGTCGGCGAGTTCGACCCGCCTCGCCCCCAGGTGCCGGACGCGATCGCGCGCTGCCAGAGCGCGGGCATCCGCCCGGTGCTCGTGACCGGCGACCACGCGACGACCGGCCTCGCGGTCGCGCGCCTGGTCGGGATCGCCTCCGAGAGCGACGGCGTGCTCGAGGGATCCGAGCTCGAGCGGCTCTCGGACGCGGAGCTCGCGCAGCGGATCGAGGGCGTGCGCGTGTTCGCGCGCGTGCACCCGGCCCAGAAGCTGCGCCTGGTCGAGGCCTATCAGCGTCAGGGCCACGTGGTCGCGATGACCGGAGACGGCGTGAACGACGCGCCCGCGCTGGTGCGCGCGGACGTCGGCGTCGCGATGGGCCAGAGCGGCACCGACGTCGCGCGCGACGCCGCCGAGATCGTGCTCGCGGACGACGACTTCGCGACGATCGTCGCGGCGGTCGAGGAGGGCCGCGTCGTCTATCAAAACCTCCAGAAGGCGATCCTGCTGCTCTTCTCGACCGCGGCGGCCGAGGTCTCGGTGCTGCTGCTCGCGCTGCTGCTCGGCTACCCGCCGCCCTTCCTCGCGGTGCAGATCCTCTGGAACAACCTCGTGACCGAGGGCGTGATCACGGTGAACCTCGTGATGGAGCCGGCCGAGGGCGACGAGATGCGCCGGCGGCCGCTCTCCGCGCGCGAGCCGCTGCTCCCGCGCGATGCGCTGTTTCGGCTGCTGGGGATGACGCTCGCGATCGCCGCGACGACGCTCGGCTGGTTCGCAGCGCGCAGCGCCGCGGGCGTGCCCGAAGCTCAGCTGCGCACCGAGACCTTCACGCTGCTCGCGGTCTGCGAGTGGTTCAACGTGCTGAACTGCCGCTCCGCGCTGCGCTCGGCGCTCTCGCTCGAGATCTTCCGGAACCGCTGGCTCGTCGCCGGTATCGCGCTCGCGAATGCGCTGCAGCTCGCGGTCGTGTTCTGGCGGCCACTCGGGGAGTTCTTCTACACCGTGCCGCTGGATCTCGCGCTCTGCGCGGAGCTCGGCGTCGCGGGCAGCGCTGTGCTCTGGCTCGAAGAGGCGCGCAAGCTCTGGGCGCGCCGGCGCCTGAGCGCACAGGCGGGCGCGATCGCCGCCGGAACCGCGAGCGAAGCCACCTGACGCAGCCCACTCAGGTCGCCGTTTCAGCGACCGGAATCGGCTGTGCGCGGGCGACGAGCGCTGCCAGGTCTTCGGCCGCGAGCGTCTCGCGCTCGAGCAGCAGCAGCGCGCCCTGCTCCAGCAGCTGCCGGCGCGCCGCGAGAATCGACCTCGCGGTCTCGAAGGCGGCGTCGACGCGCTGGCGCAGCGAGCGGTCGATCGCGGCGGCGGTCTCCTCGCTGAGGTCCGCGCGCGGCATTTCGAAGCTGAGTGGCGTCAGGTAGCGGGAGGGCTCCTGGGAGAAGACCGCGTGCCCGAGCTCGCGATCCATGCCGTAGCGCACGACCATCGCGCGCGCGATCTGCGTCGCCTTCTCGAGGTCGTCGGCGGCGCCGGTCGAGAGCGCGTCGAAGAGCAGTGCCTCCGCGGCCCGGCCGCCGAGCAGTACCGCCATCCTGTTCTCGAGCTCGGTGGAGGTCATCAGGTGGCGCTCTTCGGTCGGGCGCTGGAGCGTGTGGCCCAGTGCGCCGATGCCGTGCGGGATGATCGAGATCTTCTGGATCGGGTCCATGCGCGGCAGCGACATCGCGACGATCGCGTGTCCCATCTCGTGCGTCGCGACGATGCGGCGCTCCTCGGGATCGAGCAGCCGGTTGCGCTTCTCGGGCCCGGCCACGATCCGCTCGAAAGCGCGCGTGAAGTCGTCGAGCGCGACCGCTGCTGCGTCGCCACGCGTCGCGAGCATCGCGGCTTCGTTTACGAGGTTCGCGAGGTCCGCACCCGTGAAGCCCGGGCACAGCGCCGCGATCTCGGCCGGCGCGACGTCCGCGGCGCAGCGGATCTTCTTCAGATGCACCGCGAGGATCGCCGCGCGGCCTGCTTTGTCCGGCCGGTCGAGCACGACCTGACGATCGAAGCGACCCGCGCGCAGCAGCGCCGCATCCAGGATCTCGGGCCGGTTCGTCGCCGCGAGCAGTACGACGCCGCTCGTCGGGTCGAATCCGTCGAGCTCCGAGAGCAGCTGATTCAGCGTCTGCTCCTTCTCGTCGTTGCCGCCGGTCACCGGCGAGATGCCGCGCGCGCGGCCGACGGCGTCGAGCTCGTCGATGAAGATGATGCAGGGCGCAGCCGCGCGCGCCTGCTCGAAGAGGTCGCGCACGCGCGCCGCGCCAACGCCGACGAAGAGCTCGACGAACTCGGAGCCGTTGATCGAGAAGAAGGGCACGCCCGCCTGGCCGGCGACCGCGCGCGCGAGCAGCGTCTTGCCGGTTCCGGGGGGGCCTACCAACAGGATGCCCTTCGGCACGTGCGCGCCGAGCCGGCCATAGCGCTTCGGATCCTTCAGGAACTCGACGACCTCCTTCAATTCCTCCTTGGCCTCGTCCACGCCCGCGACGTCCTCGAAGCTGACCTTGATCGCCTTCTCGACGTAGACCTTGGCCTTGCTCTGCCCGAGCGGGCGGAAGCTTCCGATGCCGGGCGCGCCGCCGCTGCGCGAGAGCATGAACTGCCAGAAGCCGAGCAGCAGCGCGAGCGGCAGCACCCAGGAGAGCAGACCCCAGAGCCAGGTGCGCGGCGCCGCACGGCGGAACGCGACGCCGTGCTGCTCGAGGTCGCGCGCGAGCTCGGGCTCGACCGGAACCGAGAGCACGAACTTGTGTCCCTGCTCGTCCGGGGCGACGAGCGTGCCGCGCAGGAACTCGTCGCCGATCTCGACCTCGGAGAGCTTCTTCTGCTCGAGCAGCGACTGGAACTCGCTGTAGGAGATCGTGCCGACCTCCTGACGCGCGAGCCAGGTCTGGTGCAGCAGCAGAACCGCCGCAGCCGCGAATGCGAAATACCAGAATGCGAGTTTCGGCTTGGCGTCCATGGGCTCCGCTCTCGGCCGCTCAGCAGCAGTTCCCGCGCCGCAGGCAGCGGTGCGCGAGCTCGTGCTCGACGCCCCGGCGCTCGCGCGAGCGCGGGAACGCGCCGACGAAGCCGCGCAGGAAGTCGCGCAGCGCGCGGGCGGCTTGGCGCAGGCGCCAGCTCATGCGCGCGCGACCTCCGTCGCGGGCGCGCCGCGATTCGGGCGCAGCGTCTGCCACCAGACGCGCGCCGCATCGGCCACGACGACCGTCACCAGCAGCATGAACAGCGCCGTGACTGCGGCGTCGAGGCGATTGTTGAAGATCAATACCTCGAGCTCGGCGGCCTTCCCCGGCGCGAGGCCTCCGGCAGCCAGCTCTGCGGCGAAATGCTCCGCCTGGGCCAGGAAGCCGATGCGCCGGTCGGGATTCCAGATCTTGTGCACGCCGGCCGTCATCGTGACCGAGAGCAGCCACGCCAGCGGCAGCGCCGGCGCCAGGGCGTAGAGCGGCCGCGAATTCTTCAGCACGATCGTCGTCCCGAGCGCGAGCGCCGTCGCGGCGAGCAGCTGATTCGCGATTCCGAAGAGCGGCCACAGCGTGTTGATGCCTCCGAGTGGATCCACGACGCCCTGATACAGGAAATAACCCCAGCCGAGCACGATCAGCGCCGACGCTAGCAGATTCGCGGGCAGCGAGGAGGTGCGGCCGAGCGGGGCGTAGAGGTTGCCGAGCAGGTCCTGCACCATGAAGCGGCCGACGCGCGTGCCGGCGTCGAGGGTGGTCAGGATGAAGAGCGCCTCGAACATGATCGCAAAGTGGTACCAGATCGCCTTGACCCCGGGGCCGCCGAGCACCTGCGAAAAGATCTCGGCCATGCCGACCGCAAGCGAAGGAGCGCCGCCCGTGCGCGACAGTAGCGTGTGCTCGCCGATCTCGCGTGTGAGGCGCTCGAGCGCGCCTGCGTCGAGCGGGAAGCCCCAGCCGCTGATCACGGCCGCGGCCTCCGCCGCGCTCGACCCGATCAGCGCCGCCGGCGAGTTGATCGCGAAGTAGACGCCCGGCTGCATCACGGCCGCCGAGAGCAGCGCCATGATCGCGACGAAGGACTCCATCAGCATCGCGCCGTAGCCGATCATGCGGGCGTCGGGCTCGCTCGCGAGCAGCTTCGGCGTGGTGCCGGAGGAGATCAGCGCGTGGAAGCCGGAGATCGCGCCGCAGGCGATCGTGATGAAGCAGAACGGGAAGAGCTTGCCCGAGAAGACCGGCCCGCTGCCGTCGATGAACTGCGTCAGCGCGGGCAGCTGGACCGGCGGTTGCACCAAAAGCAATCCCGCCGCCAACATCGCGACCGTGCCGATCTTGATGAAGGCCGAGAGGTAGTCGCGCGGCGCGAGCAAGAGCCAGACCGGCAGCACGCTCGCGACGAAGCCGTAGGCGATGATCGAGAGCGCGAGCGCGCGCTTGTCGAGGTCGAAGTAGACGCGCAGCGCGGCGCTCTCGTCGACGAGGCGCCCGCCGAAGACCGAGAGCACGACGAGGCCGAGCCCCAGCAGCGTCGCCTCGAGCACGCGGCCCGGACGCAGGCGCGTCATGTACAGGCCCATCAGCAGCGCGATCGGGATCGTGGCGGCGACGGTCGAGGTGGCCCAGGGGCTGCCGAACATCGCGTTCACGACCACGAGGCCGAGCACGCCGATCAGGATGATCATGATCGCGAGCACGCCGACCAGCGCCGCGGCCCCGCCGATCGGCCCGATCTCCTCGCGCACCATCTGGCCGAGGCTCTTGCCGTCGCGGCGCAGCGACCCGACCAGGATCGTGAAATCCTGCACCGCGCCGCCGAGCACTACGCCGATCAGGATGTAGAGCGTGCCCGGCAGGTAGCCGAACTGTGCCGCGAGAATCGGACCCACCAGCGGGCCCGGCCCCGCGATCGCGGCGAAGTGGTGGCCGAAGACGACCCAGCGGTGGGTCGGGACGAAGTCGCTGCCGTCGTCGAGACGCGTCGCGGGTGTCGCGCGCGCGGCGTCGAGCCGGAAGACGCGCTGCGCGAGGAAGCCAGAGTAGAAGCGGTAGCCGAGCGCGTAGGTACACAGCGCCGCGACCAGGAACCAGGCGCTCGAGATCGGCTCGCCGCGCGTGAGCGCGACGACGCCGAGCGCCCCCGCCCCGAGCAGCGAGACCGCGATCCAGAACAGCGCGCGCAGTCCGCGCATTCACAACCTCCGGGCCGGCGATTATACGAGGGCGCTGGTGTTCTCAGGGGAAGACGAGGGGGGTCATGAGTCCGCACCAGAGCGCGGCCCAGAGGGCGGCGGCGAGGTCGAGCCACACGCCCACCCGCGCCATCAGCGGGATCGTCACGTAGCCGGAGCCGAAGACGATCGCGTTGGGCGGCGTGCCGGCCGGCAGTGCGAAGTCGCAGGAGGCCGCGAAGGTCGCGGCGAAGAGCACCGGGTGCAGGACCTCGGGCGCGGCGCTGACCGCGAGGATCGGCAGCAGCACGGCGACCGTCGCCGCGTTCGAGGCGAAGGCCGAGAGGAAGATCGCAGCAGTGCTCGCGAGCAGCAGCTGCGCGGGCCCGGGCAGCTCGCGCAAGCCGACGAGCTGCGTGCCGATCCACTCCGAGAGCCCTGAGCCCTCGATCGCGCCGGCCATCGAGAAGCCGCCGCCGATCAGCAGCAGCGTCTGCCACTGCAGCGTGCGCAGCGAGCGCGCTGCGAGCACCGCCTGCCCGCGCGTGCGCGCGAGCATCAGCACCGCGCTCGCGAGCAGCGCGGTCGCGGCCTCGACGTGCGCAGCACCGAGCCCGCTGGCGCCGCTTCGCTCGCGCAGCCAGCCGGTGATCGGCTGACCCCCGATCCAGAGCGCCGCCGCTGCCGCGAACACGGCGAGCACGATCCACTCCGCGCGCTGCATCGGCCCGAGGCGCCCGCTCTGACTCGCGAGCGCGCGGCGGCCGACCTCGGCATCCGGTGCGTCTTTCCTGCCGATGCGCCAGAGCGCGGCCCATACCAGCAGCAGCAACACACCCGCGAAGGGAACGCCTAGCAGCATGAAGTCGAGGAACGAGATCTCCTCGCCGCGCTGCGCGAGAAAGCCCGAGAGCTGCGCGCTCGGCACCGTGCCGATCTTCGTGCCGATCCCGCCGAGGTTCGCGGCATAGGCCACGGCCAGCATCAGCGCCGCGCCGAAATCGCGCAGGCGGCGCCCGGTCTGGTGCTCGAATTCGGCGATGATCGCCATCCCGATCGGAAACATCATCGCCGCAGTCGCGGTGTTCGAGATCCAGAGCGAGACGAAGGCTGTCGAGCAGAGCATGCCGAGCAGCAGCCGGCGCGGCTCGGTGCCGACGGCGCCCATGATCGCGAGCGCGATCCGGCGGTGCAGGTCCCACTGCTGCATCGCGGCCGCGATGCCCATGCCGCCGAGGAACAGGAACACGTAGGGATTGAAATAGGGCCCGAGCGCGCCGGCGAGGTTCGCGGCAATGCCATCGCCGTGTACGCGCGAGAGCGGCAGCACGACCAGCGGCGCGCAGGCCGTCCAGACCATCGGCAGCGCCTCACCGATCCACCAGATCGCCATCAGCGCCGTCAGCGCGGCCGCGAGCGCCGGGCGCGAGCCGTGCGCGGCGAAGTCTCGCAGCGGCGTCTCGGCCTGCCACAGCAGCGCGAAAGCCAGCAAGCCCGCGCAGAGCGGTACGGGCTTCACGCGCCCTCGCAGCATCGCGGAGTCCAGGATCGACTAACGCCCTGTGCCCAGTGCGCCCGCCACGCGGCTGTGTTTGCGGCTGTACGCGAAGTAGATCAGCAGGCCGATCGCGAGCCAGACCAGGAAGCGGATCCAGGTCGCTCGCGGCAGCGCGGCCATCAGGTAGAAAGCGCCCGCGGCCGCGAGCAGCGGCAGCGCCGGCACCCAGGGCGTGCGGAAGGGCCGCCGCCGCTCGGGCTCTGTCTTGCGCAGCACCAGGATGCCGATCGACACCAGCACGAACGCGAACAGCGTGCCGATGTTCGCGAGTTCGGCGAGTTCCTTGAGCTCCACGAAGCCCGCGATCACCGCGACGATCACGCCGACCCCGATCGTCGAGACGTGGGGCGTGCCGAAGCGCGGGTGTACCGCGGAGAAGATTGCCGGCAGCAGCCCGTCGCGGGACATCGAGAAGAAGATCCGCGACTGGCCGAGCAGCAGCACCAGCAGCACGCTCGTCAGCCCCGCGATCGCGCCGGCCGAGATCAAGCCGCCCGCAAAGGACAGGCCGTGGCTGCGGAAGGCCTGCGCCACCGGCGCCGAGGTGTCGATCTCGCCGAGCGGCACCATGCCGGTCACGACGGCCGCAACTGCGAGGTAGAGCACCGTGCAGACCGCGAGCGAGCCGATGATGCCGATCGTCATGTCGCGCTCGGGGTTTTTCGCCTCCTCGGCGGCCGTCGTCACCGCGTCGAAGCCGATGTACGCGAAGAAGACCGTCGCGGCGCCCGCGACCACGCCCTCGAAGCCGAAGGGAGCAAAGGGGCTCCAGTTCGCGGGCGTCACGTAGAAGGAGCCGACCGCGATCACGAAGCCGACGACGAAGAGCTTGATCGCGACGATCACCGCGTTCGTGCGCGCGCTCTCGCGGATTCCGACCACGAGCAGTGCGGTCGTGATCAACAGGATCACACAGGCCGGCAGGTTGAAGACAGCGCCCTCGAGCGTGCCGGGAGAAGCTGCGATCGCGGTTGGAATCTGGATCCCGAAGCCGCCGAGGATGTCGCGCAGGTAGCCCGACCAGCCGACCGCAACGGCGCTCGCCGCGAGTGCGTATTCGAGGATCAGATCCCAGCCGATGATCCATGCGACGAGCTCGCCGAGCGTCGCGTAGGCGTAGCTGTAGGCGCTGCCCGAGATCGGGAGCATCGTTGCGAATTCAGAATAACAGAGCGCCGCGAGCGCGCAGACGACGCCCGCGATCGCGTAGGAGGCGATCACGGCCGGCCCGGCGTGGTTCACGGCCGCGACGCCTGTCAGCACGAAGATCCCCGTGCCGATGATGCAGCCGATCCCGAGCAGCACGAGATCGAGCGGCCCGAGCACGCGACGCAGCCGGTGCTCCCCAGATTTCAGATCGGCCTCGAAGGCCGCGATCGCCTTGCGCGCGAAGATTCCATTCGCCATGGGGTCCCCCTTGTGTTCGCTTCGCGCGCCCCGCCGCGCGCGCTCGATTCAGGCCGCTACGGCTCCCGCGCCGCGCGACACCACCACGGCCGCCGCGAGATCGCCGGTCACGTTGACCGCCGTGCGGCACATGTCGAGGAAGCGGTCGACGCCGAGCACGATGCCGAGGCCCTCGGCCGGAATCCCGAGCATGCCCAGGATCATCGCGATCACCGGCAGCGAGCCCGCCGGAACTCCTGCCGTCCCGATCCCGCCGAGCACGCAGATGCCCGCGACCGTGAGCTGCTGCGCGAGCGTCAGCTCGACGCCGTAGAACTGCGCCAGGAAGAGCACCGTGACGCCCTCGAAGAGCGCGGTGCCGTTCTGGTTCGCGGTGGAGCCGAGCGTCAGCACGAAGCGGCTCACCTGCGGCGGGAGCCGGAGTTCGTGCTCGGCCACGAGCAACGCGGTCGGCAGCGTCGCGTTGCTCGAGGCTGTCGAGAAGGCCGTGATCATCGCCGCGCGCACGCTGCGGAAGAAGTGCCACGGGCTCATCTGCCCGAGCCAGCGCAGCGAGATCGAGTAGACACCGAAGAGCTGAATTGCCAGGCCCGCGACCACGACGAAGACGTAGGCACCGAGCTTCTCGAAGAGCTCGAGGCCGAGCCGCGACGCGAGTGAGAACACCAGGCAGCCGACGCCGAGCGGCGCGATCCGGATCACGAGACCGAGCAGCCGCATGCTGACGTCCTGCAGTCCGCGCAGCATCTCCTGGAACCTGCGCGCGGGCTCGCCGGGAGTGCTCGCGAGGCCGATCCCTAGCAGCAGCGAGAAGACCATCAGCGCGAGCATGTCGCCGTCGGCCATCGCGCGCACCGCGTTCGCCGGCACGAGATTCACGAGGAAAGCGACGCCGGTCTTGCCCGCGGCCGCGGCGGCCGGTGGCGGCGGCGCGCCCGCCACCAGCCGCTCGCGCAGCTCGGGCGAGAGCCCCGCGCCGGGCTGGACGAGATTCACCAGCCCGACCCCGATCGCGACCGCGATCGCCGAGACACTCGCGGTGTAGGCCAGCGTGAGCGCTCCGATGCGGCCGATGCGGCGCAGATCGCCGAGCTCCGCGACCGAGAGCGCGAGCGCGGAGACGACCAACGGGAGCACGAGCACGAAGAGCAGGCGCAGGAAGATCTGCCCGATCGGGTCGACGACATTCGCGACGACGGCCTCGAAGGCGGGAACCCCCGACGCGAATGCGTGTGCAAGCGCCCCCAACCCGAGTCCGAGCACCAGGGCGACGAGCATCCTCAGCGGCAGCCGATCGGTCAGGGCACAGACCTCGTGGGGGGAGGTCCGAAGGCGGCCGGAGGATAGCGACCCCGCGCGCGATCCGGTGCGATGACCTGCGTCCGCTTTCGGCTAGCGCGCGCGCCTCGCGCTGCGGTACCAGAGCGAGGCGCCGAAGCCCGCGCTCGCGAGCAGCACCGCGGTCGCCCCGGGCGCGATGTCGAGCTCGTAGCCGAGCGCGAGCCCGCCCGCGGCTGTGCCCACGCCGAGCGCGGCCGCGAGCCAGAGCTGGCTCCGGTAGCGCAGGGACCAGAGCGCGGCCGTCGCGGCCGGAATCACGAGCATCGCTTCGACCAGCAGCAGGCCGACCACCCGCATGCCGATCACGACCGTCGCCGCGATCAGCGCGAGCAGCAGCGCGTGCAAGCCCGCGATCGGCAGGCCGTAGGCATCGGCGATCTCGGCGTCGAAGCTCGCGAACAGCAGCGGTTGGAAGCACAGTGCGAGAGCGCCGAGCACTGCGACGGCGAGCAGTCCGAGCAGCCACAGCTCCGTCGGCGCGATCGCGAGCACGTTGCCGAACAGGTAGCCGGAGAGATCCTGCTGGGCGCCGCGCTTCAGACTCGCGAGTGCAATGCCGAGCGCGAGCGCGCCCGAAAAGAACACGCCGATCGCGGTGTCTTCTGCGACCAGGCCCGTGCGCGTGCTGCGCGCGACGAGCAGCGCGACGCAGAGCCCCACGACGCCCCCGCAGAGCAGCGGTGAGATTCCGAGCAGCACGCCGACCGCGACGCCCCCCAGCGCCGCGTGCGAGATCCCCACGCCGACGAATGCGAGGCGCCGCAGCACCACGAAGAAGCCGAGCACGCCGCCGACGAGACCGATCAGGATTGCCGCAACGAGCGCGCGCTGCATGAACGCGAATTCGAACATCAGGGCCGCCTGCCGACACTTTCGTGGTGCGCGATCTCGCCGGCCAGGAAATCGAACTCGCAGCTGTAGGCCTCGCGCATCGCATGGCTGTGGATCACCTCGTCCGGACGCCCGTGCACGTGCATGCGCCGGTTGATGCAGATCAGCGCATCGGCCTGACCCGCAAGCGCGACCAGATCGTGCGAGACCGCGATCACCGAGACCCCGAGATCCTCCTTGAGCCGCCGCAGCAGCGCGTAGAACTCCTGCTCGGCCGGCAGGTCGAGGCCGGTCGTCGGCTCGTCGAGCAGCAGCAGCCGCTCGCCCGCGCACAGCGCCTGCGCGAGCAGCACGCGGCGCTGTTCGCCTCCGGAAAGCTCGCCCACCGGCCGCGCCGCGAGCGGAGTGATGCCGACGCGCTCGAGGCTCGTGGCGACCGCCATCGCCCGCGCGCGGCCCCCGCCCGCGCGGCGCAGACCCGTCAGTCGGCCGAAGCCCACGGTGTCGGCAACGCTCGCCGGGAAGCGCGGCTCGATCGCCTGGCGCTGCGGCACATAGCCGACGCCCCCCGCACGCCGGGCCTGCGCGGAGATCGGCTCGCCGAAGATCCGGACCTCCCCTGCCGCGAGCGGTACCAGGCCGAGCAACACGCGCAGCAGCGTCGTCTTGCCGGCGCCGTTCGGGCCGACCACGCCGAGCAGGCCGCTGGCCCCGAGCTCGAAGCTCACGTCCTCGAGCACGGGTCTGCCGTCGCGCAGCACGACGACGCCGCGCGCCTCCACGATCGGCGCGCTCATGTCCCCGCCGCTGGCGCGACCGCGGTCGCGGCCGCGAATGCGCGCGCGTTCCAGCGCAGCAGCGACGCGTAGTCCGATCGCTCGGGATCGCTCGGGTCGCCGATCGGGTCGACGCGCCGCGTGCGCCCCGCGAGCTCGCGCGCGAGGGTCTCGGCGAGCGCGGGAGGCAGCTGCGGCTCGATCAAGAGCTCGGCCCCGCCCTGCGCACGCGCGCGGCGCACCAGCTCCGCGAGCGCGCGCGGCGTCGGCTCCTCGGCCGCGACCCCCAGCACCGAGCCGAGCTCGCGCAGGCCGTAGCGCGCGGCGAAATAGCGCCAGGAGGCGTGCAGCGCAACGAAGCCGCGGCGCTCGCCGGCGCTGGCCGCGAAGAGCGCGCGCAGCTCGGCGTCCAGCGCGCGCAGGCGCTGTTGGAGCGCGACGAGGCGGACCCCGATCTCGAGGCGCTGCGCGGGCTCGACGCGCGCGAGCGCCTCGGCCAGTGCGGGCGCGACGACTTCGGCCACGCGCACCGGATCGAGCCACAGATGCGGATCGGCGCCGGCAGCCGCATGTTCCGCATCCGCGCTAGCCGGCAGCGCGTCGATCCCGGGCAGCTCGAGCAGTGCGACGCGCTCGGGCTGGACTTCCGCCGCGGCGGCGAGGCGCGCAGCCCAGTCGTCGTAACCCGCGCCGATCTGGATCCACAGACGCGCGCCGGACACCCGGCGCAGGTCGGAGGGTCGCGGCTCGAAGTGGTGCGGACTCGCAGCCGGCGGGAGCAGCGCAACGACCTCGAGCCCCGGCGGCGCGAGCTCGCGTGCGAGCATCGCGAGCGGCTCGATCGTCGCGACGACCGCGGGCGGCCGGGGCAGGCTGCGCGCATCGGCGCAGTGGCTGCCCGCTGCGAGCAGCACGGCGATACCTAGCGACGAGCGCGCGCCACGCGCGCGCCGGAGGCACCCGAGCCGTCGTTCAGGCCGCCAGAGTTCCACCCGTCTCCCCCTCTCGCACCGCGCCGGAGTGGCGCCGCGGGCCGGGAAGACTGCCGCGTCGGAGGCCCCGGGGAAAGCGTGCGGACCCGCCGGAAGATTCCCAGGATCAGGACAGCTTCGCGATCACCTCGTCCGCGAAGCGCCGCAGCCCGTCCTTCACCACTTCGGGCTTCGGATCCAGCATCGCGGCGATGTCGATCTTCATCGGGGCCGCGCCCGCTTTCGGCGCCATCCACGGCGAGGCCATCGCGTGCGTGATGCCGGCGTCGCGCATGCGCTTCCAGCCGTCCATGCCGGAGGCGTCGACCGCCGCCGCGTAGACCGAGAGCGGCGGCGTCGGCCGCCCGAGCTCGCGGCGCAGCGCCTGGATTTCTTCGATCCCCTGCTTCACCTGCGCGATCGTGAGATACGCGGGAGCCCAGCCGTCGCCGAGCTTCGCGACGCGGCGCTTCGCTGCGGCCGAAATCCCGCCGACGACGATCGGAACCGGCGCGTCGAGGCCGGGGCTCATCGAGAGACGGCCGAAGTCGTAGAACTTCCCGTGGTGCTCGACGAGCTTGCCGCTCCAGAGCTTGCGCATCACCTCGACCATCTCGTCCGCGCGCGGGCCGCGCGTCTTGAAATCGAAGCCCAGCACCTCGAACTCGTCCTCGAGCCAACCGAGACCTAGCCCCAGGCTCACGCGGTTCCGAGACATGCGCGCGGCGGTGCCGAGCGCCTTGGCGACCGTAAAGGGGTCCCGCATCGGGAGCACGTAGACGCTCTGCATGAAGCGCAGGCGCGTCGTCACGGCGGCCATCATGCCGGTCGCGACCCAGACGTCCGGCCAGGCGGTCTCGGGCGTCCAGGCGCGCTCGCCGATCGCGCTGTAGGGGTACTTGGAACGAATCGTCTCCGGATGCACGACGTGGTCCGACATCAGCACCGAGTCCCAGCCGTGGGCTTCCGCCAGCTGCGCGAGCTCGAGGTAGTGGTCCGGGTGGATGAACGAGAAGGTGCAGCAGAACTTCACGGGGCCTCCGGTGCGATGCAGGGACAATTTTGCCAGCTGGCGCAGCCGCGTTGTGGTCTTTTCTGCGCGTCGCGAGGATCCCGCAGCTCCGCCCCGAGACCCCGAAATTCGCACCGGTGGCGGCTCCGGAGCGGCCTGCGTCCTGCCGATTCAACGGCGGATGAGCGCTGCCCCGACCCGAAGCTCCGAGGCGTCCCCCGCTGAGCTGCTGAAACAACTCGAAGCGCTGTCCGAGGAACGCGACATCGCGCTGCAGGAGCGCGACGCGCTGCGCGAGCGCAGCTCCGAGCTCGAGCGTCGCCATCGCTCCCAGGAGCACGCCCTCCGCAGTCTGCTGGACGAGAAAATCGCGCACGACCGGCAGATCGAGGAGCTCGGCCGCCGCCTCTACGAGCTGCGGCACTCGCTCGCGTGGCGACTGACGCTGCCGCTCCGGCTCGCGATCTTCGCCGCCCGCGCGCTCGCGCGGCCGCACACGCGCGGCCGCCACGTGCTGCTGCACGCGATGCGCCTCGCGTTTCGCCTGGTGCCGGGCCGGCCAGCTCACAAGCTGCGCTGGCGCTCGCTGTTCATGCGCTGCTTCGGTTGGACGCTGCCAGCCAGCGACCCGCGCTCGCAGGTCGCGCTGCGCGCGCGGCCGCCCGGCAGCGACGTGCCGCTACCGCCGGAGCTCGAGAGCCTCGTCGAACACTGCCGCGCGGACGACGCCGCGATTCTCTCGATCGAAGCCGAAATCCTGAAGGTCGAGCAGGCCCTCTTCTCGGGAGAGTTCCACGCGGGGGACGCGCTGGGCAATCCCGCGGCAACGCTGCTCGAGCTGCGGCAGCAGGGCTGCGCCGGCGATCGCGCGCGCGCGATCTACGGCGAACGCGGCCGCGAGCGCATCACACGGCATCTCGCCGCGGGGCAGCGCATGCGCTTCCCGGCGCCGGAGCATCCCGTCGTCAGCATCGTGCTCGTGCTCTGGAATCAGGCCGGGCTCACGCTGCTCTGCCTCGAGTCGCTGCGGAAGTGCCGAGGCGTGCCCTTCGAGCTGATCCTGATCGACAACGCGTCTTCGGATCAGACGCGCGATCTGCTCTCGACCCTCGACGGCGTCACGATCCTCGAGAACCGGGAGAACGAGGGCTTCCTGCGCGCGGTCAACCAGGGCCTGGCCGCCGCGCGCGGCGAATTCGTGCTGCTGCTCAACAACGACGCCCAGCTGTTCCCGCAGGCGCTGGAGAAGCTCGTGCAGGCGCTGCGCGCGGATCCCGGAGCGGGCGCAGTCGGCGGCCGCATCGTGCTGCTCGACGGCACGCTGCAAGAGGCCGGCAGCATCATCTGGCGCGACGGCAGCTGCCTCGGCTATGGCCGCGGACACCACCCCGACGAGCCGGCCTTCCTGTTCCGCCGAGACGTCGACTACGGCTCGGGCTGCCTGCTGCTCGTGCGCCGCGCGCTGTTCCAGGAGATCGGCGGCTTCGATCTGCGCTTCGCTCCGGCCTACTACGAGGATGCGGACCTCTGCATGGAGCTGCGCGCGCGCGGCAAGCGCGTGCTCTACGAGCCCGACGCGGTGCTGCTGCACTACGAGTTCGGGAGCTCGCAATCGCGCGGCGACGCGATCGAGCAGCAGCGCCGCAATCAGCAGCGCTTCGTCGCCAAGCACCACACCGCGCTGCAGACGCATCTCGCACCCGCGGCCCTCTCGCTCGAGCGGGCCCGCAGCAGGGAGCCCTGGCAGCCCCGCGTGCTCGTGCTCGACGACCGCGTGCCGCACCGCGGCCTCGGCCAGGGCCTGCCGCGTGCAAACGACCTGCTGCATGCGCTGCGCGCGCTCGGCTACGGCGTGACGATGTTTCCGACCACGCTGCCCCACGAGCACTGGCGCACGCTCTACGCCGACATCCCGCGCGAGATCGAGCTGATCCACGGCCGCGGCGTCGCGCGGCTGGGCGAGTTCCTCGAGGAGCGGCGCGGCAGCTTCGACAAGATCCTCGTCTCGCGACCGCACAACATGGGATTCCTGCTCGAGATCCGGCGCGAGCGGCCGGAGCTGTTCCGCGAGCTCGAGCTCGTCTACGACGCCGAAGCGATCTTCGCGCTGCGCGACCATGAGCGCGCACGCGTGATGGGCGAGGTACAGGACGAGCGCGTGGTCGCGCAACGGATCCGCGAGGAGGTCGAGCTCGCGAGCGAGGCGTCGGCGATCCTGACCGTCTCTGAGCGCGAGGCCGAGCACTTCCGCAGCGCGGGCGGCCCCGCGGTGCACGTCGTCGGCCACTGCCTCGAATCACGGCTCACACGAACGCCCTACGCGCAGCGCCGAGATTTCCTGTTCATCGGCTCGATGCAGGACGACGCGACCCCGAACGTCGACTCTGTCGCGTGGTTCGTGGAACAGGTGTGGCCGCTGCTCCGGCCGCAGCTGCCGGACGACGTGATGCTGCAGCTCGTGGGGCCGACCGGCGCGACCAAGCTGAAGGCGATCCAGGCCTACCACGGCATGCGCCTGCGCGTGCACGGTTTCGTCGAGGATCCGACTCGCTACTACGAGCGCGCGCGCGTCTTCCTGGTGCCGACCCGCTTCGCCGGAGGCATCCCGTACAAAGCGCACGAGGCGGCCTCGCGCGGGCTGCCGATCGTCGCGAGCCCGCTGATCGCGAGCCAGCTCGGCTGGCGCGACGAGCACGAGCTGCTCGTCGGCCGCGACCCGGAGCATTTCGCAGCCCAATGCCTGCGCCTCTACCACGAGGAAGCGCTCTGGGAGCGCACGCGCCAGGCTGCGCTCGTCGCAATCGAGCGCGAGTGCTCGCGCAAGGGCTTCCTCGCCGCGCTCGAGCGGGCAATCGGCCACGCCTCCGCAACCAGCGCACGCCGGGAGGCCGCGGCCTAGTGCCGCTGACAGACGATGCCCGACCCCCCCGAGCTGCTCTATTTCCACCACGTTCCGAAAACCGCGGGCACTTCGCTCGTCGACGTGCTGCGCGCGAACTACGGCGCCGGCCTGCTCGAGCTCTACGACGGCCCGCAGCTGCGCGACGCCACCGCCGTGCAGGGCGACGCGCGCCGCCTTGCCCTCGGGATCCAGCCGGGATTGCGCTGCATCGCGAGCCACAGCTGCGAGATCGTGGTGCCGCTGCTGCCTCCGGGCTTCCGCGCGTTCAGCGTGCTGCGCAATCCGATCGAGCGCGTGATCTCGCTGTTCCATTACGCGCGCAGCATCGCCGAGAGCGACCCGAACCACGGCGGTGCCGCGGGCCGGCACCTGGTCGAAACCGGCTGGAGCCTCGACGACCTCTACGACCAGCTCGGCGGCGGGCACGAGAAGGCCTCCGCGACGCACCAGATCTTCTGGGATTTCTTCAACGGCCAGGCGCGGCACCTGCTGCGCCCCTACGAGCCGGTCCAGCGCATCCCCTTTGGCACCGGCCTGCCCGCAAGGCTGCGCGACTTCATGGCGGCGTTCCGCGGCCTGCTCGAGCAGCGCTATTGCGTGGGCGTCCAGGAGGAGTTCGAGACCAGCGTGCGTGTACTCGCCGCGCGCTACGGCTGGACTCAGCTGGTGTTTACGCGCAAGCGCCGCACCGAGCAGCGCCCCAGTGCCCGCGACGTCGCAAAATCGACGCGCGAGAAGATCCTCGAGTACAACCGGCTCGACATGCGGTTCTGGCGCGAGGCGCGCCAAGCCCTCGCGCGCGAAGCGGAGAAGCTCCCCCCCGAGCCGCCCGCCAGCACCTAGCCCCCTTCCCGGCCTTGCCCGAAATGCCGCTGCACCAAACGCAGAAGCCGGTAGACTCGCCGTGACGCGATCTCGAGCGGCATCGCGCGGCGCAGCGCCGCGCGACCGCCGATCGCGCACCGCGAGGAGGGCGAGACCTTGCCCACGACTCTGGAAGGCGGTTGTCTCTGCGGGGGCCTGCGTTACGAGGTTCGCGGCGAGCCGGTCACGGTCGCGATCTGCCACTGCTCGATGTGCCGCCGCTCGGCCGGCGCACCCCTCGTCGCGTGGGCGATGTTCGAGCGCGACGCCTTTGCGTTCACCCAGGGCAAGCCCGCGGTCTACCGCTCCTCGCTGGGCGCCGAGCGCGGATTCTGCGGGAGCTGCGGCACGCAGCTGACCTTCCGGGCGGAGTTCCTGCCGGGCCTCGTGGATCTGACGGTCGCGAGCCTCGACGACGCCGCAGCGCTGATCCCGCGCATGCATATCTGGGAGAGCAGCCGGCTGCCGTGGCTCGAGGTCTCGGACACGCTCCCGCGGCATCGCGAGCTCCCGCCGCGGCCCGAGCCGCCGGGCTCCGAGACCTGAGCCGGGCGCACGCGCATGGAACCGGGGGGAAAGACGATCCGCTTCCTCTTCGATTTCATCTCCTCGAACGCGTATCTCGCGTGGCTCGAGCTGCCGAAGCTCGCGGCGAGATACGGCGCGGTCGTGGAGCCGGTGCCGGTGCTGTTCGCGGGCCTGCTCGAAGCGCATGGCCAGCTCGGGCCTGCCGAGGTTCGCCCGAAGGCCACCTGGATGGCGCGCAACAACCTGCGCAAGGCCGCGCTGCTGGGGCATCCGCTGCGGCCGCCGCGCTTCCATCCTTTCAACCCACTGCTCGCGCTGCGCGCGTCGTCGCTGCCGCTGCCCGAAGTGCCTCGCCGGGCGCTGATAACGGCGCTCTTCGAGGCCGTCTGGGTGCGCGGCCTGCACGTCAGTGATCCGGAGATCATCGGGACGCTCGCACGCGAGCTCGGTCTCGCGCGGGACCTCGCGCAGCAGGCTCAGCAGCCGGAGGTCAAGGCAAAGCTGCGGGAGCAGACGGACTCCGCGATCGCCGACGGCGTGTTTGGCGTGCCGACGATGCTCGTCGGAGACGAGCTCTTCTGGGGCTACGACGACTTCCCGTACCTCGAGCTGCATCTCGCGGGCCGCGATCCGCTCGACCGCAGCGAGCTCGCGAAGTGGATCCGCGCGCCGAATGCGTCGGCTCAGCGCCGGCGCTTCCGCGACGCGGGAAAAAGCTAGGGATGCCGACGCTGCGCGACGCCGGGCCGGAAGATCTTCCGCGCATCGTCGAGATCTACAACGCGTCGATTCCGGGTCGCTGCGCAACGGCTGACACCGAATCCGTGTCGCTCGAATCGAAACGAGCCTGGTTCGCCGAGCACTCGCCGGAGTCGGTTCCGCTCTGGGTGCTCGAACGCGGCGGAGAGATCACCGGTTGGCTGAGCTTCAGCCGCTTCTATGGCCGCCCGGCCTACGCGGGCACCGCGGAGCTCAGCGTCTACGTCGCGCCGGAGTTCCAGCGCAAGGCCGTGGCCACGCGCTTGCTCGGCGCCGCACTCGCGCGCGCACCGGAGCTCGGATTCACCACCCTGCTCGGCTTCATCTTCGGCCACAATGATCCGAGCCTGCGGCTGTTCGCGAAGTTCGGATTCGAGGAATGGGGGCAGCTGCCGCGCATCGCGCGGCTCGACGACATCGAGCGCGATCTGATCATCGTCGGCCGGCGCACGGACTAGCAGAGGTTCCAGTATGCGGATCGACGCCTGGATGCCCGAATATGATTTCAGCGAGAGACACCGCACGCGGATCCGCGCGTCCGCTGCGGCCGTCTACCGGGCGCTCTGGGAAGTCGACCTCGGCGCGCACCCGGTCGCGCGCGCTCTCTTCGCCGCTCGCTCGCTCCCGGCGATTCTCGCGCGGCGCGCGCGGCCCTTCGAGCGCAGGCGCAGCTCGACGCTGAAGGACGTGGTCGCCGGCGGCTTCGTTCTGCTCGAGGAGCAGGCGCCCGAGGAATGCGTGCTCGGCGTCACGGGCTCCTTCTGGCAGCTCTCGGGCAAGCGACTTCCGACCGATCCCCGCGAGTTCCGCGATCTGCCGCCCGCCGGATCAGCGCGCGTGGCCTGGAACTTCGCGCTCTCGCCTGCAGCGGATGGCTGCACCCTGCTCTCCACCGAGACGCGTATCCGATGTTCGGATCCGGCCTCGCGCCGGGCCTTCGGCCGTTATTGGCTGCTGATCCGTCCAGGCAGTGGATTGCTGCGCCGTATCCTGCTGCGGTTGATCCGGCTCGAGGCAGAGCGGCGGTCCGCGTGAGTCTGGAGCCGCGCAGCGAAGGGTCGAGGTGGCTAGACGAGCGCATCCGGTGCTCGAGCTCGCTGTGGCGCTCGTGGGGCTCCTCGATCCGGCCCGAGCCACGCGCCTGATCGAAAGCGGCGTGAGCGAAGCCGAGCCGCCCTTTTGCCCGCGCGAGGCGGCGGTCTAGACTCGCCGCCCGAGGAGACCCCCATGGCCGCATCCGCGACCCGCCCGCCGGCTTCGCCCCGCACCCCGATGCAGCGCGCGCCCGTGCCGGAGCTCGGCCACACGCTGATTCCGAAGCAGCGCTACACGAGCCCCGACTACGCGCGCCTCGAATGGGAGCGCATGTGGCAGCGCGTTTGGCTGATGGCCGGGCGCGAGTCCGACCTCCCGACGCCCGGCGACTACCTGACCCTCGAGATCGGCACCGAATCCGTGCTCGTGATCCGCCAACGCGACGGCAGCATTCGCGCTCGGCACAACGTCTGTATGCACCGCGGCACCCGTCTGCGCGAGCCGGGGATTGGCCATGCGGAGCTCTTCTCCTGCCTCTTTCACGGCTGGAAGTACGGCATCGACGGCTGTCTCGTCGAGGCCCTGGATCCGCAGTCCTTCCCGCAGGGCCTGCCGCGCGAGCAGCTCGACCTGGCACCTGTGCGCTGCGACAGCTGGGGCGGCTTCGTCTGGATCAACCTCGATCCGAACGCGGGCTCGCTGCGCGAGTACCTCGGGATCGTCCCGGAGCACCTCGACCCCTACCACTTCGAGGAGTGGTCGATCCTGAACGACGTCACGGTCGAGGTCGACGCGAACTGGAAGACCTGCGTCGACGCCTTCAACGAGGCCTATCACGTCTCCGCAACGCATCCGCAGACGCTGCCTTTCACCGACGACGTGAACGTGCCGATCGACTGCTACGAGCGCCACACGCGCATGTTGTTCCGGGAAGCCGTCGCGAGCCCGCGCCATCCCGACCAGGGCAAGGTCAACCGGCAGATCCTGGAGCTGTTCCTGAAGCCGGCGGGCGTCGACGTCGAGCGCTTCGCAGGCGGTCCGGCCGACGCGCGCGCGCAGATGGCCCTGGCGATCCGCAAACAGGGCGGAGTCCTCGGCTGCGACTTCGGCGATCTGAACGACGAGCAGATGGTCGACGACTTCCACTACACGGTATTCCCGAATCTCACGCTGAACATCCACTCGCGCTTCACCTGGGTGTTTCGGCACCGGCCGCATCCGGAAGACCCGAACAAGATGCTCTTCGACTTCTTCAACCTCGTGCGCGCGCCCGCGCACGCGATCCCGCGGCCCGAGCACGAGCATCACCGGCTCGCGGATGGCTATTCGTTCGCCAGGGTCCCGGGCGGTGACGTCTTCGACCAGGACATGTTCAACCTGCCGCGGATCCAGGCGGGCATGCGTTCGGCGGCCTACCCCGGCCTGCACCTCGGGGCCCAGGAGATCCGCATCCGTCACTTCCACCACACGCTCGAGCAGTACCTGCGGAGCGGGAACTAGGCACAGCGCCGGACCGGCGGGCGGGCGGAGGCGGCGAAGCGCGATCTTGGGCTCCTGGTTTCGAGTCGATGGGGAGGGCCTCGCGCCCGGGCAGGTCCGCGCGCTCGAGCTCTGCGGGCGCCCGATCCTGCTCTGCAACGCGGACGGCGCGCTCTATGCGATCGATGACGAATGCCCGCACGCGGGCATCCCGCTGGCCGAGGGCCGCCTGCGTGGCTGCATCCTCGAGTGTCCGCTGCACGGGGGCAAGCTCGATGTGCGGGACGGGCGTCCGGCCGCGCTGCCGATTCGCACACCCGCCAGGTGTTACCCTGTGCGCTCCGGTGCCTCCGGCGTCGAAATCCAGATCCCGGACTGATTCCAGCCGCCATGCCCACCGCATGCGGCGTTCTGCAGCGGAGCCAAGGAGAGATCCCATGCACGACCTGGTGATCCGCGGTGGCAAGATCGTCGACGGCACCGGCGCCGAACCCTTCGAGGGCGACGTCGCGGTCCGCGGCGACAAGATCACCGCGGTCGGCCGCGACCTCGGCCAGGCAAAGCGCGAGATCGACGCGCGCGGCCGTCTCGTCACGCCCGGCTTCGTCGACATCCACACCCACTACGACGGCCAGGCCACCTGGGACCCGCTGCTCGCGCCCTCCTGCTGGCACGGCGTGACGACGCTCGTGATGGGCAACTGCGGCGTCGGCTTCGCACCGGTGCGGCCCGGGCAGGAGCAGTACCTGATCGGCCTGATGGAAGGCGTCGAAGACATTCCGGGCACCGCCCTGGCCGCGGGCATGCAGTGGGGCTGGGAGAGCTTCCCCGAATATCTCGACGCGCTCGAGGGGCAGCGGCGCGCGCTCGACATCGCCACCCAGGTGCCGCACGGCGCAGTGCGCGCCTACGTGATGGGCGAGCGCGGCTCGCATAACGAACCCGCCACGCCCGAAGACATCGCCGCCATGGCGCAGCTCGTCGGCGAGGCGATCGGCGCGGGCGCGCTCGGCTTCACGACCTCGCGCACGCTCGTGCACCGCGCGATCACCGGCGAGGAGGTACCCGGCACCTTCGCCGCCGAGGACGAGCTCTTCGGGATCGGGCGCGAGCTCGGCCGCCGCCGGGCCGGCCTCTTCGAGCTCGCGCCGGCCGGCGTCCAGGGCGAGGACCCGACCGCGCCGCCGCGCGAGGTCGACTGGATGCGCCGCCTCTCGGCCGAGATCCGCCGGCCGGTCACCTTCGGACTCGTGCAGTACGACCAGAAGCCCGAGCAGTGGCGCGAGATCCTCGAGCTCGTTTCGCAGGCGAACGCCGAGGGCTCGATGCTGCGGCCACAGGTCGCTTCGCGGCCTTCGACGCTCCTGATCGGCCACCAGACCTTCCACCCCTTTACGTTCAAGCCCACCTATCAAAAACTCGCATCGCTTCCGCTTCCGGAGCGCGTGCGCGAGCTGCGCCAGCCCGAAATCCGCGCGCGGATCCTGGCCGAGGAGTCACAGACGGATCCGCGCCTCGCGGTCGTCTTCGACCTGCTGCTGCGCGGCCTGCACAAGATCTTCCGCCTCGGCGATCCGCCGGACTACGAGCCCGCACCCGAGCAGAGCGTGCTCGCGCAGGCGCGCCAACAGCGGCGCGACCCCTTCGACCTGCTCTACGACTGGATGCTCGAGCTCGAAGGCCGCCAGCTCCTGATGCTGACGCTGCTCAACTACAGCGAGGGCAGCCTCGAAGCCGTGCGGGCAATGCTCGAACATCCTCACTCGGCCTTCGGACTCGGCGACGGCGGCGCCCACTGCGGCGCGATCTGCGACGCTTCGATGACGAGCACCCTGCTCACGCACTGGGCGCGCGATCGCGACCGAGGCCCGCGCCTCCCGCTCTCGCAGGCCGTGCGCAAGATGACGCGGGATACCGCCGAGCTCTACGGGCTGGGCGACCGCGGCGTGCTGCTCCCGGGCAAGCAGGCCGACCTGAACGTGATCGACTTCGAAAATCTCTCCGTCTCGATCCCGGAGCTCGCCCACGACCTCCCGGCCGGCGCGCGCCGCCTGATCCAGAAGGCCCGCGGCTACGAGGCGACGCTGATCTCGGGCGAGCTCGTCTTCGCACGCGGCGAGCATACCGGCGCGCTGCCGGGCAAGCTGATCCGCGGCGCGCGGGCCTAGCGCCCCTCACCACCCTCGCCTCGCACGCGCAGCGGGCTCAGACCCCGTCCAGTGGGCTGCGCACGCCGCGGCCCGGCCGGGGTCCCGAGCCCGGCAGATCGCGTCTTCGGAGCTGGAACCTGATCCCTTGGGCTGACCCGGGGGGGCGGTGCTACGGGCACGGAGGCAATCGCGCCGCCCAGCGCTGGCGGGCGGACTGCCCCGCGACCTGGCAGCCTGGATGTGTTACGCAGATCTGTATAACGCGGAGACGCCTTGCCGCCTGCCGCCTGCCGCCTGCAACCGAGGGCGATACGAGGACTTCTCGCCCGTGGTACACATCTCGTGCGTTCCGTAATAGACAGACCCCTGCCGCTGTGAGAGCGGCGTAGACAGACCTGTCGAATCAAACGTTAGGCGCCTTCAGCGAGGCTTGCGCATGACCAGCAGTAGAACCACAAATAGAGGATGTCCGTGACGCCTGGCCAGAACGAAGCCTTCTCCCGAGTCCTCATCGACAAGGCGCTCGAAGCGAGCGGCTGGGACTTGCTCAACCCTCAGCAGGTCCAGTTCGAGCTGAACACCGCCAGCGGGCGCGCGGACTACCTGCTGAAGGACAGCCTTGGCCGCGTGCTCTGTGTACTCGAAGCGAAGCGCGAGGACCTTGACCCCTACGACGCGAAGGAACAAGCACGCGGTTACGCAGAGAACCTGAGGGCCCCGCTCGTCATCCTCTCCAACGGCCGAGAGCACTGGTTCTGGAACTACGAGCGGGCGGACCAGCGCGACGCCTACCGGATCGAGCGGCTGCCCTCTCGCGAAGATCTCGAACGCGTCCGCCTGAAGAATCTCCAGCCGCCGCGCGCGCTCCAGACCGAAGTCATTCGCCCTGAGTACCTCCGCGGGCTTCGCCCCGATCTAACCCTGCGCGGCTATCAGATTCGAGCGATGGAGGAGATCGCCAAGGGCTTCGACGACGCCAATCGCCGCAAGTTCCTGCTGGAGATGGCGACGGGAACGGGCAAGACGCTGCTGTGCGCCGCCCTGATCCGCCGATTCCTCGTCACGCGAAACGCCGAGCGGGTGTTGTTCATCGTGGACCGCATCGAGCTTGCCAAGCAGACAATGGAGGACTTCAACGTCGTCCTCGGCGAGTACAAGCCAGTCATCTACAAGACAGCCCGCCGCACCGGCGAATTACTTGGCTCGTCTGTCGTGGTCGCCACCATTCAATCGCTCATGACCGACCGACGCTATCGCGAGGAGTTCACCCCATTCTACTTCGACCTCGTCATCAACGACGAGGCGCACCGCTCCATTTA
>CAYTJA010000397.1:0-12000 GCA_964437835.1 uncultured Spirochaetales bacterium
GACCGGCGGCGCGCTCGGCGGCGGTGCGGGTACCGCGAATGCGGCCGTGGGTGCGAGCTTCGCGCTGCTGTGCTGGACGGCGCGGGGCGGAGCGCCGGCGGCGACCGCGAGCCCCCCCTCGGCGCAGCCCACCGCGTTCCCGCTCTTCGCGGCCGCCGCACTGCTGCTCGGCTTCGCGATGATGGCCCTCCAGACCGTGCTGATCCGCGTCGGCGGGCTGGCCCTCGGCGCCTCCCACTTCAGCTTCGCGATGTTGGTCGCGACCTTCGTGCTGTGCATCGCGATCGGCAGCCTGGCGGTCTCGACGCGACAGCGCATCCCGGCCTGGGTCGTCGCGGCCTGCCCGCTCGCGCTGGGGCTGTTGCTCGGTGCGCTCTACCCGGCGATCGAATCCGCACCCTACGCGGCCCACGTGCTGCGCAGCCTGTTCCAGAGCATCGAGCAGGCCTTCTACCCCTTCTACTTCTCCGCGTCCTTCGGAATCCTGGTCGTGTTCGCGCTGCCGCTCGGGCTGTCCGGCGCGTCGCTGCCGCTGATCTTCCACGCACTGCGCAACGAGGTGGGAGAGCTCGGCGGGCTGGCCGGAAGGATCTATGCCTGGAACACCCTCGGCAGCCTGCTCGGAGCCCTGCTAGGCGGCTACGTGCTGCTGCACTGGCTCGACCTCCACCACGTCTACCGCATCGCGGTCGCCGCGATCCTGGTGGCGGGTGGGCTGCTCGCAGTGCGCATCGCCGGCGCACCGCGCCTCGCAGCGGCGGCGCTCGTCTGCCTCGCAATCGCCAGCATCGCGCTGCTTCCGCCCTGGAATCCACGCCAGCTCTCCGCCGGCTACTTCCGCCAGCGCAACGCCTCGGAGGCGACCTGGCTGGGACCCGAGGCGCTGCTGGCACTTCGCGAGCGGCGCCTCGGCTCTCTGCACGCTCCCGTCGGGCTCTCCTTCTACGACGACGACCCGACCTCCACGGTGGCCGTCATCGAGTACTCCGTCGGAAACCAGAAGACCCTCGGGATCTCGACCAACGGCAAGAACGACGGCTCCCTGCTCGTCGACTACCCGACGATGGCGCTGGCGGGGCTGATTCCGTGTCTGATGGCGGAGCGCTGTCAGAAGGCCTTCGTGATCGGTCTCGGCACGGGCGTGACCGCCGGCGAGCTGGGCGCTCTCGACGGGATGCAGCGCGTGCTCGTCGCCGAGATCTCCCCGGGCGTGATCGAGGCCGCGCCGCTCTTCGACCGCGGCAACCGCAGCGCGTCGCAGAACCCGAAGATCGAGCTCGTGCGCAGCGACGCATTCCGGGCGCTGCTGCACAACGACGAGCGCTGGGATGTGATCGCCTCCGAGCCCAGCAACCCCTGGGTCGCGGGCGTCGAGATGTTGTTCAGCCAGGAGTTCCTGGAGGCCGCGCGCGATCGGCTCGCTCCGGGAGGTGTCTACGCCCAGTGGATACACACCTACGAGCTCGACGACGCGACGCTCGAGCTGGTGCTGCGCTCCTACGCGTCGGTATTCGATCGCGTCGGCGTCTGGTACACGTACTCGAGGGATCTGCTGCTGCTCGGCTTCGCGGACGAAAGCTCCGCCCCGGACCTCGATCGGATCACGGAGCGCTTCGAGCGCCCCGATCTCCGGTCGGGGCTGCAGCGTTCCGGGATCGCGAGCCTCGAGGAGCTACTCGCCCACGAGCTGGTGCCCGTCGGCCTCGTGACCCGCGCGGCCCTGCCGGGCGAGGTGCATACCCTGCTGCATCCGCGCCTCTCCCAGCGAGCCGCGCGCGCGTTCTTCACGGGCGTCAACGCGACGCTCCCGTACCTGCCGCAACCGCATGGCGTGGACGTCCTGCCCGCCCTGCTGCAGCAGCTTCGCGAGCGGCGCGGGCCCGACAGCGAGGAGACCCGGACCCGAATCGTCCGACACGTGTGTGAGTCACGTCCCCAGGAATGCGCGGTGCTGCTGGCGCGCTGGCTCCACGACGCTCCCGACTCGGCGCGGCTCCGCGAGATCCTCGCGCAGAAGCGCGGCGAGGCCGGCAAGGCCGAGGTGCTGGAGCCACGCAATCTCGAGCTGATGGCCCGCCTGTTCGAAGACAGCCCGGGGCGCCTCGGGCAGGAGGGGGTCAAGGCGGTGACCGAGCTGTTCTTCGGCTACTACCACCCCGCCGAGCCCTTCCGCGTCGAGGCCCTCCGCTCCCTGTGGCGGAGCTGCCTGGAACCGGAATGCGCACGACTGCGACCCACCTGGCAGCGACGCCTGGACTCTGCTCGTGGCCGCGAGTAGCGCGGTCGTCGGCCGTGGCTGCGGCCGCGATCGCGCGGACTAACATTCTGTCACGAGACGACGCAGTGGGTTATGCTCGTCGCCCGATGAGCCACGCGATGCTTTCGACGCTCTCCGCGCTGCGAGTGGCAGCGCTCGCAGGCATGGCACTCAGCGGCTGCGACGCGACGCCGCCCGCGGCCCCTGCGCCCACCGCGGCGGAGGCCGAGCCCGCGGCGCTCCGGGGCGAGTCTCTCGCCCTGCTGCTGCGTGAACCGGAGCCCTATGCCCGGGTGCGCGGGCTCGCGACACTGCTGCCGGGGCTGGGTCCGGAGTCCGCCCCGGAAGTGCAGCAGGCGCTGCTCACAGGCATGGGCGGCATGGGGATCGCCGAATTCGAGCTGCTGATGCGCAGCTGGGCGTCCCGCGATCCCAGAGCCGCCACGGCCTGGGCGATCGGGCTCACCTCGCCGCGCTTCAGGCCCTCGGCCGTCGATGTCGCAGTCGAGCTCTGGGCCCGAGCCGATCCCACGAAGGCGGTGGCGGAACTCGTGTATGCGGCGCAGGGCCTGGATCGGGAGCTGGCTCAGACGGTGCAGCACGCGCTCGTCCAGGGCTGGTTCCATAGCGACCGGCCGGGGCTCGAGCGGTACATCCAGGGCCTCGGCTCCGGCATCCAGCAACAGCGGTCGGTCTTGAGCTACGCGCTCGCCCTGGGGCGCGCCGAGGGGAGCGACTCCGTGATGCGCTGGGCCGAGGCGATCCCCGGCAGCGACGATCGCTACCGGCGCGCGGTGTATCGCCAGGTTTCCACGGCGCTGGCCTGGGCCGACCCGGAGGCCGCCAGGCGTTGGTGCGATGCCCAGTGCGAGGGTCCTTACGGCGCGTCCTTGCGCAGCGCGATCGTCCGGACCTGGCTGCACAACGGCGACGACATGAGGGAGGTCCTGGAGTGGGTCTCGCGCGCGCCGGAGGGGCCGAGCCAGACGCACGCGCTCCGGACCGGCTTCGAGACCTGGGCATTGCAGGATCGCGAAGACGCGCTGCGCTGGATGGCACAGAAGATCGCCGAGGGGCCGGAGCCCTGGGTTCGAAAGCTGTTCGGGGCCTATGCGCGCCAGCTCGCGGTGATTTCACCCGCCGCTGCGATCGAGTGGGCCGAGCGCATCGAAGCCGACCCGGCGCGCGAAGAGATGCAGATCCGCATCGCGCGCAGGTGGCGTCGCCAGGACGCAGCGGCGGCTGAAGCCTGGCTGGGCCGATCGAGTCTCTCGGAGCCGGCGCGCGACAAGGCCCGGAACCTGAGCGCCCCCGACTATCTCCCGGAAGCGCCGACTCCCTGACTCAGTCCGGGGACGTCTTGGATCCCACGAAATAGAACCGGGGCGAGTCGATCTACATCGACCCGCCCCGGCTGCATCGACCGCGGGCTCTCTATCGAATGGCTAGCGCGAGCGGCGCCGGACCACTCCGTGGCAGAGCCCGAGCATCGCGAGCGCTGCAGCGGAACCGAGTGCTGCGGTCGGCTCGGGAAGATTCAAGCTGAGCCAGCCGCGGTTGGCATTGGGGCCCGACAGCGCGCGGGTGCTGAGCGCGCCCGATACCAACGAGACGTTTCCGACGCCAGCGACCCGCATATCCGTGCCAGACAGGAAGAAGATCTCAGCCGGTGCGGCCGCGGGCTGCGAGACCGTGATCAATCCCGTCGTCCACGGGAAGCCCTTGCTGGCCGTCACCATGTTGCTGGGGACGGCTGCGGCGACGAACACGGAACCAAGAATCGTCCCCATCGGCCCGACCAGCCCGGCCAAGCCAGCAGCGAGGCCACCCATTCCCCACATGGTCGTGCCAGCGGGGGCTGCAAGCGGCGCGCCCGGCTGTGCGAGCCCGATCGGATTGGACGCGCCCGCGACCAGGGCCTTCGTCGCCGAAGCGGGAAGCTTCGCGAACGCGTTGATCCACACCGTCGCGATCGGCGGCACTCCCATGGTGTTGGGCCCGAGGATGGCGGGGCCGGCGACGACGCCGGCGACCGGGCCCGGAGCGAGCGCGAACTGGGCCGGCCCTCCGAAGGCCTTGGTGCTGCCGCTGTAGGTGATGGTCCCGGGGCCGGGGCCGCCGATGACAAGGGTCGTCGCCGGACTCCCCGGAGCGCCGCCCGCAGAGAACACAGCCGCGACCGCGGGCCACGAGAAGCTGAGGGTCGTCCTGACCTGGAATACGGCCGGGTTCGTGGTGAAGACCGCGATCGGCAGCGGCGCGGGAACGGCAGCCTTTCCGAGCAGGCCAGGCGGAATCGTCAGCTTGCCGCCCGCCGGGCTGGTGAGGGCCTGCATCACCGACATCGTCCAGTTGGCGCCCGGAAGGGACGTATCCACCCCAACCAACAGCGGAGGCCAGAAGGGTGTGCCGGCGGTAGCCGGTGCTTTGCCGCCGAGGAAGATTCCGGCCGGACCGACCGGAAGCGGCAGACCGGTACCAATTTGGAGCTCACCGCCACCGCTGCCGGCCGTGAGATAGAACGGTTGAGCCTGAACGCTCCCGCTCCAGCTGAGAGCAACTAACAGCGACGCCAGACCGAGCATGCGATTCCTGAAGGACATGAACACGTCTCCTTTGTGCTTCGGCGTAAAGACGCAGCCCCCGGAAACACGGGGTCTCGTTCATCGGATAAAAGAACACAATTCGCCGCGGACTTCAAGCAAGAAAATCGCAGCGGTTCCTGGAGATTCCTCGCGCGCGTGCGCTTCCCCGGGTCTGGCGTTGCCAGCACTCGGAGTCACGCTGGCACCCCCAGGGGGAATTCCTACCCCCGTCACTCCGAGTCCTGTGCTGCAGGGGCCTGCTCCCCGGAGGCCTGATGCTCGCGCAGCCGCTTGGCGCGCTCCGCAGCCTCGGCAGCTTCCGCGGGCTGCTGGAGCCGGGCGTGGACCTCGCTCAGCTGCTCCAAGGCCTCTATCCCGCCACCAAAGCGCGCGGCGCGCCGCGCCCGCTCGAGCGTCTTCGGCGTCGCGCTTCCGCGTTCGAGGTCGATCGAGACGAGCTCGGCAGCTGCCTCCGCCTCGAAAGGATGCGCATCGAGCAGCGCGTCGAGGCGCTGCGCGGCCTCCTCGGGCCGACCGCTCGCCCGCAGCGCGCGTGCGGCCCCGAGCTTCGAATCCGGGTCAGAGGGATCCGCAGCAGCAGCCCGATCGAAGAACGCGAGCGCCTGTGCCGGGTCGCCACCCAAGGCCAGGCGGGCGAGGCCCGCGAGGGCCCCGGCGTTCTTCGGGTCGAGCTCCAACGCCCGCGCGTAGGCGGCACGCGCCTCGTCGGGCGCGGCGCCGCCGAGCTCGAGCTGAAGACCTAGGCACTCGTGAGAGACCGCCGCCTCGGGGTGGGCTGCGCGCGCGGCGCCGACGGCGCGCTCGGCCAGCGCCGGCTTTCCCGCCGCGTGGGCAAAGCGCACGAGTGCGCGCAGCGCGGGGGTCGCTCGAGGATCGGCGAAATCGAGATCGGGTGCGCCGAGCAGCAGGGGCAGTGCCGCACTCGCACCGGCCCGATCGGCTGCGCCTTCGGCACCGCGTGCCAGTGCCAGCGCGAAGCGCGAGGGATCGCGTTTGTGCAGAGCCAACAGGGAGCTCTGGAGCTGTTGCGGATTCGCGACCCGGGCCATCAAATACATCGACAACAGCTCCCCCTCCGGCTCGAGAGGCGCGTTGGCCACTTCGAGGAAGAGCAGCTGATAGGCCAGCAGGGGCTGGCCCTCGGCGATCAGCAGCCGCGCGGCTCGGGTGCGCGCGTCCGTCGCCTGCTGCGAGATCCGGATCGAGTAGCGGTACTCTTCGAGCGCGCGGTCGAAGTCGCCGAGCTTCTCGGCCGCGAGAGCGGCGTAGTAATGCGCCGAGGGATTGTTCGGCCAGACTCGCAGTGCCTCGTCGAATTCCGCCAGCGCCTGCGCAGGCTGGCCGCGCTCTTGCGCGACGCGCCCGACGATCAGTCGGCGCTGTGCGGGCACGGAGAGCTCCTCTGCGAGCTTCAGCGCGCGATCGAGCTGGCCTGACACGACCAGCGTGTCCGCATACTGAAACAGCAGCTGTGGGTCCGGGTCGCCGGCCTCCCGCATCAGTGCGACGGCGCGTTCCAGGGCCTCGGCAGCCGCAGCGTGCTCGCTCAGCGCCTGGCGAAAGCGAGCCAGGTCGCTCCAAGCAGCAGCGGCCTGCCGCGGATCGTCTGTGCGGGTCGCCTCGCGGAGCAGGGCCTCGGCCTCGGCGGTGCTTCCCGTGAGACGCAGGCGGTCCGTCAATCCGGTGCGGTAGCTGCGCTGGTTCGGAGCCGCGGCGAGTGCCGCGCGCAGCACCTCGATCGAGCGTTGCAACCCGTCGTGGGCGTCGTAGAACTCCACCGCGTTCGAGACCACGGTTGCGTCCGCCGGGTACTTCTCGAGGCACGCGACGAAACCCTCCCGCGCTCGTTCCAGCTCGCCCGCCTCGGCAGCGAAGATCGCCGTCGTCGAGCAGTGCCACGCCAGCACGCTCGCCGGCGTTCCGGACTCGGGCAGCCGGCGGCCGGCCTCCTCGAGCGCCGCTCTGGCCTCGGCGTGTCGGTCGAGTGCGAGCAGCGCGAGAATCTTGGGCTCGTAGGCCTCGATCAGCTCCGGCTGCAGCTCCAGAACCTTGTTGGCGTCCGCGAGCGCCGCCTCGGGATCTTGCTTCCAGTGGGCAAAGGCCTGGGCCCGGAACAACGTGGCCTGCACTTCCTCGGGATGCTGTTCGAGGATGCGCGTCGCCGCGTGCACGGCCTCGTTGAAATCGCCGGTGACGAGCGCTGCCTGCGCGAGCTGCATGCCGGCCGGTACCAGCCAGGCCGGGTCCTGCATTGCCTGGCGCAGCGGAAACAATGCCAGGCTCGGCTGTGCCGCAAACAGCAGCGCCATGCCGTAGAGATAATTCGCCTCCGGGTCCTGCGGGCGCAGGGCGAGCAGCTCTCGCAAGGGCTCCGCCGAGCCCGCGTAGTCGCCCCCCGCCTGCTGCTTGCGGATCGCGTCGAGGGGATCCGCCGCTTCGCAGCCCAGCCAGAGGACGCCTATCAGAAGACCCGCGAGGGTCGAGCTTCGAGAGCAGAGCCGGGGCGGCACGGGCACGCAACGAGTATAAGTCAGGAGTGGCGCGAGGCGATCCGCGTGCCTGCGCTAGCCTGCGCGCGATGTCGGAGCGACTTCGATACCGACGCTGGCCCTGGCTGCTCGCCGCGGGGGCGATCGTGCTCTTCTTCTTCTCGACCTTCGTCGGGATTCGCGCACCGGGCGACTGGGACCGCCGACCGCTCGGATCCGTCGACGACATCGAAAAGCTAGGCGACCGCGACGACCTGAACCTGCTCTTCATCGTCATCGACACGCTGCGGGCCGACCGCCTCGGCAGCTACGGCTACGAGCGCGACACCAGCCCGAGCCTGGACCGCTTCGCAGCCTCGGGCGTGCGCTTCGCCCGCCACCTCGCACAGTCGTCGTGGACCAAGACCTCGATGGCGTCGCTCTGGACGGGGCTGTATCCCGCGCACACCGGCATCCTGCGCTTCGACCAGGTGCTCCCCGCGCAGGCCGTGCTTCCCGCGGAGATCCTGAAGCAGGCGGGCTTCCAGACCATCGGGCTCTACCGCAACGGCTGGGTCGGCCCGACCTTCGGCTTCGATCAGGGCTTCGACGTGTATCAACGCCCGATCGCGCCGCCCCCGCCCCGCGGCATCCGGCGTGAGAATCCGACCATCTCGGATGCCGGCACCGACGAGGCCACGATCGCCGCCGCGCTGGAGTTCCTGCGCCTGCGGGGTCGCGAACGCTGGTTCCTCTACCTGCACCTGATGGACGTCCACGAGTATCTCTACGACGAGGAGTCGGCGCTCTTCGGCGTGCACTACTCGGACGTCTACGACAACTCGATCCACTGGACCGACGGCGTGCTCGAGGTGTTGTTCAGCTCCCTCGCCGATTCAGGCAGCCTCGAGAAAACCCTGATCGTGGTGACTTCCGACCACGGCGAGGCCTTTGGCGAACACGGCTTCGAGGGGCACGCGCGCAAGCTGTATCGAGAGGCGACGGAGATCCCTCTGCTGCTCTTCTTTCCGTTCCGCCTCGAGCCCGGCGTGGTCGTCGAGAGCCGCACGCAGGGCGTCGACGTCTGGCCGACCCTGTGCGACCTGCTGGGTCTCGAGCTTCCCGCGACCGACGGGCGCTCGCGCCTGCCGGAGATCCTGGCGCGCGCGCGGGGGGACACCCTCCCCGCGGCGGCTGAGCCCGCGATCGCCCATCTCGACCAGACCTGGGGCCGGCCGCACCAGCTCCCGCAGCCCACGCTGGCGGTCTCGGAGGGCTCGCTCCGCTATGTGCGCATCGATCAGGAGGGGGGCGTCGTCGAGCAGCTATTCGACGCGAGCGGCGACCCTGCGGAGCTTCGCGATCGGGCGGGCGAGGATCCGGAAAGCTTGAAAAGGCTGTCCGCGGCGGCAGACGCCTATCTCGAGCTGCGGCCAACCTGGGGCGAGGTGCCGACGCGGGAGATCAGCGAGCTCGAGCTCGGCCACCTGCGCGCGCTAGGCTATGCCGTGCCTTGACCCGGGGTCGGGTCAAAAGGTGAAGGCGATGCTGCCGCCGAAGGTGCGCGGATCGCCCACGAAGTAGATCGTGGTATCCCGAAACGTGCTGGCGTCGAACGCGAAGGTCTTGTAGGCCTGATTTCCGAGATTGCGCCCCCAGAGCGCGAGCTCGACGCGCTCGTCCGGATCCTTCCAGGAGAGCCTCAGACCGTGCAGCCAGAAGGGCACCTGAGCGATGGTCTGTTTCGGAAGGAACTTGCCGCCTCGCGAGTCGCCCAGTCCGACCCCCTGGGTGGCGTCGTAGTAGGTGATGTCCGACCAGGTGGCGTCGTAGCGAAGTGCGAGGGAGCCATAGCGCCCCAGCTCGACCGACTGCTCGGCCGTGAGGCTGATCTTGAACCGCGGGGAGTTGAGCAGCGGGTTGCCCGAGTTCTGGGATTCCCTGAATATCACCAGATCGCTCGTTCCACCCGTCTCGGCCAGGAACTGGTCGGTTCTCACGAAGTCGAGGAACTGGCTCTCGAGCCAGGAGAATCGCAGGTTCCCGAGTGCCCCCTCCCAGGGTCGCGTAACGGCGTCGACCTCGGCGCCGTACACCTCGGCGTCGTTCGCGTTCAGGATCACGAACTCGGGAGTGCCGCCGATGAACTGCTGAGCCGTGAAGATCTGGTAGTCGGAATAGGAGTAGTAGAAGAGCGACGTGTCGAGGCCGAGGCGTCCGTCGAGCCAGCTCCCGTGCACGCCGGTCTCGAAGGAGTCGATGTTTTCGGGGTTCGCGACCGTTGGCCCGGTGCCCTGGGAGGCCGTGGTGTTGTAGGAGCCGGGCTTCCAGCCCCGCGTGTATTTCCAATAGACATCGAGGTCAGCGCGAAACCGGTAGGTGAGGCGGAGCGTGCCCGTCGGCGCGTGCCAGGTGTCGGCGCACGTGAAATGTCTCAGGTCGTTCGGGCTCCTCGGGCAGTCGGACAGGGAGAACGTCTGCGGCTCGGGGATCTTGAGCCGCATATCGAGGCTCTTGTTCTCCCAGTTGTAGCGGACCCCTCCGTCGAGAGTGAAGTCATCCCAGAAGTCGAAGGAGAAGGCGCCGTACAGCGCCGTGCTCCAGAGCTGCTGCGTGTAGTCGCGGGGAACTGAGATGATGTCGAAATCACCCAGGTGGGGAATGACCGTGGCTTCGAGTTCCTCGCGCAGGAACCAGCTGCCGAAATTCAGGTACACCGGCCACGTTTCGCTGAAGACCTCGCCCGCGAAATTCAAGTCCCCGTAGTACTGCCAGGCCTTGTCGTCGGTCTCGATCTCGAACAGTTCCTCGGGCGAGAAGTCGAGATCGAGGTAGACGAAACGGTCGTAGCGGTCGTAGGCATTGGTGCTCGTGAGCTGGATGCCCCAGGGCAGCGAGATCTCGCCATTCAGGAAGCCGCCGTAGCTGTCGCTCTTCGTCGGCCCCGTCTTGTTGAAATCTCCTTCCCAGGGCTCGGAGTCGAGATTCTTGGCGAGCTCCTCCGCCAGTTGGATCTTGGCTTGATTGGCCGCGAGCCGTTCGGCACGTGGCCGGTTCCTGCAGTTCAAGGGGTCGGCAAGGCAAGGCGCCAGCTCGAACAAGCGCGCCCGGATCTCGCGAGGCGAGTAATTGTTGGTCAAGCTCGACCCATTCACGGTGCCGCCCAGGAGCCCACCGCTCTTTGCAGTCGGGTCCACGAGCGGCTTCCCTTCCGAGTCCACGGGGTTGTCCCTCCGGTCAGCCGGAGTGGGCTCGCAGATCCTGCCGTCGAGGCAGAAGGTGCCGCCGGTTCCGATGGACTGACCCAGGCGGCTCAGCTCGTCGCGGCGGGAGCCGTGCGCGTTCACCAGCCAGGTCATGTCGAGAGTGGGTTCGAAGCGCAGGGTGCCGCGCGCCGCCCAGTTGTCGGTGTTGTTGACGTATTTTTCGAGGCCCACCGGGATTTGCGAAACCGTGTTCACCGTCGGGACCGGCTCGCCACAGATCGACCACGGCGGATCGACGGGGTTTGCTCCGAGTACGCCGCCCCCGGGATATGTGGCGCGCGCCCCGAAGGGCGGCGCGCCCGCGCAGCGATTCTTCATCGTGCCATCTCGCTTGGAGAGGCGGAAAGCGAAGCGACCCGCCAGCATGTCCTCGAAGAGGGGCGCCTCCAGTGCGCCTTCGTAGTCCTGGTAGTCGAAGTTGCCGAAGTCGCTGCGCAGGTAGCCGCCGAACTCGCCGCTGGGCTTGCGCGAGTACAGCTTGATCGCCCCCGCCGAAGCGTTGCGCCCGAGGCCGGTTCCCTGGGGCCCGCGTTCGATGTTGACGGCCTCCATGTCGAAAAGCGTGCCGAGCTGGAGGGCCGGGGCATTGATCGCGACGCCGTCCTGATAGATCGCCACGGCCCCGGTGGAGTTGGGGTTGAAGTCGTTCAGGCCCACGCCGCGGATGAAAAAGGTCGGTGTCGTCGCACCGGCCGTCACGATCTCGAGATTGGGCGTGTGGCTCGCGAGATCCTCGATGCTCTCGGCACCGAAGGCCGCGAGATCGTCGGCGCTGAAGCTGGTGACGGAATCGGCCTGGCTGGCGTCGGCCCCGGGCACGGAACGGGCTCCCACCACGACGATCTCTTCGATCGATGGGGGCGGGGCGGGCACCGCCCCGCGTTGCGGCCCGGCTTCGGGCTCGGGCTCCTGAGCCCGGATCAGCCCCGCGGCGAGCAGCGTCAGGCCGAAGCTGACCCCTCCACGAACGAGCGACAACCCGGCTCGCATGGCTCGCATTCGACGAAATCCCTCGCACGCTATCTAGAGACGCCGACGACTCTGGTACCCGTTGACTCCCGACTTAATGTCATGATCGTATGCCTCGATGCGAACCGTAGTCAACGCATTCCTGTTCTGGAGCGGCCCTGCGGCGCTTCAGATTGCGCTTCTGGTGGGAGCCGCCGCGGCGGACGACGGCGCTCTCACGAGCGGCTTCCGACGACCGGGATCGGATCGCTGGGTTCCCTCGCTGGCCGCGACGAGTGGTATCACGATCCAGAAGTGGAAGGGCGCGGTGAGTAACCGCTGCCAGAATTGCTCGCTCGTCGACACCGTCGTGCCCCAACCCCAACTGGTTCTTACGGATACGCTGCCGGGGCGATCGGCGCCCTCGGGCGACGACCTCGACGTCACGCCCTTCG
>CAYTJA010000398.1:0-18800 GCA_964437835.1 uncultured Spirochaetales bacterium
CGCAACGCGCGCTCGATCTCCGCGACGGCCTTGCCATGGTCGAGGTAGTAGGCCGTCACATAACGACCCTTCTGGAACTTCTTGATCTCGTAGGCCATCCGGCGCCGGCCCTGGTCGTCGTAGAACAGACGCACCGCGCCATGCTTTTGCAGGATCTCGTCGAGGCGGGCGCTGAGCGCGTGGACCGCCTCGTCGGAAATCTCCGGCTGGATGATGAAAGTAGTCTCGTACTCCCGCATGGCACCTCCTCTCGGTCGCTGCGTGCTGGGCCCGCAGGGGCCTCCGAATGGTCGGCAGCGGGGCGGGAAGCCTGGGGCCGCCGGTCGGAGACCGAGGAATATTGAATTGGGCCTTGCTGGATACCACAGCGGCGACGCCCCGACCATCCCCCTCCGATCGGGGACGCGGGTCCCCGCTATCGAGCCTCGAGCAGCAGGCGGTGCACGCGGTCGTCGCCGCCGAGCTCGGGGTGGAAGCTGGTCGCGAGCACCCGCCCCTGCCGCACGCAGACCGGCCAGCCGTCGACCCGCGCGAGCACCTCGACCTCGGGACCGGGGCGTTTCAGCTGCGGCGCTCGAATGAAGACGCAGCGAAAGCCAGCGAGCGCGCCCTCCGCGAGCGCCGCGAAGGAATCCACCTGCGTGCCGTAGGCGTTGCGGACAGCCACGACGTCGAGGAGGCCCAGGCAGCGCACCGGGTGGTTCTCGACCTCGCGCGCGAGCAGGATCGCGCCCGCACAGGTGCCGAGGATCGGGTGGCCCTTGCGGGCGAAGTCCGCGAGCGGGTCGTAGAGCCCGAGCCGCTCGAGGCCCTTCGCGATCGTCGTGCTCTCGCCGCCCGGCAGCACGAGCGCGGCGAGGCCGTTCAGATCCGCCGGCCGCCGCACCCGCTGCGGCTCCGCGCCGACCCGGCGCAGTGCCTGCGCGTGGGCGTCCACGTCGCCCTGGATCGCGAGCACGCCCACGCGCGGCGGATCCTTCCTCGGCACGCTGCGTTCACCAGCCCCGGTTCGCGAGACGCTCGCTCTCGGGCAGGCGCTGCATCTCGATGCCCGGCATCGCGGCCGCGAGGCCCCGTGACGCGCCGAGCACTTCAGTGGCCTCGTCCCAGTGCGTGGTCGCGCGCACGATCGCCCTCGCGCGGGACTCCGGGTCCTCGCTCTTGAAGATCCCGGAGCCGACGAAGACGGCCTCGGCGCCGAGCGCCATGCAGAGCGCAGCGTCCGCGGGCGTCGCGATGCCGCCGGCCGCAAAGTTCGGCACCGGCAGCTTCCCGTGCTGGCCGACGTAGCGCACCAGATCGAGCGGGGCGCCGAGCTCCTTTGCGCGCGCCGGCCATTCGTCCGGGCGCGCGGCCTGCAGCGCGCGCATCTCGCCGACGACGGCGCGCAGGTGGCGCACCGCTTCGACGATGTTTCCGCTGCCGGCCTCTCCCTTGGTGCGGATCATCGCCGCGCCCTCCGAGATCCGGCGCAGCGCCTCGCCGAGGTTGCGCGCGCCGCAGACGAGGGGCGTGCGGAGGTCGTGCTGCCAGGTGTGGTGCTCCTCGTCGGCCGGCGTCAGCGCCTCGCTCTCGTCGATGAAGTCGACGCCGAGCGCCTCGAGCACGCGCGCCTCGACGAAATGCCCGATGCGGACCTTCGCCATCACCGGAATCGAGACCACGCGCTGGATGCCCTCGATCACCTCGGTCGCGCACATGCGCGCGACGCCGCCCTCGCGGCGGATGTCGGCGGGCACGCGCTCGAGCGCCATCACGGCCGTCGCGCCGGCGTTCTCGGCGATCTTCGCCTGCTCGGGCGTGGTGACGTCCATGATCACGCCGCCCTTCAGCATCTCCGCGAGTCCGACCTTGAGCTCGAAGGACTCGGCGCCCACGCGCCGCTCGCCGTTTCCATTGCCGCCCTTGGCGGTCGCTTCGCTCTTCCGGGCCATCTGCCTTCCTCCTCTGGGGACGTTGTTGCCTTTTGCCTTTTCGGCAGCCGAAAAGGCAAAAGGCAACAACGTCCCCGCTAGATGTGCACCGCCGCGCCTGCGCGCGGCTGTACAGCGAGTCGAGCGCGGACCACGCGCGCCAGCGCGGTGACTCCGCGCCGGATCGCGGCGACGTCGGGCAACGCGATACACAGGCGCAGCGCGCGCGAGCGGCGACCGTCGTGATGGAACTGGGCGCCGGGCGCGAAGAGCACGCCCGCTCGAGCGGCGTCGGCGAGCAGCTCGTGCGTGTCGAGGTCTCCGGGCAGCTCGACCCACACCTGCAGCCCGCCGCTGGGCCTTGCGACGCGGGTGCCCTCGGGCATCTCCGCGGCGAGCGCGTCGACGAGGGCCTCGCAGCGCTCGCGCAGCACCGGCAGCAGCTTTGCGAGGTGCCGCTCGTAGGCGCCCGATGCGACGAAATCCGCGAGCGCGGCCTGCAGGCACATCGCGTCGGAGTGATCCGTCGCGCGCTTCTTCGCGTGCAGCGCTTCGACGAGCGGGCCGCGCGCGGCGATGCTGCCGAGGCGCGCGCCAGGAAACAGCGACTTCGAATACGACGAGAGGTGCACCACGAGCCCGGAGCGGTCGAGTGCCGCGAGCGGCGGCGGTGCCTGGCCCGACCACGCGAGATCCAGCTCGTAGCCGTCTTCGATCACGGGCTTGCCGCAGCGCACTGCCACGGCGAGCAGCGCGCGGCGCGCCGCCGGGCTCGTCGTGATTCCGGTCGGATTGTGAAAGCTCGGAATCGTGTAGAAAGCCTTCACCTCCGGCCGCGCGAGCGTGCGCTCGAGCGCGGCGAGGTCGGGGCCGTCCTCGCGCATCGGAACCGGCGCAGTTCGCAGGCCGAGCCCATACACGCTGGCCAACACGTTGTTGTAGGTCGGATCCTCGAGCGCGATCACGTCGCCCGGCTCGGCGAAGAGCCGCAATGCGAGCGTGATGCCCTGCGACGCGCCGTGACACAGCACGACCTCGTCTTCAGAGACCTCGATGCCCGAGCGCCGCAGCCGCAGCGCCTCCTGCGCGCGCATCGCGGGGTGTCCTTCGGGTCCGCCATAGCTGAGCAGCTGGGCCCCGTCGGCGCGCAGCACGCGCGCGAGCGCGCGCCGGAATTCGTCGACGGGAGCCAGCGAGGGATCGGGGATCAGCGCGTGCATCGGCACGGCGTCGGCGTTGCTCCCGAAGCTCGGCCGCGCGCGCTCGAACGCGAGCAGGCGCTCGGTCAGCGGCGAGAGGGCGGCCGCGAAGGGCGTGAACCCAACAGCGGCGGCCCCCCGCGGCGCCTCCGCGACGAAGCTGCCGCGGCCGACGCCGGACTCGATCAGGCCCTGCGACGCGAGCGCGTCGTAGGCGACAGCCACGGTGTCGCGGTTCACTCCGAGCGTCTGCGCCAGCTCGCGGATCGTCGGCAGGCGCTGGCCGGGGGCCATCTCGCCGGAGTCGATCGCCGCGCGGAGCTGGGACGCGATCTGCTCGTAGACCGGTCGGCCATTGCCTCTCGACACCGCTAGCTGCATCGCTGCGCAGCATATCGATCCAGCCAATACCAGGTCAACCCAGCCAATCCAAGAAAATAAGATCAGATTTTATTCAGATTGTCCGGATCCAGATTCGACTCCGGATCCGGCACGGGGTCGCGGTTGAAGCGGCCCATCGCGGCCTCGAAGTCGCCGCTGACGACGGCGTCCAGCGCGTCGCAGGCGCGCGCGAGGTGCGCGGGCAGCAGGGCCTCCTCGGCCGGGCTGAAGGGCGACAGCACGTACTCGGCCGTCTCCTGGCCGGCGCCCGGGCGCCCGACTCCGAAGCGCAGCCGGCGCTGATCGCTGCGGCCGAGGCAGTCCTGGATGTGGGCGAGCCCCTTGTGTCCGCCGGCTCCCCCCGAGGCACGCAGGCGCAGCCGCCCGAAGGGCAGATCGACGTCGTCGAAGACGACGTGCAGCTCGCGCGCCGGATCCAGGGGCGCGAGCGCGCGCAGCGCGGCCGAGACCGGATCTCCCGACAGGTTCATGAAGCCCTGCGGCTCGAGGATCGCCACCTCGACTCCGGCGGGCCCGAGACGACCGCGACCGAAGCGCCCGTCGCAAAAATCCTGCTCGAGCGCAATGCCGTGGCGCAACGCGAAGCATTCGACCACCCGGAAGCCGACGTTGTGCCGCGTGCGCGCATAGCGGGGGCCGGGATTTCCCAGCCCGACGAGCAGCCACACCCGCGCAGGCGCCTACTTCTTGTCGCCGCCCTTCTTCTCGGGAGCCTTCTTCTCGCCGGCTTCCTCGCCCGCCGCTGCCGCGGGTGCCGCTGCGCCCTCGGCCGCCGCCGCATCGGCGGCTGCCACGGGAGTCTCTTCCTCGGCCTTGCGCGGCAGCACCACCGAGACGACCGAGAGGTCGCCGTCGCTGAGCAGCGCGACGCCCTCGGGAAGGGCCAGGTCGCGCACGTGGATCGACGCGCCGACCACGAGCGCGGACACGTCGACGACGATTTCCTTCGGAATCGCGCGCGGCAGACACTCGAGCTCGACCTCGCGCAGCGCGTGGTCGAGGATGCCGCCCTCTTCGACACCCGCCGCGTGGCCGCGCAGGTGGATCGGAACCGAAACGCTGACCTTGGCCGAGAGATCGAGCGCGAACAGATCCGCGTGCAGCGCCGCGCCGCTCACGGGGTCGCGCTGCAGCTCGCGCACCAGCACCGTGCGCCCGTGATAGCTGCTGCCGCCGCCCACGACGAGATCGATCAGGGTGTTGATGCCCGCCTCGCTGCTGCGCAGGATGCGGTCGAGCGCGCGCGGGTCGAGGGAAACCGCCTCGGGCGACTGGCCCGACGAATAACATACGCCCGGAATGCGGCCCGCCGCCCGCAGCTTGCGCGCGACGCCCTTGCCCACGCCTTCCCGTCTCTCGATGTTCAGTTCCGCCACGTCCCTGACCTCTCACACGAAGAGCGAACTCACGCTCTCCTCGTTGTTGATGCGCCGGATCGCCTCCCCCAGCAGGTGGGCAATCGAGATCACATGCAGCTTTTCGCAGTCGCGCGCGTCGGGGCGCAGCGGAATCGTGTCCGTGACGACGACCTCGCGCAGCGCGGATTCGGAGATGCGCTTGATCGCGGGGCCCGAGAGCACGGGATGCGTGATCACGGCCGAGACCGTGCGCGCGCCGTCGCGCGCGAGCGCCTTGGCCGCTTCGCAGAGCGTGCCGGCGGTGTCGCAGATGTCGTCGACGATCACGCAGCTGCGTCCGTCGACGTCGCCGACGACGTTCATGACCTCGGCGACGTTCGGTCCCTCGCGCCGCTTGTCGATGATCGCGAGCTCGGCGTCGAGCCGCTTCGCGAACGCGCGCGAGCGCTCCACGCCTCCGGCGTCGGGAGACACGATCGTGAGCGGGCCCGCGCAGCGGCTGCGAATCGCGTCGAGCAGCACCGGGCTCGCGTACAGGTTGTCGACCGGGATGTTGAAGAAGCCCTGGATCTGGCCCGCGTGGAGGTCGAGGCAGAGCACGCGGTCCGTGCCGGCGGTGGTGATCAGATCCGCGCAGAGCTTCGCGGTGATCGGGACCCGCGGCAGCACCTTGCGGTCCTGGCGCGCGTAGCCGTAGTAGGGAATCACCGCGGTGATGCGCCGCGCCGAGGAGCGCTTCAGTGCGTCCACCATGATGAGCAGCTCCATCAGGTGGGTGTTGGCCGGAGCCGAGGTCGACTGCACCACGAAGCAGTCCGCGCCGCGCACGTTCTCGCCGATCTCGATCCGCACCTCGCCGTCACTGAAGGTGCCGATCTCGGCCTTGCCCGGCTCGAGGCCGAGATAGCGCGCGACATCGCGCGCGAGGGAGGGATGGGAGCTGCCGCTGAAGAGCTTGATGCGCTGCATTCGCACTCCCCTGTGGAGTCCCTGGCATCCCCGAGGCCGCCCGACCGCGCCGGCGCTAGGAGTCTACCGTCGCGACCACCCGGGCCCACGCCCCGCCCGCGTCGAGCCGCTCGAGCCCGGCGCATGCATCCGCCGCATCGCGGTAGACGCCGTACAGCGTCGGGCCGCTTCCCGTCATGCCCACGGCCCGGGCACCCGTCGCGCGCAGTGCCTCGCGCAACCGGGCGAGCGGCGGACACAGGCGCAGTGCGACGGGCTCCAGGTCGTTGGCGAGGTCGAGCGCTGCCGAGCCGGCCAGCGCGGGCGGCGGCAGCGTAGGGGGCGGGTCAGGGCGCGTCAACGCGGCATCCGGGCCGCCTCTCGCGATCTCTGCAGAGCCCCTGCGAGCGTCGTCGTCGTAGGCTCGGAAGACCTCCGCCGTCGAAAGCCCGACGACCGGCTTGACCAGCACGAGGGCCAGCGATGGCACGCCGGAGCGCGGCCGGATCCTCTCTCCGATTCCGCTCACCTCGGCTGGGCGCGGGTCCAGGAAGTACGGAACGTCCGCGCCCAGGCGCAGCGCGAGCTCGCCGAGTGCCGGCCCTGCCAGCGCGCCCGGAAGCAGCTCGCAGAGGCCCCGCAGCACCGCCCCCGCGTCGCTCGAGCCTCCGCCGAGGCCGGCCGCCGCCGGGATGCGCTTCGTCAGTCGGATCGCGACCCGCGCAGGCAGACCCGCCGCGCGCAGGAACCCTTCCGCCGCTCGCGCTGCGAGATTCTCCGCCCCTCTCGGCACCTGCGCGTCGACCGGGCCGGAATCGCCGACGAGCTCGAATCTCACGCAGGCGGCCGCTGCCGGCTCGACTGCGAGCTCGACTTCGTCGCACAGATCGAGCGGAACGAAGAAGCTGCGCAGCTCGTGATAGCCGTCCGCCCTGCGGCCGATTACGCGCAGGCCCAGATTGACTTTGGCCGGGGCAGCGATCCGAAGCCACTGCGACGCGCCCATCTGCTCCCGCCCCCCCTCGCTCGGAGCGGCGAAGCATAGGCCCCGGCCCCCCGAAAGGGACCGGGGTCCTCGAGCTCGGTTTTCGGCGTGCGGGATGCTAGGGGCAGCTAGGCGCACCAGCTTTGATCGGGCTGCCGGAGGGGCCGGGTAGGCCGCCGCCGGACGTGAACTCGATCTTGAAGTCCGTGAAGTCACCGATCGACATCGCACCCGAGCCATCCATGTCGGATTCGACGCAGGTCGGATCGGTCGCCGGCCCGCCGGGGGCTCCGACGGTCCGGGTGAAGCAGGTCTTGAAGGTCGTGAAGTCACCGATCGATGCGAGGCCGGTGTTGTCGTAGTCGCCGTCACATCGGTTTCCGCAGCCGTCGCCGTCGGCGTCGACCTGATTCAGGTTCGAAGCGCTCGTGCAATTGTCGAGGACGTTGTCGATCCCGTCCCCGTCCGTGTCCACTCCCGAGAAGGGGCCGGCCACCGAAGTGTCCGGCGCGAAGACTGCAACCGCGAGTACCAGCAGCGAAGCGAGAAAGTTCTGATTCATGTCTCGTCTCCTCATGCGACCGACCCTGACCCCGTGCGCGGCGAGTATCCGGCCGCGGCACGCGGCTGCACGACCCCTGTTCAGGGGAAGGATTCGAAAATTCGAGCTTTTTTCTCGATGGCCGGAGACGCATCCGAACCCGGCGACTACTTGCTCGCCTCGACCCAGCGCAGCCGCAGCTCGTAGAGCAGTCCCTGCAGCAGCTTCGACTCGTCTGCGTCGAGGTTGCCGCGCGTCTTCTCCTGCAACAGCTCGAGCGTGTCGATCGTCTGGCGCGCGAGCGGCAGGTTCGTTTCGCCGCGTCCGCCGCCCTCCGGCAGCTCCGCGAGGCCGAGGTGAACCAGCGCGGAGGTCGCGAGCGAGAGCGCGAAGGTCGAGAAGTCGATGCGCGGAAGCTCCTTCGCGCCGGCCCCGGTCGCGCCGCTCGAGGCCTGCGACTCGCCCTCGGCTGTGTTCGGGCGCTCCACCACGACGAAGCCGCGCTCGCGCTTCGGATCTCCCGTTTCAGCCATCAGAGCTGTCCCCCCAGATGCTGGTCTTCAGCTGCATCGAGCCGCGCCAGCTCCTGCCACGCCTTCGCGAAGCGCTGAACCACGGTGACGCTGCAGCCGATCGCGAGCAGCCACAGCGCCGGAATCAGCAGGCCCGAGAGCGCGCCTACCGCGAGAATCAGCACGCGCTCCGCGCGCTCGAGGATGCCGACCCGGAAGGCCGGCAGCACCAGCTCGGCCCGCGCCTGGAGGTACGAGATCATCAGGCTCGCGGCGAGCACATAGCCCGTGAGCAGCACCAGGCTCGGCGCTCCGACCCGTGCGAAATGGACGCAGAGACCGAGCATCAGCGCCATGTCCTGGACGCGGTCGAGCGTCGAGTCGAGGAAGGCACCGAAGCGGGTCGCGCGTCCCTGATCGCGCGCGACGACGCCGTCGACGAGGTCGAAGAAGCCGCCGGCCAGCACCAGCAGACCCGCCAGCACGAAGGCTCCCGCGCCGAAGGCCGCCGCTGCGGCGAGCGACACGCAGGTGCCGGTGACGGTGAGTGCGTTCGGAGACAGACGCCGGAGGAACAGGAACGGGAAGCAGCGGCGGATCCAGATGTCGAGCCGGGCGCCGAACTTCGCCTTGATCACCGCGCGGTGTCGGCGGGAGCCTGGTCTTTGGGCGCTTCGACCGGCGCAATTTTTCGCGAGACGTCGGGCAGCTTCTCGAGTTCCCCCTTCAGCACGGCGGGCTCGATCCAACCCTTGCGCTCGATCAGCCGGCGGTCTAGCAGGATGCGTTCACGCGTGGCGCGGTTCATTCGGATTCTCCTTACAGGGAAGCGTGGAATGCTAGCAAATTGACAGGGTTGCGAAGGCACCATAGGTTCGGCCGCGGCATCGGAGGGAGCGTGTCGAGACCGCGAGACTGCATGCGCCGGAGCTTTCTGCCCCGGGAGGCGGGCCGCGGGGGGGTTGCGCTGGCAATGCTCCTGCTCGCGGCCGCGGCCTGCCAATCGACCCCCGAAGCCGCGCCGGAGATCCGACCCGCCGAGGAGCTCTTCGCAGAGGGCCAGCAGGCGCTCGAGGGCCGCCGCATCCTCGGCCTCCGCTGGGTCGACCACGCCGGCGCGATCGAGCTCTTCCAGAGCATCGTCGACAATTACCCCTACAGTGAGCTCTCGGTCCTCGCGAGCCTCCTGATCGGCGACACCTACTTCGACCAGCACAAGTGGGAAGAAGCGCTGACCTACTACCGCGACTTCGCGGAACTTCACCCCGCACACGAGCAGGTCGCATATTCGATCTACCAGGCGGCGCTGTGCCACGAGCGCCAGTCCCTCGGCCCGCTGCGCGACCAGGCGCAGACGCGCGACGCGATCGCCGATCTCGACAAGCTGTTGCTGCACCACAAGGATTCGGAGTACGCGGCCCCGGCCCGCGAGCTCTGGACGACGCTCCGGAAGCGCCTGGCGGAGCAGCAGCTTTCGATCGGGAACTTCTACCGCGCGCGCGGCGATTACGAGAGCGCAGTGAGCCGCTACCGCGTGGTGTTGAACGAGTACCCCGGGCTGGGCTACGACGCCGACGCGCTCTACCGGCTCGGCGACTCGTACTGGCAGATGAACCGCAAGGGCGAAGCCGAGCGGATCTTCCAGGCGATCCTGCAGAACTACCGCGACAGCGACGAGGCCGAGAAGGCAGCGCGGCGCGTCTCGGAGCTGCAGTAGTGGAGCGCGCTGCACTGTCGCAGAGCGAACGCAGCGCCTACGAGCTCGGCTGCCGCAGCTTCGAGCGAGGAGACGTCGAGGCTGCCCTCGGCTGGTTCCGCCGCCTGCTCGCGACCCGCGACGACTTCGCCGACGTGCACTACCGGGTCGGCATCCTGCTCGAGCGCCGCAACGAGCTCTCCGATTCCGCGCAGTACCTGCGTCGCGCGCTGCGGATCAATCCGCGCTATGCGGAGGCGATGCTCGCGCTGGGAAGCGTCTACGAGCGTCAGGGGGATTTCGACCGCTCGCGCGAGATCGCGAGCCGCGCAAGCCACCTCGCACGCGAGAATGGCGAAGAGCTCGTCGATGCGACGACGCGCGGCAAGCTCGCAAATCTGCAGGCCGCTCTCGGTGACGCCTACCGCGAAGCCGGAGAGCTGCGCGACGCAGTCGAGGCCTACCGCAAGGCCCTCGACCGCTGCCCCGGATTCCACGACATCCGCTACAAGCTCGCGCTCGCGCTGCGCGACGCCGGCATGCCGCAGCAGGCGCTCTCCGAGCTGCAGCGCGTGTTGCGCGCGCACCCGGACTACCGCGAGGCCGCCGTCCAGCTCGGCCTCACGCTCTACTCGCTCGGGCGCACCGACGCAGCGATTGCGGAGTGGAGCTCCGTACTCGAGCGCGACCCCAGCAACCGCGACGCCCACATGTATCTGCGCATGGTGCAGCCGAGGCAGACCACGGGTGTGCCCTCGGCAGCCGCCGCGAGCGAGCCGACGAGCGAGCCCGAGAGCGGGAGCCAAGAGCCGGGCAGTCGCTAGGGGCGCAGGCCGCGGATGTCGCGCGCAATCACCCGGCTCGCGTTGCGCCCGCAGGCCCCCATCACGCCGCCGCCCGGGTGCGTGCCGGCTCCGCACAGGTAGAGCCCCGGAATCGGCGTCCGGTAGCGTGCCCAGCCCGGCAGCGGCCGCAGCGGCCCGAGCTGCCACGGCGTCATGGCCCCGTGGAAGATGTTCCCACCGCTGAGCCCGAACAGATCTTCGAGATCCGGCGGCACCAGCACCTCGCGCTCGACGATGCTCTCCGAGAAGCCAGGCGCGACCTCGTCCAGCACGCGCGTCGCCCGCGCGAAGAGCGCGTCGCGCCCGCCGGCTGCCCAGGCCTCGCGCGAGAGCTGCGGCGCCCACTGCACGAACAGCGACGCGACGTGTCGGCCGCGCGGCGCGAGGCCCGGATCCAGCGCCGAAGGCAACGTGAGCTCGACCATCGGGCGCTCGGGAATCCGGCCCGCGGCGGCCGCCTCGAATGCGCGCTCGATCTCGTCGAGGCTCGCCGCACCGGCGTGAATCGTGCCGCGGTGCTCGGGAGCGACGTCTCCGGCGCCGAGCTCGGCGCCGCGCTCCGCGCGCTGAGAACGGAACTGCGGCAGCCGGTCGAGCGCGAGGTTGATCTTCGCGCTGCCGCTGCGGAAGTCGAGCGAGCGCAGCGCGCGCTCGCTCTCGGCGGGAAGTGATGCGCCTGGCAGCAGCCCGAGCAGGGTTCGCTGCGGATCGAGATTGGAGACGACAGCGCGCGCCTCGAAGGCGCGGCCGTCCGCGAGCACGACCCCTGTCGCACGCCCGCGCAAAACCGAGATCGAGCGCACTTCCGTGTCGCGCTCGAGCAGCGCCCCCGCGTCGCGCGCCGCGGCGGCCAGCGCCTCGGAGAGCGCCCCCATGCCGCCGGCGACGTAGGCCCAGACGCCGCGCGCACCGCCCGTCTCTCCCATCACGTGATGCATCAGCACGTAGCCGGTGCCGGGCGCCGATGGCGGCGCCCAGGCGCCAATCACGGAATCCGTCGCGAGCGTCGAGCGCAGCGGCTCGCTCTCGAACCAGCGCTCGAGCAGCGGCCGCGCGGGCCCGATCAGCAGCGCGAGCGCCTCGGGCAGCGAGCGGCGCAGCGGCCAGGCGGCGCGCCCCGCGCGCCAGAGCGGCGCGAGCTCCGACGAGCGCCAGCGCGAGAAGTCCGGCGGCGGCGCGTCGAGCAGCGGCTCGAGCACGCGTGCGACCGCGTCCAGGAAGCGCTCGTAGTCGGGGTAGCGATCGGCATCGCGCGGCGAGAACTGCGCGATCGAATCCCGCGTCCGGGCCGCGTGCGAGCCCAACAGCAGGCCGCGCCCATCCGGGAGCGGTGTGAACGAGGACGGATCCCGGCGCAGGAAGCGCAGGCCGCGCCTTGCCAGGCCCAGCTCGCGCAGCAGCGCGGGCCGCACCAGACCCGCCACGTAGGCGCCGCGCGAGATCCGGTAGCCCGGCCACAGCTCCTCGGTCACACAGGCGCCGCCGAAGAGCGAGCGGCGCTCGAAGAGGCGCACGCGCAATCCGCTGCGGGCCAGATAGGCAGCCGCCGCGAGGCCATTGTGCCCGCCGCCGATCACGATCACGTCTGCTGCCGGCACCGCGGCTCAAAGTGTAGACTCCGAGCGTGCCGACGATCGACGTCATCGCCGCCACCGTGGTCTTTCTCGCGTTCTTCCGGGGCTTCCTGCTGGGACTCGTGCGCGAGGCCTTCTCGTTGGGCTCGATTGCCGCGGCCTGCTTGGCCGCAAACCTCTTCGCGACCCCCTTCGGCGACTTCCTCGCCGCGCACAGCGGCGAGCGGATCCCGGAATGGCTCGCCCCCTGGATCGCCGGCGCGGTGCTCGGCGTGATCGCGATCGCCAGCGTGAGCTCGCTCGGCCGCAGGCTGCGCCGCAGCCTGCACGCGGCCGGCTTCAGCTGGTTCGATCGCCTCGGCGGCGCCGCGCTCGGCTGCGCGGAAGGCGCGCTCGTGATCTGCCTGGTGGTCGCGATAGGCGCGCAGGTGATGGGCCGCGACCACGAGAGCCTGGCCGGATCGAAGAGCCTCGCGACGCTCGAAAGCCTCGAAGGCCTGCTCGCCGAGAACGGCCTGCCGCACGAGCTGCCGATCGACGTCGCCGCGCCGCCGCCCTCGCGGCGCTAGCCACCATGCCGGGTAGAGTGGCCGCCGCTGCTCAGTTGCCCCGCGGGAGTTTTCGGATTTCCCGTTGAATCGAGCTCGGCCGCCGATTCTTCCTACGTGCTGATAGATCTTATACTCAGGTGTCCATAGATCTATAAGATCAGATAAGATCTCTCAATTCATGGACCCGGTTCGCAATCCATTCAGCCCCGGCGCGGGTACCCCGCCGCCTGCCTTGGTCGGGCGAGACGCCCTGATCAATGCATTCCGCATCGCCGTCCAGCGAGCTGCCCAAGGGCGCCCCGGACAGAGCCCCATGCCGATCGGATTGCGCGGCGTCGGCAAGACAGTCCTGCTCAATCGGTTCATCGAGGAGGCGCGCGCGCTCGGTGCGCAGACCGTGCTCATCGAAGCGCCCGAGGACGGCAATCTCCGCCAGCTGCTGGCGAAGGAGGCGCGTCGAGTTCTCCTGCAGCTCGATCGTGCAGGCGCCGTGTCTACTGCGGTCAAGCGCGCGCTCCGGGTCTTCAAGAGCTTCAGCATCACGTTGAATCCGGACGGGAGCTTGTCCGCGGGGGTCGACCTCGACCCGGAACTCGGCACCGCGGATTCCGGCGTTCTCGCCGACGATGTGACCGATCTGCTCGTCGCGTTGGGCGAAGCTGCCAAAGATCGCGCGACATCCCTCGTCATCGCCATCGACGAGCTGCAGTACCTCGGCGTCGAGGAACTGTCCGCGCTGATCACCGCGATCCATCGCACGACCCAGCTGCAGCTGCCGGTGGTGTTGGTTGGCGCCGGCTTGCCGCAGCTTCCGGCCCTCGCCGGAAACGCGAAGTCCTACGCCGAGCGTCTCTTCACCTTTCCGGAGCTCGGACCGCTCGAGCGCGAGGAGGCCCGCCTTGCGGTGACCAGGCCGGCGGAAGAGGCCGGCGTCACTGTGGAGCCAGCAGCCGTCGAGGCCATTCTCGATCACACGCACGGCTACCCGTATTTCCTGCAGGAATGGGCTCATGAGGCCTGGAACCTGGCGGCGGGCAACATCATCGGCCCCGAGGATGTCGAGCGCGCCGTGCCGATCGTGAACGAGAAGCTGGACACGAACTTCTTCCGAGTCCGCTTCGATCGCCTCACCCCGACCGAGAAAAAATATCTGCGCGCCATGGCGGAGCTTGGACCGGGTCCGCACCGGTCCGGCGAGATCGCGCGCGAGTACGGAGCCAAGGTCGAGTCGGTCGGTCCGATGCGCGGCGCGCTGATCAAGAAGGGCATGATCTATAGCCCCTCCCACGGCGACACCGCCTTCACCGTCCCGTTGTTCGACGAGTTCCTCAAGCGAGTGATTCCGAAGCACTGAGAGCCGATCCGAAAACCCCTGCTGCTCGGCTCATCACCGACGAGTGACCCGCCAGGTGGAGCCACGGGCCGGGCAGGAGGGTCTCGCCCTTCTCGTCGAGGGGGCGCATCACCCCCAGGTCTCAGTTGCTGGCCCTCCCAAGGAGCCGGAGACCCACCAGACTCACCGGGAAGCCGCAGTCGCCTCCGCGCTTCCGGGCTCGACCTCGGGCTCCTGCCAGCGGCCGTGCTCGCGGATCAGCTCGACCAGGCGCTGGTCGGCCTGCGCCTGCGGGATCTTGCGCTCGACGCGCTCGTGGCCGACGAAGAGGTCGACCAGGCCCGGGCCCGAGCCGACGTAGCCGAAATCGGCGTCGGCCATCTCACCCGGGCCGTTCACGATGCAACCCATCACCGCGATCTTGAGGCCGCGCAGGTGACTCGTGCGCTGCTTGATGCGCGCCGTCGTCTGCTCGAGGTCGAATAGCGTTCGGCCGCAGGAGGGGCAGGAGATGTACTCGGTCCAGGAGCTGCGCAGGCGCGCGCCCTGCAGGATGCGATAGGCGAGCGCGAGGTCCAGGCCCGGATCGCCGCTGCCAGAAACCGAGATCGCGTCTCCGATGCCGTCGCAGAGCGGCGCACCGAGGTCGAGCGCCGCGCGCAGCAGCGCGGTCTCCGGGTCGTCCTGCGGCTGCTGCCGGTGCCGCAACACGATCGGCACGTCCGCTGCGCCACCGGCGAGGAGCAGCGCTGCCGCGAGGCGCGCCGCGTGGACCGGGTGCGCGTCGACATCCGGTGCCAGAGCGAAGCTCTCGAGTCCGGCGGCGGCGCTCACCGCCAGCGCACGATCCACGAGCTGCGGCAGCTGCGCCAGGCGCCCGCGCAGGCTCCATTCGACCGGAATGCCCGCGCGCACCGACGCGCGTGCGAGCTCTTCGAGCGTCTCGTCTCGCACCAGCGCACCGACCGCCGCGACCAGCCGCTCGGCATGCGGCACGCACTCGAGCGCGAAGCGCCCCTCGGCGCGCACGTGCAGCGGCGCGGCGATGCCGGCCTCGCGCAGCGCCGCGCGCAGCGGCGGCAGCAGCTCCGCCGCGTCTGAATCCGGGACGTCGATCAGCAGTCCCTCGAGCGCGAGCTCGGGGTGTTGCGCGAGTCCGGCTGCTAGCGCCCGCGCCGCGGCCAGGGCCTCGATCGGGACCGGCCCGAGCTCGAGCTCGACGCGCACGGGATGGCTGCCCCCGGCCAGCGGTCCGCGCGCGGGGTCGCCGAGGCTGCGGGTGCTGCGCCGCCGGTGCGCGTAGGGATCCTCGACATAGGGCAGCGCTGCCGCCAGCGGCGCGGGTGCCTGCGCGGCCTCTGCCCAGCGCTCTTCGCAGAGCTTTGCTAGCGCGCGCGCGACCGGGATCTCCCGGACCGGATCCTCCGTCAGCGAGACGCGGATCGTGTCGCCGAGGCCATCTTCGAGCAGCGCGCCGATCCCGATCGCGCTCTTGATGCGCCCATCCTCGCCGTCTCCGGCCTCGGTCACGCCGACGTGGAAGGGATAGTCCCCCCCTGGCGGCGCGGGCCGCGCCGCCAGGCGCGCGGCGAGCAGCCGATAGGCGTGGATCGCGACCTGCGGATTGCTGGCCTTCATGCTGAAGACGACGTCGCAATAGCTCTCCTGCTCGCAGACCTCGAGGAACTCCAGCGCGCTCTCGACCATCCCGAGCGGCGTGTCGCCGTAGCGGTTCATCACGCGGTCCGCGAGCGAGCCGTGGTTGGTGCCGATGCGCAGCGCGCGGCCGAGCTGCTTCAGTCTCAGGACCAGTGGGCGGAAGCGCGCAGCCGTGCGCTCGACCTGCTCGCGGTACTGCGCGTCGCTGTACTCGCGCAGCTCGAATTTCTTCTTGTCGGCGTAGTTGCCGGGGTTGATGCGCACCTTCTCGACGTATTCGGCAGAGAGAAGCGCGGCGTTCGGGGTGTAGTGGATGTCTGCAACCAGCGGCACTCGCAGGCCGCGGCGGCGCAGCTCGGCCGCGATCTCGCGCAGATTCTCGGCCTCGCGCAGCGAGGGCGCGGTGATGCGCACGATCTCGCAGCCGGCCGCGACGAGGCGCTCGGCCTGGTCGGCGGTGGCCTTGGTATCGAGCGTGTCGGGGGTCGTCATCGACTGCAGTCGGATCGGATTCGGGCCGCCGATCCCGACCTCTCCGACGCGTACCTCGCGCGTCGGCCGCCGGCGCGGCAGGAAGGGCGAGGGCGTGTAGTCGAGCGCTGCGCCCACGCGAGCTAGCCGCCGACGAGCTCGCGGAAGCGAGCCAATGCGGCGTCGATGCGGGAGGCGTCCGGCCCCCCGGCCTGCGCGAAGTCGGGGCGTCCGCCGCCCTTGCCTCCGACTACGGCGGCGACCTCGCGGATCAGGTCGCCCGCCTTGAGGCGGTCGCAGAGGTCCTTGGTGACGCCTAACGCGAGAGCGACCTTGCCGCCCTCCTCCGCGGCCAGCAGCACGACCCCGCTGCCGAGCTTTCCGCGCAGATCGTCGATCATGCCGCGCAGCTCGCTGGCACTGGTGCCGTCGACGCGCGCGGCGACCACCTTCAGTCCCCCGAGCAGCTCGACCTGCGAGCTGAGATCCGCCGAGACGGCGCCGCGCGATGCGCTCTTCCACTGCGCGAGCTCGCGCTCGAGTTGCCGGCGTTCCTCGAGCAGGCGCTCGATGCGCGTCGCGAGCTCGCCGACCGGCGACTTGAGCAGGCGCGCCGCCTCCTCGAGCCGGTATTCCTCTTGGCGGATGTGCGCGAGCGCGCCGAGCCCCGTCAGCGCCTCGATGCGGCGCACGCCCGAGGCGATGCCCGACTCGGAGAGGATCTTCAGCAGGCCGATGTCGCCCGTCGCGCGCGCGTGGGTCCCCCCGCAGAGCTCCGTCGACTGCTCTCCGAAGGAGACCACGCGCACCTCTTCGCCGTATTTCTCCTCGAAGATCGCCATCGCGCCGGACGCGACGGCGTCTGCATAGCGCATGTGGCGCGTCTCGCCGTGCGCGTTCTGCTCGATCCACTGATTCGCGAGGTCCTCGACCTCGGCGATCTCTTCGCGCGTGAGCGCTGCATCGTGCGTGAAGTCGAAGCGCAGGCGCTCCGGCCCGACCAGCGAGCCCTTCTGCATCACCTGGGGGCCCAGGCACTTGCGCAGCGCGGCGTGGAGCAGGTGGGTGCCCGAGTGGTTGCGCACGGTGGCCTGGCGCGCGCTCGCGTCGACCTCGAGCTCGACGCGCTCCTCGACGCCGATGCGCCCCGCGACGACGCGGCCGCGGTGCAGCCAGAGCTCCTGCACGGGCTTCTGGGTGTCGCGGATCGACACCTGCCCACCGCCGGCACTGCGCAGCAGGCCGCGGTCGCCAACCTGGCCACCGCTCTCGGCATAGAAGGGAGTCTCGTCGACGATGATCTCGACCTCTTGTCCCTGCGTCGCCTCGTCTACGACGCGGCCGTCCACCAGCAGCGCGCGGATCGTCGACGCGAGCGCGAGGCGGTCGTAGCCCTCGAAGCTCGTCTGCAGGTCGGCCGCGAGCCGGCCGTAGGCGGCGCCGACCTGCTCGTCTCCGCTGCCCTTCCAGGCCGCGCGCGCGCGCGCGCGCTGCGCTCCCATCGAGCGATCGAAGCCGACCTGGTCGAGCGCGAGCTTCTTGCTGGCCAGGATGTCGGCCGTCAGGTCGACCGGGAAGCCGAAGGTGTCGTAGAGCTTGAACACGACGTCGCCCGGCAGCGTCGTCACGCCGCGCGCGACCAGGCGCGCGACTTCCTCGTCGAGCAGCGCGATGCCCTTCGCGAGCGTCTCGAGGAAGCGCCCCTCCTCGCGCTCGATGCGGCTCGCGATGAACGCGCGGCGCTCGCCGAGCTCCGGATACGCGGCGGCCATTTCGTCGATCACCGCATCCGCGACGCGGTGCAGGAAGGGGGTCTTCTGTCCGAGCAGATAGCCGTGGCGCGACGCGCGGCGCAGGATCCGGCGCAGCACGTAACCGCGGCCTTCGTTCGACGGCAACACGCCGTCGCCAATCAGGAAGCTGACCGCGCGCGCGTGGTCGGCGATCACGTGGAGCGAAACGTCCTGTTCGGGGTTCTGCCCGCGCGAAACGCCGGAGATCTCCTGCGCGCGCTCGAGGATCGGCCGAAACAGATCCGTGTCGTAGTTCGAGGGGGCACCCTGGATCACGGCCGCCAGGCGCTCGAGTCCCGCGCCGGTGTCGATCGAAGGCTTCGGCAGCGGCGTGAGCGTTCCGGATGCGTCGCGATCGAATTGCATGAAGACGAGATTCCAGATCTCGAGAAAGCGCCCGCAGTTGCAGGCCGGCGAGCAGACCGCGCTCTGGCACTGCGGCTTGCGCCCGAAGTCGACGTGGATCTCCGAGCAGGGGCCGCAGGGGCCGGTGTCGCCCATCGACCAGAAGTTCTCCTGCTCGTCGAGGCGGAAGATCTTCTCCGCGGGCAGCCCGATGCGCTGGTGCCATAGCCCGAAGGCCTCGTCGTCGTCGCGGAAGACGCTCGCGACCAGGCGCTTGGGATCGATCCCGAGCCCGCGCGTGACGAGCTCCCAGGCGAATTCGATCGCCTCCTGCTTGAAGTAGTCGCCGAAGGAGAAGTTGCCGAGCATCTCGAAGAAGGTGTGGTGGCGCGGCGTGCGCCCGACGTTCTCGAGGTCGTTGTGCTTGCCCGAGACGCGCATGCACTTCTGCGAGGTCGTCGCGCGCTTGTAGGGGCGAGTCACGCTGCCGAGAAAGGTGTCCTTGAATTGGACCATTCCGGCATTCGTGAACAGCAGCGTCGGATCCGCGTCGGGCACCAGCGCAGAACTCGCCACGCGGCGGTGGCCGCGACTCTCGAAGAAGCTCAGGAAGGTCTCGCGGATCTCGCTCGCAGAAAGCGGCATCGGCTCCTCGCGGGGTGCTCGGCCGGCACA
>CAYTJA010000399.1:0-3726 GCA_964437835.1 uncultured Spirochaetales bacterium
TCCGCGAGTGGGAGCGGGAACTGGATCAGGTCGCGGACCTTCGGGCGCAGCGTGATCGCCGGCTCCTGGCGCAGCAGCCAGTGCACGCCGTTCAGGATCAGGTCGAGGTTGTAGACCGCGCGCAGGAAGCGGTTGCGCGCGAAGTCCGAGTCTCCGAAGGCCAGCACGCGCGCCTCGCCGCCGGCCCGTGGGTAGCGACCGGCAGCGGCCAGCACCTGATAGGCGCGCTCCGCTGCGTCCGCGGCAGCGAGCGCTGCAGCGGCAGGCGCCTCGGGCCCCGGCGCGAGCCAGGCCTCGCCACTCGACCACAGCAGCTCGTCCACGTGGTCTTCGGGCGCGGGCTTGCGCAGCGCGAATGCGCGCGCGCCCGCGAGGAAGCTGATGCGGTTCGGGCCGAGGCCCTGCGTGGCCGGGTGCGTCTCGTAGTGCGAGGCCGCGATCGCGAGCCCGGCCGCAAAGCCGAAGCTCGCGTGGGCGCCGGGCTCGAGCACGACGCGATCCGGGGACTGCAGGCCCCAATCCGCGAGCAGCGCTTCGATCCCGCTCTCGCGGCCGGGCTCGAGCAGCGCGACGAGGCGCCCTCCGCGCTCGAGATACGAGCTCAGCGCTGCGAGGGCCGGTGCGGGCAGCGGCCGCTCCGGCGCAAGTGCCAGCACCGCGCCGAGCCCGGGCGGAACTTCGCGGAGCGTCGCGACGCCGAGCTCCCGCAGCGCATAGCCTTCGGTCGCGAGCGCGGCCGCGAGCGCGGAGAAGCCCTGCGGCCCTGCCTCGCCGGGATCGCCGCCACCCGCGCCGCGCAGCCAGCCGATCTCAGCGCGCTCCGGGCGCCGCAGGTGGGACAGCGCTTCGAATAGCGCGCCTTCTAGCGGGCGCTCCACGAGCTCGGAGTGCCCGCCCGCGCTCAGCACGACGCCGTTCGAACGCAGGCCCTCGAAGTCCTCGCCCGCGCTGCCGCCGTCGGACAGCTCGCGCTCGTCGATCTCGAGCGGGCAGGCGGCTGCGATTGCGCGCAGCAGCGCGCGCGTGTGGCGCAGGCGCGGGTCGCCGGGCTCGGCGAGCAGCAGGGCGCGCGGTGTCGGCAGCGCGCGGCAGGCCGCGACGGTCGCCGGCGCGAGCTCGTAGCGCTGCTCGAGGGTCCAGTCGAAGCGGACCTCTGCGGCGGCGGCCAGACGCTGGAGTGCAATCGCCGCGGCCGCCAGCGCCGCCGTGCGCAGCAGCCCGCGCGAGATCGCGCGGCGCGCGGGAGCGCCGCTCGCGCGGCGCAGCCGGTGCGCGGCGACTGCGAGCGCGGCAGCGAGGCAGAGCCCGCCTGCCCCGACATGCAGCAGCGGGAAGACGCCCGTGGCCCCGATCGCGTAATGCGACAGCAGCCCGAACACCAGCGCGACCAGACCCGCGAATGCGAGCTGCGGCATCAGCCCGTCACCCGGCGCAGATCGAAGGAGAGCCGAGCGAGTGCCGCACACACGATCGCGAGCGCCGCGAAGTACGCGGCGTGGCCGAGGTCGATCTGGCCCTCTGCAAACGCGCTGTAGTGCGGGTGCAGCGAGAGCGCGTCGAGCCAGCCGGCGCTGCGCTCGCTCAAGAATGGAAACGCCCAGCTGAAGTCCCACAGCACGAAGGCGCTGGCCCAGCCGGCGACCGCGGCCAGCAGCTGGCTGCGCGTGAACGCGGAGCAGGCCAGACCGAGCGAGGTGACCGCGAGCGCGTGCAGGCAGAGGCCCAGGAAGACCGAGGCCAGCTGCGCCGCGCCGACGCCGCCCCGCGTGATCGCGGTGGCCGGGTAGACGAAGCAGACCGCCACCAGCAGCAGCGCGAACAGGAACGCGACCGAGAATTTCGCCAGCACCAGCGCATTGGGCCCGATCCCGGCGCAGAGCAGCAGCTCGTCGCTGCCGCGCGCGCGCTCCTCGGCGAAGGCGCGCATCGTGACGAGCGGGAGTGCGGCGAGCCAGGTGATGCCGAGCTGCTCCGCGACCGGGAAGAAGACCTGGTCCCAGAGGTTCACGTGGTCCGGAATCGTGTCGGCCGCGAAGCCGCCGAGGGTCGTGGTCGCAAACACGAAGAGCAGCTGGTTGTAGAGGCGCAGGTGGTCGAAGAAGAGCAGCGACGTGATCGTCGCGACACCGGTCAGGGTCAGGTAGGCGGTCGGCTGGCTCAGCAGCTGCACGAGCTCGAGCCGCAGCAGCGCGAGGAAGGGCCTCATGCGCGAGCGCCGTCCCGGAACAGCGCGAGGGCACCGGGCTCTCGCAGCAGCTCGCTCACGGCTCCCTGCGCGCGCAGGCGCCCCGCGGAGAGCACCGCGGCGCGCGTCGCGAGGCGCCGCGCCTCTTCGAGGTCGTGGGTCGAGATCACGAGTGTGCGCGGGCCGCGCAGGCCGGCGAGCAGCTCCCAGATCTCCTCGCGCTGCGCGGGATCCAGGCCCGCGCTCGGCTCGTCGACGAGCAGCACTGCGGGCTCTCCGATCAGCGCCTGCGCGAGTGCCACGCGCTGCTGATAGCCGCGCGAGCAGTGGCCGATCGGCCGCGCCGCTACCGCGGCGAGACCGGTCTGCTCGATCACCCGCTCCGCAGCGCTGCGCGCGGCCGCGCGGCACATCCCCCGCGCGCCCGCGGCGAAGCGCAGGAAGCGCTCGACCCGGAGCGCCGGGTAGAGCCGCGAGGTCTCCATCGCGAAGCCGAGCACCCGCCGCACGCGCTCCGGCTCGCGCGCCGGGCAGCAGCCCGCGACGCGCAGCTCGCCCGAGCTCGGCAGCAGCAGCCCGGCCGCGAGGCGCAGGAAGGTGGTCTTGCCGGCGCCGTTCGCGCCGAGCAGCGCGAAGCCCTCGCCGGCCTCGATCCGGAGGTCCAACTCGTGCAGAGCCGCGAGGGGCCCGAAACGGCGCGAGAGCGCGCGCGCCTCCAGGGCCGCGGGGCGATCTTGCGCTGCCGGGTTGCCGCTCACGCGCTGGAGACTAACCTTCGCGCCCGTGCAGAACGAAGACACCGTCGAGCGCCGCCCGATCCACGGCTCCGGCTCCTGCGCGCGCTGCCAGGCGAGCCTGGATCTCGCTTCCCTGAAACGCGAGGGCGTCTGGTACTGCAGCGCCGGCTGCGCCGAAGGCCGCGTCTCCGAGCAGCCGCGGCAGCCGCGCGTCCCCGAGCCGTGGCTGTATGGGCGGCCGCGCCGCTTCTTCGGCGCGCGCGCGCCCAAAGAGCTCCGCAGTCGCGCCTAGTTCCGGGCTGGAGTCCGGCGCCGCAGCCCACATCAGTTCCACGTGTCGAGCGCGTCGAAGTAGCCGGGCCAGGTCTTCGACACGCAGCCCGGATCCAGGATCTGGACACCCGGCACGCGCAGGCCTGCGAGCGCGAAGGCCATCGCCATGCGGTGATCGTCGTAGGTCTCGATCGCGGCCCCGCGCAGTGGCCCCGGCTCGATTTCGAGCCAGTCGGCGCCCGCGCGCAGCGTGGCTCCGAGCTTCGAGAGCTCCGCTTCGAGCGCCGCGAGCCGGTCGGTCTCCTTGATCCGCAGGTTCGCGACGTTTCGGATCCGGGTCGGACCCTCCGCGAAGAGCGCGACCACGGCCAGCGCGAGCACGGCGTCGGGCAGGTCGTTCATGTCGGTGTCGATGCCGCGAAGCGGGCCGGACGGCCCCTCGAGGATCTCGCGGGTGAGCTCGGACCGGTCGCTCATCGGAATGGGAGGCGCCTCGGGCAGAGCCTCTCAGAAGCTCGCAGGCATGACAAT
>CAYTJA010000400.1:0-5358 GCA_964437835.1 uncultured Spirochaetales bacterium
CGAGCTCAAGACCCGCCGCTCGTAGCGCAGGCACCGAGCGCGCGCGGCCGGGCCGCAGCACGGGCGGCGTGAGCACGGGCTCCGATTGACAGGGCGAGCCTCCGGCTGGCACATTGCCTGCCCCATCAGGAGTGCAACCCCCCATGACGGACAAAGCGGCGGCGCCCGCAGGCCCGCGACCGGTCGTGCCCTATCTCAAGATCCCCGGCATCGGCGACCCCTACCTCGAAGGCCAGCAGTGCGGGAAGTGCCAGGCGATCCTGCTAAAGCAGGCGGGCGTGTGTCCGAGCTGCGGCGCGCGCGGCAGCCTGGCGCCGAAACGGCTCTCGAACCGGGGCGAGCTCTACGTCTACTCGATCGTCCACCGCTCGTTACCGGGCATCGAGACGCCCTACGTCTCCGCGATCGTCGATCTCGAAGGCGGCGGCACGGTCAAGGGCAATCTGATCGGGATCGATCCCAAGCCCGAAAAAATCAAGATGGGCATGCCGATCGAGGTGGTCTACAAGAAGGCCCCGCGCAAGGACGCCGAGGGCAACGAGTACATGGCCTACTACTTCCAGCCGCGCGCTTGAGCGACGCTGCCAGCGGTCTTGCCGCGCGCAGCGAGCCAAGAGCGACAAATTCCATCCGACAGGAGTGCTGTATGAGCGACGCCTACATCGCCGGAATCGACATGATCAAGTTCGGCCGCTACCCGGACCGCAGCGTGCCCTCGCTCGGAGCCGAGGCGGCGCTGCTCGCGCTCGACGACGCGGGCATGAAGATCCAGGACATGGAGGCCATGTATTGCGGCAACCTGATGCAGGCCGCCGGGATGGTCGGCCAGCGCATCCTGAACGAGATCGGCATGACCGGCATTCCGGTCACGAACAGCGCGAACGCCTGCGCCACCGGCGCGACTGCGCTGCGCGGCGCGTGGACGGCGATCAAGGCCGGCGTGCACGACGTCGTGCTGGTGGTCGGCGTCGAGCAGCTCGGCCGCGCGGGTCTGCTCGGCGGCGGAGGGGGCGGCGGCGGGATTCCGACCGAAGGCCTGCTCGGCTCGGGCCTGATGCCGGCCGTCTTCGCAGAAGCCGGCATGGAGCATTCGCGCAAGTACGGCACGAGCTTCGCGCAATTTGCGAAGGTGGCGGTCAAGAATCACCAGCACTCGACGCGCAATGCGAAGGCGATGTACCAGAAGGAGACGCCGCTCGAGGAGGTGATGGGCTCCGAGATGATCGCGTATCCGAACACGAAGCTGATGTGTTCAGTGAACGTCGACGGCGCGGCCGCGGCCGTGCTCGTCTCCGAGCGCAAGGCGCGCCAGCTCGGAATGCGTCGCTGCGTCAAGATCGCGGCGTCCGTGCTGACGACCGACCCCTACACCGCGCGCGACCTCGTGATGCCCGACATCAACACCTGCACGCGTCTTGCGGCCAAGCAGGCCTACGAGCAGGCCGGCATCGGCCCCGACGATCTGAGTCTCGTCGAGCTGCACGACTGCTTCGCGACGGCCGAGATCCTGCACTACGAGAATCTCGGGCTCTGCGCCGACGGCGAAGCCGGCAAGCTGATCGACGAGGGCGACGTCTGGCACGGCGGCCGCATTCCGGTGAACGTCTCCGGCGGCCTGCTCTCGAAGGGTCACCCGCTCGGCGCAACCGGCGTCGCGAACGTCTACGAGGTCGCGACGCATCTGCGCGGCGAAGCCGGTGCGCGGCAGGTAAAGGGAGCGAAAGTCGGTCTCGCGCACGTGATCGGCCTCGGCTCCTGTTGTGGCATTCACGTGCTGGAGAAGGTCTCCTAACCGCGATCCGGCGCGCTGCTTGCCGCGTTCCGGGCCGATCCGTATGCTGCATCCGTGTCGAGCCGGCGCCTCGGGTCCTGCCTCAGCTGCCTCGTCGCGGCGGCTCTGGTCGTCGCGGCGTGTGGCGGTTCGGAGGCGGAATCGAAGCTCGGCTCGAAGCCGGAGCTGAAGTCCGCCGCGAGCGCGCCGCAGGCTGCGATCGCGAAGCCGGCAAGCGTGCCCGCGGCGAGCCGCCCGAGTCACGAGCGGCCGCTGCCGCAGATCTCCGGCACCACGCTCGACGGCAAGCGCGTGGCTCTCTCGGACTACCTGGGCCGCCGACTGCTGGTGTTCTTCTTCAATCCCGAGATCCCGCAGTCCATCGCCGCCGCGAAAGCCGTGACCAACGTCGGCGCCGTGCGCGCGGCCCACAACTTCGAGATCCTGGGCGTCGCGCTCGGATCGACGGCCGAGACCGCGCGGCGCTTCGCCGAGGAGCACGCGCTCGATTTTGCACTGATCGACGACTCCTCGGGCGCGATCACCAAGCAGCTCGGGCTGCGCTCCCCGCTGTTGATCCTCGGCGGCGATGGCGAGGGCTACCTGAAGTTCGCCTTCTCGAGCTTTCCGGAAGACCCCGCAGTCGCGACGCAGCTGCTCGAGGACGCGCTGCGCCTGCACCCGATCGGAGCCGCGACCGCGGAGACTTCCCCCGGCATGGCTCCGAACTTCTCCGCGGCGATCCTCGACGGTAGCGAGCGCTTCGAGCTCGAGAAGCAGCGCGGCAAGCCCGCGCTCGTGATCTTCTTCCTGCACACCTGCCCGCACTGCCACGCGGCCCTCGGCGTGCTGAAGCAGCTGCTCGCGGCGCTGCCCGAGGCGCGGCGGCCGGCCCTGGTCGGGATCGAGATCTCCGGTCGCACGGCCGAGGTGCGCGCGGAGCTGAAGGCCAAGGGCCTCGATTTCTTCCCCGTGGTATTCGACGACGACGGGAAGATCCGCAGCGACTACGGCGTGCACGCGGGTGTGCCGGATATCTTCCTCGTCGACTCCGACGGCCGCATCGCAGAGCGGATGCAGGGCTGGAACGAAGGGCAGGATCCGCCGCTGCTCGAAATGCGCCTGGCGCGGCTCGCGGGCGGACCCGTGCCGATGCTGCTGCGCAAAGAGGGCTACAGCGGCAACGAGGTCTGCGGCGTCTGCCACGCGTCCGAGCACGCGACCTGGGAGCTCACCGCGCATGCCGGGGCCTTCGGAACGCTGGTCCGACACGCAGCGGAAACCAAGGCCGAGTGCGTCTCGTGCCACGTCGTCGGCTTCGGCCAACAGGGTGGCTACGAGATGGCGCATCCGGACCGCGAGCTCGAAGGCGTCGGCTGTGAGTCCTGCCACGGGCGGGGCGGGCCGCACCTCTCGCCGGACTTCGCGCCCGCGGGCAACTACGCCGCGACCTGTCAGGGCTGCCACAACCCGCAGCACTCGCTCGGCTTCGACTACGCGAGCTTCTCGCCGCGAATCTCACACGCGGCGAACCGCGCGCTGCTCTCGCTGCCGCCCGCCGAGAAAGCCAAGCTGCTGGCGCAGCGGGGCCGCCCGACCGGACTCGACGCGCTGGTGACGAACGCGGCGATCGTCGGGTCGCTCGCCTGCCAGAGCTGCCACGCGGCCGAGTTCGAGACCTGGTCGCAGAGCCCGCACGCGCACGCCACCGCGACGCTCGCCGAACAGGGCAAGGCCGGGCTCGCCGACTGCCTGCGCTGCCACACGACGGGCATGGGTCGCCCGGGCGGATTCCGCGCCCCGGCTCCGGGGAGCGCTGCGCCGGCCGGCGACCTCGCGAGCGTCGGCTGCGAATCGTGTCACGGCCCGGGCAGCGCCCACGTCGCGGAGGGGGCGCAGCGGCGAGGCACGATCTTGTCGCTCGGCGACAAGTGCGACTCCTGCGTGATCCTGCAGATCTGCGGCAATTGTCACGACGAAGCGAACGACAAGGGCTTCCAGTTCTCCGTCGAGGAGAAGATCGACCGCCAGCGCCACGGCACGATCGAAGCGGGAACCGGCAAGCCGAAGCCCGCGAACGCCGCGGCCGCGCTGCCGGCCCACGTGCAGGCGGCGCTCGCGTTCCGCGAGCTGGAGCGCAGCCGGTGGACAGAGCGCTAGGCGCGGAGGCCCGGGCGCTGATCGCCTCGGCCCGTGCGCTGCTGCAGGAGCTCGCCGAGGAAGGCCTCGATCACTGGGAGCGCGCGGAGTCGCAGTCGCCCGCGCGGCAACGAGCCGCGCAGCCCGAGCTCGAGCCCCCGCTGCGGACTCCCACGCCTGCGGCGCCTGCGGCCGCGGCGAAGCCACCCGAGCAGCCCGCGCCGCAACCCCCGCTGCTCTCCGAGCCAAGCCCCTTCGGAGCGCAGCCGAGCCTCGAAGCCGTCCGCGAGGCGCTCGGCGACTGCCGCCGCTGCAGGCTCTGCGAGGGCCGGAACCGCATCGTCTTCGGAGACGGCGATCCCCGCGCCGAGCTGATGTTCGTCGGCGAGGGCCCCGGTGAGACCGAGGACCAACAGGGGCTGCCCTTCGTCGGCCGCGCCGGGGAGCTCCTGACCCAGATGATCGAGAAAGGGCTCGGCATTCCGCGCGCGAGTGTCTACATCTGCAACATCGTGAAGTGCCGGCCGCCCGGGAACCGCACGCCGCTGGCCGACGAGGTTTCGACCTGTCGCCCCTTCCTCGACGGCCAGATCCAGGCCGTCGCTCCCAAGGTGATCGTCGCGCTCGGAAAGCCGGCGTCGAGCCTGCTGCTAGGCCGCGAAATCTCGATCACGCGCGTGCGCGGCAGCTGGCACGAGTACCGCGGCATCCCGCTGATGCCGACCTTCCACCCGGCCTTCGTGCTGCGCCAATACACGCGCGAGAACCGCCAGCTCGTCTGGCAAGACCTCCGAGCCGCGCTCGCCCGCGCCCGGGAATCGGGCCCGCGAAGCTAGAAGAGGCAAGAGGTCCTGGGCGGCGCGTACCGCTCCGCTCACGAAACTTCACCCCGATTCCCCTCGCAGCCGATCCGGAGCATGGATACGCAGCGCGCGCTTGCAGCTGACTACCCGCCGACCTCGGGAATGGAGAGCGCTCGACAGATCTTGCGCGCGAGATTGTTCGAGATCTCTGTGTGCCGCGGTACTGCCTCGACGTGGCCGGTCGCAGGATTGCACCACAGGGAATGAGAGCCGCCTTCCCGCTTCAGCTAGCACCCGTGGCGACGAAGGTGCCGCAGCAGGGCACCGCGGTTCATCCGACCGTGACCGTCTCTCGCTCGGCTCCAGGCGGAAGGCCTCGGAGAGCGTCCTCGCGCCGATCATCGAGAATGAGAACAATCGCTTCGGCGAGGCTCTCGCGTGCCTCGTTTTTCGTACGACCCTGCCCGTTGGCGCCGGGAACCTCCGGGCAGTAGGCGATGAACCACTCGCCGTCACGCTCGATGATTGCAGTGAACTCGTTGCGCATGGATCGCGAGCGTACCCTGGTCTCTTGCCGCTGCCCAACGGATCGCGGCTCCGCTGCGGTCGCGCGCGAACCACGTTTCCACCGACCGGAGGGCGGAC
>CAYTJA010000401.1:0-6814 GCA_964437835.1 uncultured Spirochaetales bacterium
TGCCGCGGGTCGCGAGCTGCGGGATCTTGTGTTAGGTCACCCCGTGTATGAGTTCGATTCGCTGCTGGCCGGACGCCCGCGCTACCTCGACGCCGCGGCGACCCGCGACGCGCTGGCCGAGCACGTGCTGCGCCGCGGCGGCGCAGCCTTCTTCGAGCGCAGCGACTGGCGCCTCGAGCTCTCGCGCCTCGCCGCGCGCGGCAACGCCGCAGCTGCGGGGCACTTCGAGGCCGAGGCGGAGAGCCGCAGCGCGATCACCGTCGAGCTCGCAGAGTCCCGGCGCCAGCTCGAGGCCCGCCTGCCGGGCAAGCGCGTGCGCCACTTCTGCTTCCCCTGGTTTCGCGTCTCCCCAGCAAGCGCCGCTGCCGCCCTCGATGCGGGCTACGAGAGCATCCACGTCGGCGCCACGCCGGGCTTCCGCGCAGCCCGGGGCGCGCGACATCCGCGGGTGGTGACGCGCCTGCAACAGGAGTACCTGAGATCTCTGCCCGGTGACTCGGGATACGGCCTGTGGGGCGTGCTCGCGCACAAGCGCGCCGCGCGCGGAACCGGCGGCGGGTGAGTCGCGCAAGCCGATTCGGGTCCCGGCCTGGCTCCACTCCACCTCCTGCGCCGGCGTCATGCGGCCGAGGTATGGGCGCTCAGCTGCGAGCGCCGCTGATTCGCAGCGGCGCAGCACGAGGCACGTCGCCAGCCGTCAGAAGCGGCTTCAGCGCGGCGGCGCGCCGCGCGGCGCCTGTGCGTCGCACCACGTCGCGAGCTCTTCGAGCACGCGGGCGACCGCGCGGTTCGCGGCTACGACGCCGGCGTAGGGATCGTCGGACGCAGCGGGTTCCACGGCCTCGAGCTGCGTCTTCGCGATCACGCGCCCGGCCGCCGCATCGGAGAGCTGCGCGCGCAATCCGAAGCGCAGCTGGCTCGGGCGCAGCTCGAATTCCTGCTGCAGCGCGACGATCTCCGTCTCGAGCCACAGTGCCGAGGCGACTCCCGCGCGGCCCTGCACCGGACGCAGGCGGCCTTGGCGTTCGAGCGCCAGCACGAGCAGCGGAGCGAGCAGGCGCGCCGGCGGCTCCACCCACTGATGGCGCGCGAAATAACGCAGCTCGTAGGCGCGCGTGACAAAGGCCATCTGCGGCCCCTCGAGGCCGGGTCGCGCGCCGGGAGGCGCGATCGCGATCGCCGGCGCTTCCTCCCCGGCCGCGGGCAGCCCGGCGCTCGCGAAGACCGGCTGCAGGGTGTACAGGCCGGGCGCCGGGGCGCGATCGGGTGCGAGCAGCGCGCAGCCGACCAGGGCCCCGGCGAGCAGCGCACACGGCACGAGCTTCGAGCTGGAACGCAGGGCAGACATCCCTCACTCCCCCGGGCCGGGCGGCGTCGGCTCGCGGCCGATCACGAGCGCGTTCGGGCTCCGCTCGAGCTCTCGCGCGAGGCGGGCGATCGAAGCGGTGGCGCTGCGCGCGTCGGCCAGCAGTCGCTGCAGCTCGGGCAGCGTATCGATTCGGAGCTGCTGCACGCCGCTCGTGACGTTCGCCGCCGTCGTGGCTACCGCCGTCGCCGCGCTCTGGGTCTGCTCGGCCGCACTCTGCACCGCCTCGGCGCTCGCCGCGGCGTCGCGCAGCAGTGCCGTCAGCTCGGCGCTCGCGCGGGCGCTGTTCTCGAGCGTCCGCCCGGCGTTGGCGGCCATCGCTTCCGAGCGTCCGGCGAGTGCGTGGACCACGCGGTCGAGGTCGCGGATCGTCCGCTGCAGGGCGACGCGGGTGTCCGCGTCGATCAGCTCGTTCAGGTTCCGCGCGGTCTGCGAGAGATTCGAGACCAGCGCGCTCGCCTGCGTGTCGAGGCGGCGGAAGAGCGAAGGCCGGGTCGCGATCACGGGGTACTCGCCTTCCTGCACGGGCTCGAGCAGGGGCACCTCGCGCGAGCTTCCCTCGAGATCGAGGAACGCGATGCCCGTCAGGCCCTGGCTGCTCAGGATCGCCACGGTGTCCTGCCGAATCGGAACGCCGCGCTCGATCGAGAGCAGCAGCCGGACCCGCTCGGGATCCTCGACGTCGAGCGCGATCTCTCGCACGAAGCCCACCTCGACCCCCCGATACTTGACGGGAGCTTGCCGGTTGAGCCCCGACACCGACTCCGTGAAATAGGCGAGGTAGCTGTCGTACTCCTTGCGCGCCGCCCCGCCGGCAGAGATCCACAGCACGGCGCCCACGATCGCGACCGAGAGCACCAGCACGAACGCGCCGACGAGCGCGTAGTTCACCTTGGTTTCCATGCCTGCTCCCGGGCGCCGCGTCCGCGGGGTCCGTAGAAGTACTCGCGCACCAGGGGCTCTTCCGAGCCCGCGAGCTCCTGCATCGTACCGACCCCCGCGATCTTTCCCGCGACCATGAACGCCACGCGATCTGCCACGCGCCAGAGCAGATCGAGATCGTGGGTGACCACGAAGATGCTGAGGCCGAGCAATTCCTTCAGGTGCCGCACCAGCTCGTCGAAGCCGGCGGCGCTCAGCGGATCGAGACCCGCGGTGGGCTCGTCGAGGAAGAGCAGCTTCGGATCGAGGGCAATCGCCCGCGCGAGCGCGGCGCGTTTGCGCATGCCGCCCGACAGCTCCGCCGGGTACTTCGGCCCGGCGTTCGGCGGCAGACCGGTGAGCGCGATCTTCACGGCGGCGATCTCGTCGATCAGCCGATCGCCGAGCTGCGTGTGTTCGCGCAGCGGCAGGCCGACGTTCTCGCTCACGCTGAGCGAGCCGAAGAGCGCGCCCCGCTCGAACATCACGCCCCAGTCGCGCCGCAGCGGCAGCGCCTGCTCGTCGCCGAGCCCCACCACCTCGCGCCCGAAGACCCGGATCGAGCCCGATTCCGGTCGCTGCAGCAGGATCAGCTCGCGCAGCAAAGTGGACTTCCCGCAGCCGCTCGCGCCGGCGAGGGCGAAGATCTCTCCCTCCTGTACCTCGAGGTTCACACCGTCGTGTACGACGGTGTCCCCGAAGCGCGTGTGCAGATCCCTCACCTCGATGATGGGCTGCGCCGAGCGCTCTGCGTCCATCCCCTCGGATCGCATGCGTCAGATTCCGAGCCGGTTGAAGATCACGGAGAAGAGCGCGTCCGCGACGATCACGAGGAAGATCGACTGCACCACGCTGACCGTCGTGCGGCGGCCCACGCTTTCGGCATCGCCGGTCACCTGGAAGCCCTGGAAGCAGCCGATCAGCGAGATGATCGCAGCAAAGACCGGCGCCTTCCCGATTCCGACCAGGAAGTCCGTGCGGTACAGCGCGTGCTGGAGGCGATCCACGAAGTCCGGGAAGGAGACGTCGAGCTCGCTGCGCGCCATCACCATGCCGCCCGCGACGCCGAGCACATCCGCGTAGACGCTGAGCAGCGGCAGCGCGATCGTGAGGGCCGCGAGCTTCGGCAGCACGAGCTGCTCGATCGGCGGGATGCCCACGGTGCGCAGCGCGTCGATCTCCTCCGTCACCTTCATCGTGCCGATCTGCGCCGCGTAGGCAGAGCCCGAGCGGCCCGCGACGATGATCGCGGTGAGCAGCGGCGAGAGCTCGCGCAGCATCGCGAGGCCCACGAGATCGGCGACGAAGATGTTCGCGCCGTAGCGCCGCAGCTGCGTCGCGCCCTGGTAGGCGATCACGATGCCCATCAGGAAGACGAGCAGGCCGGTGATCGGCAGCGCATCGAAGCCCGCCGTGCGGATGTTGTAGAGAATCGGTCGCCAGCGAATCCGCGAGGGCTCTGCGAGGGAGCGGAGCGCGGCGATCGCCACCTCGCCGACGAAGGAGAGCAGCAGCATGCCGTCCCGTCCGCTCGTCCAGGCGAGGCGGCCGAGCTGCGAGAGGAACGAGGAGGCCGGCAACGGCGCTGCGAGCGCCGTCTGCAGTGCCGGTGCCGCGACCATCTCGAGCAGTGCCGCGTGCTCGGGCCGGAGTCCGGCGAGCGATACGCGGCGCCCGCTCTGCTCCAGCGTCGCCAACATCCGCCGCAGCAGCCACGCGCCCGCGGTGTCGAGGGCGCGCAGCGCGGAGCCGTCGATCACCACCTCGGCAGCGCCGGCGGGGCGATCCGGCGCGCTCGGCTCGCCGAACTCCCGCTCGAGCCAGGACTGCGGCGATTCCCCCAGCCAGCGTTCGAGACGCGCGATGTGAGCGACCGTCCAGACGCCGACGCAACGCAGCTCGCTGCCGCGGATCTCGACGTCGGCGTCGGGCGCGGCGCTCGCAGCGATCGGAGCCGCCGGCTCACGAGCCGGGCGCCAGCTCGGGCTGCCTGTAGCGTCCACACGCGGAGCCTAGCAACCCGCGCGGCTGAACCAACCGACCCGGCCCTTGGCCCCAGCCACGAGCCTTCAGTCCGCGCTGGGCTCCGTCGCTGCCGGAGTTCCGGGCTCGGCGCTGCGCGCCGGCGCTGCGGCGGCAGGCGAGAGGCCGCGCTGCTTCAGCGCCTCGAGCGCTTCGGCGACGCGCGTCAGGTTCTGGTTCAGCGCCTCGAGGTCCGAACGGCGCGGCAGCTCGAGCAGCTGGAACACGCGCTCGAGCGACTTCTGGAGCAGGTTTTCGAAGTCCGGCGCCGCGAAGGCGATCCAGTCGGGCGCGCCGCCGCCCTCCTTTACGCTGACGAGCCGCTTCCAGTTGCGCTGCAGATCCGTGAGACCTTCACCGGCGTCTTCCATGCCCTTGCGCAGCGCGCCGTAGAGCGCGTCGCTGCCGCGCTGGATCAGGTCCGAGAGCAGCGTGTGGGAGACGCCGCGGCCGTCGCGGCCGCTGTCGACGAGGATCTGCGAAAGCGTCGTGCCGGTGATGTCCTCGCCGGTCTCGTTGTCGATCACGCGCACTTCGAGGTTCTGCTCGATCAGCTCCGCGATGCCCTTCAGCGTGATGTAGCGGCTGGTCTCGGTATTGTAGAGCTTGCGATTCGCATAGCGCTTGATCAGTACCGTCATCGGCTCGCCTCGAAGAGATCTGGCGCTGCGCCGGCGAAGGGATCGCGCGCCGCAGCGCGCGGGCGCGTCCGCACGGGATGCGCGCGCGGCGCGGCTGCGGCGTCCGCATCGGCCGTGCCCGCCTTGCGCACGCCCAGCTCCCACAGCAGCTCGCGCACTCCGATCAGCGCGCGCAGCACGGCGCGGGCCTCCGCATCGACGCGCGAGCGCTGCTCCCAGCGCTGGATCTCGGCGTCGAGCGCGGCCGCGAGTGCGTCCATGACCTCGGGCGCAGCGCCGCCGGCGCCACGCGCGCTGCTCCCGAGCCCCGCGAGCAGCTCGGCCGCGGGTGCGAGCCAGCTGCTCTCGGCGGCGGGCCGCCCGTCGGCGAAGAGCGAGGCCGCGTCCAGCAGCGCATGCAGCGCGGCAGCACTCTCGGCCGCCGCGCGGCGCGCGTGCTCCGCGGCGCGGCGCAGGGCCTCGACAGGGAGCTCGGCCTCCCGCCCGGCGCCCTGCGCCGCGGCGCGCCGCCTGTCTCGCCTGTGCCGCGGCTCAGCCACGAAGGGCTCCTTCTCTCGTTTCCCCGCGCAACATCTGATCCGAAACCCGCGCAAGGCCCGCGAGGTCGTGCACCTCGTCGCCGAGCTCCGGGACACGCACCACGAAGCGCCGCGCCGAGAGCAGCCGCGCTTCGAGCGGGCGCACGGCCGCGGCGTCGCGCCGGACGAGCGCAGCGTATCCCGTCGAGATCTCGAGTGCTGCCCGTGCCGCGATCGCGGCCCGCTTCGCGTCGAGGCCCGTTCCGACGAGCGCTCGCGCGAGCGCTTCGCTCGCCTCCGCGCCCTGCGTCTCTGCCAGCGCGAGCGGCTCGCCGCCCCCCGGCCACAGGTGCATGCGGTTCAGCACCAGGCCGGCGAGCGGCACGCGATGGGTCTCGAGACGCGCGAGGAAGTCCTCCGCCTGCGGCACCGACTGGGGGCTCGGGCCTGCGACGAGCACGAACGCCGATTCTCGCGACACCAGCAGCTCGCGCACCTTCCGGGCGCGCTCGCGGAAGCCCCCGGCCATGCCCTCGAAGGCCAGCAGGAACTCCGAGAGGTCCTCGAGGAACGCGAGGCCCGAGACCCGCTCCATCAGCTTCAGCACCCGCCGCGTTCCGCGCTGGAAGATCTTGAAAGAGAGCCGGCCCGCCGAGAAGGCCGGATGGATCAGCATCTGGACCAGCGGGCTGTCCAGGAACTCGATCAGTCGCGTCGGCGCCTCGAGGAAATCCAGCGCGTGCTGCGAGGGCGGCGTGTCGACGACGATCAGGTCGAAGTCGCCGCGCTCGTAGAGCTGGTAGACCTTCTCCATCGCCGAATACTCGACGCTCCCGGCGAGCGCCTCGGAAAGGTGCTGGTAGATCGGATTCCGCATCAGCCGCTCGCGCGCCTCTTGCGAGTCGTTGAGGCGCAGCACGAGCCCGTCGAAGGTGAGCTTCATGTCGAGCATCACCGCAGAGAGCGATCCGCCCGCGGGCACGCCGAGCGCGCGCAGCTCGGCTTCGGGGAGCGCTTTCGGCTCGCTCCCGAGCGGCCCCCCACCTAACGCGTCTGCCAGGCGGCGCGCCGGGTCGATCGTCAGCACCAGCGCCTTGCGACCGCGGCGTGCGGCCTCGAGCGCGAGGGCCGCCGCGATCGTCGTCTTGCCGACGCCGCCGCAGCCGACGCACACCACGAGGCGCCGCGCGAGCAGCGTGCGCGCGACGAAATCGCCCTCGCTCTGGCTCACAGCGGCGCCTCCGGCGCAGCCCCCGGCGCATCCAGCAGCAGTGCCGCGAGCCTCGCGAGATCTCCGCTGTCGCGGATCCCCTCCGGCAGGAAGGGCAGACACAACACCGGCAGAC
>CAYTJA010000402.1:0-4312 GCA_964437835.1 uncultured Spirochaetales bacterium
CGGCTTGCATGTCTCGTCGGCCCGAGGCGGAGCCTCGTTAGAACTCCCACGGCGGGTCTCCTCTCCCCCCAAGAATCGAGCCGCTTCGAGACTCCACCCGAGCTGCGGCCGATCCAGAGTACCAGCTGATTCATCAAGAGAGGTGCTGACTTACGTGAAATCGCGTCGCGCGAAGTGCGCTCGTGTCCGCTGCCGTGCGGAGCTGCCGAACTGCGTGCGACTTCTGCCCCTCGGCTGCCACTCCCTCATGGGGGCGCAGAGCTTCGAGGAGGTGTGGCTTGCCCAGCGCGCAGATTCGAAACCGCCGGTGGCGTCTGCCCCGGCTTGCGCGGACCCTCGCCTTGGCCTCGTTCCTGGGAGCTTCCGCGGCTTCGGGCGGGGTGATCGGGCAACCGGTCGGTGGCGATCCGGAGCTCAGCCTCGACGATCCCACGCTCGAGAAGCTCTCCGAGGGCAGGGGCGAGTACAGCGTCCGCTTCACGGGCTTCGACGCGAGCCAGTTTCGAAATGCGCAGGGCGGCATCCTTGGCGTCAGTGCGGAGGTGACCTTCCACCGCGTTGGCGGGGGCGAGCTGTTGCCCTCGTCCGGAGACGGGGGCAGCGGCGACGGCTCGAGCGCGACCTCCGCGCACTTGCTGGTGTTCACCTCGGTGCGCCTCGGCACGCCGCCCCCGGGCCCGCTGCAATGCCCGAGCTCGGCCGCACTCGGTCTCGCCGATGCGGATTTCTTGTTCGGCACTTTCAATAGCGCTGTCATGGTCCGCGATCCCGATGGCAGTGGCAATGTCTGCCACAGCGAGGGAGATGTCTTCGTCGCGGTACCGCTCGATGGGGACGAGGACACCGCGCAGCGGATCAATTTTCAGATCCAGCTCAACGCGCCGCTGCCGAGCCTCGCGTTCTTCTTCCAGTACCAGGCCTACTCGGTGACCCCGGTACCGGAACCGGCTGCGGCCGCGCTGGTGCTGGCGGGAGTCGGCGCGCTCGCGGCCTTGCGGCGAAAGCGGTTGCAGGAGAGAGCGCGCGCGGTACGCGCTGCGCCCACTGGCCCCACTAGCTGAGGTCCGTGCTCGAGACTTCCTGGGAGCGGCCGGCTTGCCAGCGGCGCAGCACGAGGTAGTCGCCCTTGTAGGCGGAGCGCTCCCAGTGGCCGAATCCCATCTGGGTGCCGGCACGGCCGAGGGCGGCCGGCAGGCTCTTGATGCGCTCGAGCCCGGCCTCGACACCGAGAGGCGTGAGGACTGGCGCGCGCGCGATGCCCTCGGCGGCAAGGCGCGCGAGGTCGAGATAGACCCCGGCCATCGGGCCGGTGTCGAAGCCGATGCCGAGCGCACGCAGCGCATCGAGAAGCACCGGGTTCGTCTCGGACACGACGTCGACGTAGTGCACCCCTTCGAGCTCGCGCGCGCGCTCCGGGCCGACCCAGCCGAACATCCCGCTCGAGTTGCTGAACAGCGGCTGCGCCGCGCCGCGCCGCGAGAGCTCGGCTCGAAGCCCGCCCAGGCCCGCGCCGAGGCCGAGGTAGACGATCGCGTCGGGCTCCGCCCGCAGCGCGGCTTCCGCTGCGGGGCCGAGGTCTGTTGCGCCCGCGCTCACGCCGAAGCGGACCCGCTGGGCCAGGCCCTCGCCGAGACAGGCCTCGTCGAAGAAGGCCGCATAACGCAGACCGATCGCGCTGCGCTCGAAGACCAGCGCGCAGCGCGTCGCGCCGCGGCCGATCAGGTGCCGCGCCAGCAGCAGGGGCTCTTCCTCGTGCGAGCCGACCTGCAGGTGGAACATGAACTCGCTGCGGCCCTCCTCGGTGCCGGCCCAGTTCAGCGTCGGAACCCGGCTCGCGTCGGCGCAGGGCGTCGCCACCAGCGCGTTGTCGCCGATCGCCGGACCCACGATCACGAGCGCGCCGCGCGCCGCGAGCGCGGCGTGCGCCTGCACCACCGAGTGCGCGGTGCCCCAGGGCAGTCCCTCGGCGCGTTCGATGAGGAGTTCGAAGGATCGATCGAAGCGCCCCGCGCGCGACAGCTCCGCGAAGGCCAGCTCGAAGGCGCGCTGCAGCAGCACCGGCTGCATGCCACCGGGGGTGTCGTCGAGGACGCCGATCGCGACGGGTGCGGGTGTGTTCATGCACGCAGCCTATGGGGGGCGCCGCTCCGCAGTCAACCGCGAGTAGAATGCGGCCTCGCGCGTTCGGGAGGAATGGATAGATGGCAGGCGAAGGCAGGCTCGCAGGCAAGGTGGCGCTCGTGACCGGAGCGACCAAGGGCATCGGGCGCGGCATCGCGCGCGCGTTCGCGCGCGAGGGCGCACGCGTGGTCGTGGCGGCACGTACCGCAGAGCTCGGCAAGCAGGTCGAGGCCGAGATCCTCTCGCAGGGCGGGCAGGCGCTGTTCGTGAAGACGGACATCGGCGTCGAGTCCGACGTCGTGCGCGCGATCGAGAGCGCAGTCGAGCGCTACGGCTCGCTCACGACGCTCGTGAACAACGCCGCGGCGACGCACCTGGTCGGCCTGCCCGAGCGCGGCGACACGCTGCTCGACCAGGTGCAGAACCAGGTGATGCAGGAGTCGCTGCAGACGAACGTCTGGGGCCTCTTCTGGTGCTGCAAGCACGCGATCCCCGCGCTGCAGCGCGCGGGCGGCGGCTCGATCATCAACATTTCGTCGGGAGTCGCGGTCAAGGGCGCGCCGCAGATGGACGCCTACACTGCCAGCAAGGGCGCGATGAACGCGCTCACGCGCTCGCTCGCGGTCGGCTATGCGAAGCAGAAGATCCGCGTCAACGCGATCTCGACCGGCTTCATCGAGACGGGAGACATCACCGACGAGCAGCTCGCGGCGCCGGGCCAGCGCGCGTGGCTGGAGCAGATCATTCCGCTGCCCTATTTCGGTGTGCCCGAAGACATCGCGATGGGCTGCGTCTACCTCGCATCGGACGAAGCGCGCTACGTGACGGGCGCCGTGCTCCCGATCGACGGCGGGTATCTCTCCTGCCCGGCGTGACGGAGTTCCGACCCGAGCGCCTCCTCTTCGCGGCGCGGGCCGCGACCGGGCTGGAGGATTTCGGCGATCCGAGCTTCCGCGAGGGCCTCGACGTGCTCTGCGAGGCGCTGCCGCAGGGGAGTCTCTCGGAGCTCGGGCAGCAGGCCTGGCAGGGGCAGCTGCACAACTATCTCTGCCAGCGGCTGCAGATCGAGGACTGGTACCGGCGACATCCGGAGCTCGAGCGCGTGCCGATCGAGGCACCGGTCTTCGTCATGGGGCTGCCGCGCACCGGGACGACCGCGCTCTCGAACCTGCTCGCAGCGGATCCGGCCGCGCGCTCGCTGCGCACGTGGGAGTCGGCCCAGCCGACGCCGCCGCCCGAGACGGCGACCGAGCACAGCGATCCGCGCATCGCGATCGCGGACGCCGGGCTCGCGGGCATCAAGCAACTCGCGCCGGAGCTCGCGAAGATGCACGACGACACCGGCAGCAGCCCGACCGAGAACCATGACCTGCTGGGCATGCACTTCCGCACCCACCACTTCGAGGGCCAGACCGAGCTCCCGAGCTACACCCGCTGGTGGCTCGCCTGCGACATGCAGCCGGCCTATCGCCACCACCGGCGCGTGCTGAAGCTGCTGCAGTGGCGCTGCGGGCCCACGCGCTGGAACCTCAAGAACCCGCCGGACCTCGCGAACCTGCCCGCGGTGCGCGCGGTGTACCCGGATCTGAAGTGGATCTGGACCCACCGCGACCCCGCCAAGGTGCTGCCCTCGGTCTGCAGCCTGATCGCGACCGTGCGCGGCGCGTTCAGCGACAGCGTCGACAGGAAGGCGATCGGCCGCGGGCAGCTCGCGTTCTGGTCGGAGTGCATGCGGCGCGCGCTGGCGTACCGGGACGAGATCGGAGACGCCGCCTTCGCCGACCTGCGCATGCAAGAGCTCGTGGCGCGCCCGCTGCCGACGCTCGGCGCGCTCTACGAGCAGCTCGGGCTCCCCTTCACGCGCGCGGCCGAGCAGCGGATGCGCGCCTGGCTCGAAGAGAACCCCCAGGGCCGCCACGGGGCGCACGCGCCGGTGCTCGAGGACTACGGCCTCGACGTCGCCGCGATCCGCGCCGCGTTCCGCGACTACACCGATCGCTTTGCGATCCAAATTGAGCTCTGAATGGCGGAGAAATCCTCGCTCGAAGACGCGCTGGGCGCAGGCATGGCCCGGAACGACCGCTGGCTCGTCACGAACCTGCTGCGCGGCGAGCACTGGGGGCAGGGCAGCGCCGAGGAGGCATTCGACGGCCGCGCATGGCGGCGCTTCGGCGAGCGCATCGCCGGACTC
>CAYTJA010000403.1:0-2465 GCA_964437835.1 uncultured Spirochaetales bacterium
GATGGCACCTGTTCCGGTGTCGTTCCAACCCCACTCGACCCCGCCGCGCGACCTTGCGAGAGTGCGGGTGCCGCGACTCATGAGCTCCACAAACGCAGCCGACCCTCCCCGACAATCGCCCTGGCTGCGTTGACGGAGACACTACCCCCTTCGCGGGGCGAGGGTCAAGATCGCGTGGTGATCGCGTGGTGGTCGACGAGCTGCGCATGAACCGCGGGGTCTATGGGTCGCACGTGGGCAACGTGCTCCGGCCCGACGTCATCTCGTATTCGACGCTGCGATGCGTCGGGAAGCTCATGTAGCGGGTGGCGGCGGGATCGCTGGCGTAGCGCGTGAAGACAGCCTGGGCATCCCCGAGCGTGGGCCGTCGCAGCACGAGCCGCTCGGTTTCGATCCGCTCCGGCGCGCGCGGTCCCGCCATCCCCCAACGTTATCCCACCGCCCAGGGCCTGCGCGGGTTGCCTAGCCCGTTGGCGCCCCAATACGACGTCACGGCTCTCCGCTCTCGTGTTCTCAACGGGTTAGGGGATCTCCGACGCCTGGCACCGTCCGTGCTCTTACGACGGCAGAAGCACAGGAGGAGAAGCCATGATGCGACGCGTGACTGGAATCGCCGTCCTGAGCCTGGCGGCCGGACTCGCGCCGCTCGGGGCCGAGGAGGCTTCGACACCGGCGAAGCGCGAGCTGCGCGAGAGCCTCAGCTTCTCAGTCAACAACCTGGGGTTGCAAAATGCGCTCGAGCTGCGCTGGAATTGGCGGCTCACGGATTCCGAGCGGCCGCTGAAGCGGGACGCCCACTTCTCGACCGGCCTGTCCCACATCGTGACTCCCGCGTACACCCGCCTCGGCGCCTGGGTGGAGCTGGCGCCGCTCTCGATCCTGCAGGTTCGCGTGGGCGCGGAGCCGGGGTACTACTTCGGCAGCTTCGACTCGCTGATGAGCTACGACGGGTACGGCGAGGCATTCGACAGGCGCGTGCGCGCCGCGCGGCACGGGCAATCGGCCGCAGGCTTCGCGAGCCGGGTGTACGTCTCGCCCACGCTCAAGCTGAGGGTGGGGCGCTTCGTGGCCGCGGCCAGCGCGGACTTCGAGTGGTGGAAGTCGAACGCCGCGGGGCCGGTGTTCTACGAGCCGTTGCGCGACACGCTGCTGAAGGTCTCGGGCGACCGGTTGCTCGCGACGCAGAGCGTGCTCTTGCGCGAGACCCACACCGCGCGCGGCGGCAAGCTCTCGTACGGCCTGATCCACCAGTTCACCACGGTTCCAGCGGCGCCGCTCAACAAGTCGCAGCGGATCGGCGTCCTGGCGATCCGCGAATACGCCGGCAAGCGCTTCGGCCTCGACCACCCCAGGCTCCTGGGCCACGTTTCCTACTACCTCGACGATCGCTCCAAGCAGCGTCAGATCAGCGCCGCGATCGCGCTTTCCTTCAAGGTGGCCGGGTGAGCGCAGCTCCCCGGGGCCGTCGAGCGTTGGGCGGCCTGGTGTCGCGTCTGGCTGGGCTGATGACGCGGATTTTCTTTCGCGAGATCGAGACTAGCGGGATCGAGCGCCTGCCGCGCGATCGACCGCTCGTGATCGTCGCCAACCACACGAACTCGATCGTGGACGCGCTGCTGCTGCTGGCGCTGCCCGGTTGCGAGCCGCGCTTCCTCGCCAAGAGCACGCTGTTCGCACATCCGTTCCTCGCGCCGCTGCTGCGGCTCGCTGGTGCGCTGCCGGTCTATCGGCGGGTCGAGGGCCCGATCGACCCGCCGAAGAACCTCAGGACCTTCGCACGCTGCCACGAGGCTTTGGCCGCGGGCGAGAACGTCGCGCTCTTCCCAGAAGGCATCAGCCACAGCCACCCGCGGCGGCTCGCCTTGAAGACCGGGGCCGCCCGGATCGTGCTCGGAGCCGAGTCGCGGCTCGGCCCCTTGGGTGTGCGGATCGTTCCGGTGAGCCTGCGCTACGAGACGAAGCAGCGCTTCCGGTCGCGGGTCCGGATCGGCATCGGCGAAGCGATCGATCCCAGGCCCGAAGCGGCGGGCTACGCCGCGAACCCGCATGCGGCGGTGCGCGACCTCACCGAGCGGATCGGCGCCGGCCTGGACGCGGCGCTGCCCGAGGCGGCGTGGCCCAGCGCGGCCGAGCCGACCGAGACTCGTTCGCGACGCACGCCTCATCTCCTTGCGCGCGCCATCGCTCCGGTCGGCTGGCTGCTCAACTGGTTTCCCTACTCGCTGCCCGGGTGGGTGGCCAACCGCTTCTCGAAGTCTCCCGACGACCCGGCCACCTACAAGATGCTCACGGCGCTGCTGGCGTTTCCGCTCGTCTGGGGGATCGAGAGCGGGTTGGCGTTCTGGCTCGGCGGGCCCGCGCTGGGGCTGGCGATGGCGATCGCCGCGCCGGCGAGCGGCTACGTCGCGCTGGTGCTACGCGAGCAGTAGCAAAACTTGGCGGCTAGCCGGGGATGCCGTACTTTG
>CAYTJA010000404.1:0-2150 GCA_964437835.1 uncultured Spirochaetales bacterium
CCACTACGAAGACGCGGCGCGACACTTCGAGGCGGCGATCGATTTCGACCGCCGACTCGGCGCGCGCCCACTCGAAGCCCGCGTGCAGGTCGATTACGCACGCATGCTGCTGAAGCGAAGTGCCTCGGGAGATGGCGAGCGGGCGGCGGCGCTGCTGCGTGCGGCGCTCGAGACGGCGCGCGAGATCGGCATGGCGAAGGTGGCCTCGGACTGCGAGGAGCTACTCGCCTCGATTACCGCGTGATCAGCCCGTCCAGCTCCGCGATCAGCGCGTTCGTCGGCCCTTCTTCAGCGCATCGAGGAACTCCTCGCGCGAGATCTTGCCGATGTCGAGTACGCTCGCCAGCGTCCCACGTGGGAGTTCTTTCCGTCCGAGCACGACCACGGTTACGTCTTTGGCTGCCCCACGCTGTCGGTACATCGACATGTGGCTGCCCCCGCTAGGACTCGGATCGACCACGAATCCAAGGCGCAGTAACGCTTGGACAACTTGCTTGCTCGAAAGGAGAGGAAGAGGCCCGCGTCTCAGCGAAGACTCGCTGCGGCGCTTCTTCGGGGTCACGCGGAGGTAGCGGGAATTTTCGTTACCATCGGGCCGGCAAACGACCCCGGTGGGAGATCGTATTCACGCCGGACAAGCGCAGGACGGGACTTCGTGATCTTAAGGTTTCGCTCCTGGAAAATCCTCTTCCGCTGTCCCAAACGCTCGATGGAATTCAGATATTCGAACGTCGCGTCCCGCAGGTTCTCGACGGCTTCATCGAGCGTGTCCCCGCAACTTGCGACACCGAGCTCCGGGCAGCGCGAGGCAAAGAGCTTGCGCTCCTTGCGAACTTCCAGCGTGAGCGTAACGTACCCGTCCGTTGCCATAGCTACATGATAGCATCACCTGCCTACCGCGTGATCAGCCCATCCAACTCCGCGATCAGCGCTTGGCTTCTCCGGCGAGGCGAACGCCTCCCCGCGGGGGCCAGCGTATCGACGAACCACTTGGCGACGCCGACACCGCCGGCGCGGGCTTTCAGCCCGCGTTTCCTGCGCGCGAGCATCGCCCTCCCGAGTGCCATCTCCCCCTTCGCACTACGCCTCAAAACAACGATGATGCCCGGATGTCGTACCCGCATCACCATCTCCATCTCCCGACCGGCCCGCCCCGGAAAAAGAACAAAATGAAAAGCTGCCAACCAGTTCGAATCTGTTTGAATCTGGAAAAGCCGCGCAAAACCGCGCCGTTTTCGCCCGAAAAGCGGCGATTACCGCGTGAAAAGCCCGTCCAACTCGGCGATCAGCGCAAGTCCGTGGCGCGGGCTTTAAGCCCGCGAGCTCGTTTTGCTGCCGCCGCGCCTGAAAACTGGAGCCTGACTACTGGCCACTGCCTACCGCGTGATCAGCCCATCCAGCTCCGCGATCAGCGCCTGTTTTTCCGGCGACGCAAACGCTTCCCGCGCGGGGGCGAGCGTATCGACGAGCCACTCGGCGACGCCGTTCTTCAGGTCAGCCGGGTGGAGCGCGCCGGTGGTGAACGCCTCGTCCGCCTCTTCGGGCGAGGTGAAGCGCAGGTCGCCGCCGTGCTGCTCCGAGCGGGCGATGCGGAACTCTCCGTCGCGCGGGAAGACGAGCTTGCGCACCCAGTCGAGCATGGGGTTGAAGTTCACGGAATCGGGCGGGCAGAACGCCTTGCGCACCTTGGCGCGGATCTCGTCGGGCGTGTCGTGCACAAAAAGCGCCGAGCTCTTGTCCGACTTGCTCATCTTCATCGACGCCCAGAAGTCCGAGAGGTCGCCCTCGGGCGGCGGCCACATCGACGGCTTCTTGAGGCCGAGCAGCAGCGGGTGATGCACGCACACCGGCTTGATCTGCACATCGCCGTCGCGCAGCGGCGACACGCGCATCTTCGACGCAACGTCGCGCGCGATGACGTGCGCCTTGCGTTGATCCATGCCGGCGTGCGCGATGTTGACGCCCATGAAGAAGATGTCCGCGACCTGCATCGCCGGGTAGAGCAGTTTCGCGAAGTCGACGGCTTCGCCCTCCTTGCGGCCGAGGATCGTGATGCTGCGCTGCATCCGCGCCAGCGACGTGTTCTTCGCGACATCGACGACGGTAGCCCAGTAGTCGTCGCGGTTGTGGTACAGGTCGCTCGCGAGCAC
>CAYTJA010000405.1:0-10335 GCA_964437835.1 uncultured Spirochaetales bacterium
CGGGAAGGCAAGCGGCAGCCGGAGCATGAAGCGTTCAGCTTTGCCGAGAACACCTCGACGGGGCCCTACGCGCCGCCCGATGTCGTGGAGATCTTCCAGCCGCCGCCGGACAATGCGCGTCGCTACGACCGCGAGAGTCTGATCATGAACTCGCGGATCCTCGAGAAGAAGCTCGCCGATTTCGGGGTAGGCGGGCAGGTCGACAAGGTCCACCCGGGGCCGGTAGTGACGATGTACGAATTCGAGCCCGCGTCGGGTGTCAAGGTGAACCGCATCGTCGGACTCTCCGATGACCTGGCACTCGCGCTGCGCGCGCTGTCGGTACGCATCATCGCACCGCTTCCGGGCAAGTCGGTGGTCGGCATCGAAGTCGCGAATGCCGAGCGTGACACCGTCTACCTCCGCGACGTGATCGAGAGCGAGGCATTCCGCAACGAGCCGTCGCGCCTCGGAGTGGCGCTCGGCAAGGACATCTTCGGCAATCCGACCCATGCGGATCTGACGCGCATGCCGCACCTGCTGGTCGCCGGCGCGACCGGAACCGGCAAGAGCGTGTTCCTGAATTCGCTGCTGTGCTCGCTGCTATGTCGCGTCACGCCCGAGGATCTGAAGCTGCTCTTGATCGATCCGAAGTTGCTCGAGCTCTCGATCTACGAAGGCATTCCGCATCTGATCGCCGACGTCGTGACGAATCCGAAACGCGCCGCGGCGGCGCTTCACGGCATCGTCGCGAAGATGGAGGAGCGCTACCAGATGATGGCGGCGCTCGCCGTGCGCAGCATCCAGCAGTACAACGCGCGCGTCGAAAAGGAGCTGGCCGCAGGGAACAAGACCTTCCGTCTGAAGCCGAAGCCGGGCGAGGAGCAGGGTCAGGAAGTCGAGTACCGCCGCTTCCCGTACATCCTCGTCGTGATCGACGAGCTCGCCGACCTGATGGTCGTGTGTGCGCACGACGTCGAAGAGGCGCTCCAGCGCCTCGCGCAGATGGCGCGCGCGGCCGGCATCCATCTGGTGCTCGCTACGCAGCGCCCGTCGGTAGACGTGCTGACCGGCGTGATCAAGGCGAATTTTCCCGCGCGCATCTCGTTCCAGGTCGCCTCGCGCACCGACTCGCGCACGATCCTCGATCAGAACGGTTCCGAGCATCTGCTCGGTCAGGGAGACATGCTGTTCCTGCCGCCGGGCACTTCGAAGCTGAAGCGTGTCCACGGCGCCTTCGTCTCCGAGGGCGAGGTCCAGAAGCTCGTGAGCTTCCTGCGCACGCAGGGCAGTCCGAGCTTCGACGAGACGCTGATCCGCATGAAGGAAGAATCGGAAAGCAAGGAAGCTCGTGGCGAAGACTCCGACGATCTGCTCGATCAGGCGATCGCGATCGTGGCCGAGACGCGCAACGCGTCGATCTCGTACGTCCAGCGCCGCCTCAAAGTCGGCTACAACCGTGCGGCGCGCATGATCGAACAGATGGAGCAGGAGGGGATCATCGGGCCCCAGGAGGGCACCAAGCCGCGCGAAGTCTTCGTCCGCGCAGCGGATCCGCTGGATCCGGTCGAATAGGCCGGGAAGGGTTGCGTCGAAGATGGCCGTGCGACGTCTAGCTGTGTACTTCGCGGCGAGCCTCGCGCTCGCATGCTTCTCCCGCGCCGGCGCGGCGGCCGGCGCGGATTCGGATCCCCTCGACGCCTGCGCGCGAGAGGCCGTCTCCCGGATCCAGGCGCGCTACGAGCGCGTCGTCGATCTCACGGCTCGCTTCGAGCAGAGCCGGCGCGGCGGCGCACTCGGGCTGGGAGAGTCACAGCACGCGAAGGGCAGCGTTGCGTTCGCGAAGCCCGGGCGCATGCGCTGGTCCTACGAAGAGCCCGAGAAGAGTCTCGTGGTCAGCGACGGGAACACGCTCTGGCTCTACGACGAGACGCGACGCGAAGTGCAGAAGCTGCCCGTCGCAGGGGGCTACTTCTCCGGGGCCTCGATCCAGTTCCTGCTCGGCCAGGGCGACGTCCTGAAACAGTTCGAGGTGATCGCCCTGGCCTGCGATGCGCGCGTCGTGCATCTCGAGCTCACGCCGCGGCAGCCGGAGGCCTTCGAGAAGCTGCGCCTGCGCGCGGATCGCGCGAGCGGCGATCTCCAGGAGACCACGGTGGTCGATCTGCTAGGCAACGAGACGCGGGTCGCGTTCTCGGAGATCCAGGTGGACCGCGGTCTCGCAAAGCGCGAGTTCGAATTCGTGCCGCCGCCCGGCGTGCAGGTGATCGAACTCGCCGCGCCCGATGCGGCTCCGAAGCGCTGATCGGGCAGCCACGAGCCCCGCAAGGGTGTGCGGAGCGGAAAAGTGGTTCCCAGGCGCAGAACGCGGCACCCCAGTCGACCGCAGTTCCCCGCACGACGGTCCGCCGACACTGCGTCAACGGACCGGCAGCTCCGCTGCAGCAATGGAAATCGCGGCGGCACCCCGCCTGCAAAGCCTCCGCAATTTCTCGCGCAATCCTCCGCTGCCGCGAGCGAGATCGCGAAAGCGTCGGCCGCAGGCGTGCCGTTGACACCCGGGACTCCTACGATAAACTCGAAAATTGCCAAAATGTTTTGATATATCACGAGGTTCTGGGTCTCAACGCTCCCCTGTTCGCACCCGCGAGTCCCCCGCTTCGGGTTGCAGTCCGCCGAGAACGACCTCGTAGGAGACGCTGTGGCTCGCGGATCGGTGCCGCGAGCCTTTCGGGCCGAGCGTGAGGATTTGCGCATGGCGCAGTTGCGGAGCGGGGCCGTTCAGAAGCGCGCAACGAGCTTTGACAAGCTCTTGCAGCCGCTACGCTCTAGGTACTTTGGCAGCGCCGATTGCGGGAGCTATCGCCCCCACTACCCGGCGCGTTCACTTGTGGAGGTCGCAGGGATCACCATGAGGGTCTCCGCGGCACGCAGATTGCATTGCTCTCCCCCCGCGGTCCCCAGTGTCTGGGACGACCGGTGAACGAGGAGAGGGCGGTATGAGCGAGTTCGATTCGGATTCCAGCTCGGGTCGCAAGGGTTTCATGCGCGATGTCATGCGCCGGATCTCGTCCGCTGGCCCGGCAGCCGAGGAGCCCGAGGCGCACGCGCAGCCGCGCGAGAATGCGCCGCTGCGCGGCGTGCACGACGAGATCGACGACCTGCAGGACAGCGTCCGGCTCTTCGGCACCGATTCGACGGAGTTCCGGCGCCGGCTCGATCGGCTGCTCGCCGAGTTCGAGGCGCTGCGCCGCCGCTACCAGCTCGCGCGCGAGCAGGTCTCGGACGCCGAGCGACAGAACGAGCGCCTGGTCGGAATGCTCCAGGAGGCCAAGCAGCAGATCGAGCTCCAGAAGGAGGAGGTCGACAAACTCTGCGCGCCGCCGAACAACTACGGCATCTTCAATCGCGCAAACAAGGACGGCACCGTCGAGATCGTCGTCGACGGCCGTGCGATGCGCGTCAACACCCACCCGAGCCTCGACGCATTCACGCTCGAAGAGGGCCAGCTCGTCGTCCTGAACGAAGCCTTCAACGTCGTCGAGTCGGCCGGCTACGTCGCGCGCGGAGAGATCGCCTCGATCGTCGATTTCATCGCCGACAACCGCGCGATCGTGCTCGGCCACACCGACGACGAGCGCGTCGTCACGCTCGCGGAGCCGCTGCGGCGCGAGAAGCTCAAGGTCGGGGACCACATTCTCTTCGACGCCCGGACGAACTACGCCTTCGAGAAGCTGCCGAAGTCCTCGGTCGAAGAAGTCGTGCTCGAGGAGATCCCGGACGTCACCTACGATCGCATCGGCGGCCTCGGCGACCAGATCGAGATCCTGCGAGACGCAGTCGAGCTGCCCTACGTGTATCCGGAGATCTTCGCTGAGCACAAGCTCCGGCCGCCGAAGGGCATTCTGCTCTACGGGCCGCCCGGCTGCGGCAAGACGCTGATCGCGAAGGCCGTCGCAAACAGCCTCGCGCGCAGCATCGAGCAGCGCACTGGCAAGGCGACGACCGCCTACTTCCTGAACGTCAAGGGTCCGGAGCTGCTGAACAAGTACGTCGGAGAGACGGAGCACAAGATCCGCGAGGTCTTCAAGAAGGCGCGCGAGAAGGCCAACGCGGACGTTCCGGTCGTGATCTTCTTCGACGAGATGGACTCCCTGTTCCGCATGCGCGGTTCGGGAATTTCTTCGGACATGGAAGCCACCGTGGTGGCGCAGTTCCTGTCGGAGATCGACGGTGTCGAGTCGCTGCGGAACGTGATCGTGATCGGCGCGAGCAACCGCCAGGATCTGATCGATCCTGCGGTCCTGCGCCCGGGCCGCCTCGACCTCAAGGTCAAGGTGCATCGCCCGGATCAGAAGGCCGCGCTCGAGATCTTCTCGAAGTACCTGTTGCCGGATCTCCCCTTCCACGCGGCCTCGATCGAGCGCTACGGCTCCGATCCGGAGAAGATCGTGCAGAGCATGATCCACGACACGATCGAGCGCATGTACGCGACGAACGACGAGAACAAGTTCCTCGAAGTGACCTACGCCAAGGGCGAACGGGAGATCTTCTTCTTCAAGGACTTCGCAAGCGGCGCGATGATCGAGAACATCGTCGCGCGGGCCAAGAAGCGCGCAGTCAAGCGCCTGATCGAGAACCAGGAGCGCGGCATCCGCGTCGAAGACCTGATCGAATCCGTGAACGACGAGTTCAAGGAGAACGAGGATCTCCCGAACACGACGAACCCGGACGACTGGGCGCGGATCTCCGGGCGCAAGGGCGAGCGCATCATCAACGTGCGAACGTTGATGAGCGGCATCAGCCGCAAAGAGCGGTCCATCGAGAATATCAACGCAGGCCAGTACCTCTAGCCCTGGCGCGGACGACGAAGGCGGGGGCGAGGACTGGATGGCCATTCCGAAGGTGATGGGAACGGAGGTCGAGTACGGGATCACGATCAAAGGGGATCCCGACTTCGATCCCATCTCGAGCTGTGTTCTGCTCGTAAACGCCTATCGGGAAGACCACGCCGGCGAGATCCTCTGGGATTACGACCAGGAGAACCCGCTGGCCGACGCCCGCGGCTTCCAGGTCGAAGGCGAGAAGTACACGCCGAATCAGCAGGAGAACATCGCCCGCAACAAGACGCTCGTGAATGGCGCGCGCTACTACGTCGATCACGCACACCCGGAGTATTCGACTCCGGAGGTGACCAGTGTCCGCGAGCTCGTCGTGCACGAGAAGGCCGGCGAGCGCGTGCTCGAGATCAGCCGCCGGGAGGCGAATGCGCTGCTGCCCGAGGGCGCGCAGATGCTGATCTACAAGAACAACAGCGACCGCAAGGGCAACAGCTACGGCTCGCACGAGAACTACTTGATGGATCGGCGCACGTCCTTCAAGCAGATCGTCGAGCACGTCATGCCCTTCTTCGTCACGCGCCAGGTCTTCTGCGGGGCCGGCAAGGTCGGAAGCGAGAACCGCGCGCAGCCCTGCGACTACCAGCTCTCGCAACGCGCGGACTTCTTCGAAACCGAGGTCGCGCTCGACACGATGGTGAAGCGCCCGATCGTGAACACCCGCGACGAGCCTCACGCCGATCGCGAGAAATACCGCCGGCTGCACGTGATCGTCGGCGACGCGAACCTTTCCGAATACACGATCTATCTGCGCAACGGGGTCACCGCGCTGGTGCTCTCGATGATCGAGGACGGCGCCATCGACAAGCCGTTGGCGCTGCGCGACCCGGTCCGCGCGATCAAGGAGGTCTCGCACGACCCGAGCTGTCGCCGCGAGATCCAGCTCGAGAGCGGGAAGCGCTGGAGCGCGGTCCAGATCCAACGCGAGTATTTCGAGCTGGCCCTGCGCTACGCGAGCGGTCGCTCGCTGGATCCGATCACGAAGGACGTGCTCGCAAAGTGGGAGTCGGTGCTGGCGGCGCTCGCGCGCGACCCGATGGAGCTCGATACTCGCATCGACTGGGTGATGAAGAAGTCGATGATCGAGAGCTTCATGCAGCGAAAGCAGCTCGATTGGGAATCCTCCCAGGTGCAGATGCTGGATCTGCAGTATCACGACTTGCGGCCGGACAAGGGCCTATATTTCCTGCTCGAGCGGCAGGGACGGGCCGAGCGGATCGTCAGCGACGAGGAGATCCTGGCGGCCGTCGTGGAGCCGCCCGCCGACACGCGTGCCTACTTCCGGGGCGAGTGTCTCAGGCGATACGGTTCTGCGGTGTTCGGCGTGAACTGGGATTCGATCTCGTTTTCCGTCGAGGACGAGCCGATCAAGAGGATCCTGATGGCGGAGCCGCTCAAGGGCTCGAAGCGCCACGTCAAGGAGCTGCTGGACGCATCGCCCACCGCAGCAGATCTGGTCAAGAACCTCCGGACCTGACCGCGGGACGGAGCAGGAGGCCACGATGGAGTTCATTCGCAAGCCGGGTCGAAGCGGGGATCCCGCACGGCTCCCCATCTACGGCGCAGCCGAATCGCAGCAGCGAAAGCAGCGCGGCGGCGGCGGCGAAGGGGGCGACACCGGAAAGGGCGACGGGGCGCAGAAGCTCGCCAAGAAGGGCGAGGAGCTCAAGGAAGAGATGGATGCCCTGGTCGATGAGATCGACGAGGTCCTCGAGGAGAACGCCGAGGAATTCGTCAAGAATTACGTCCAGCGCGGAGGCGAATAGATTTCCTGCTCGAACCGCTGATAGGGCAGGCGCCGCCGCTGCTGGAGCCGCAAGGAGGGGGCTTGCAGTTCCGGACTCGTTACGAGGGTTCTAGTTTCAATGAGCTGCTTGCCGTGGATCACGCGCAGCTGCGCCCGGATCTGTCCGGGCTGCTCGTGCGCATCGGAGAGCTGCAGATCCCGCACGGGACGACCGTGCTGGCCTTCAAGTGCGCCGATGGCGTGATGGTGGCCGGCGACCGGCTGGCCACCGAAGGCCATCGGGTCGCGTCTCGAGACATCCAGAAGGTCTTCCCGACGGACTCGCACTCGCTGATCGCGATCGCGGGTGCGGCGGGCCCCTGCATCGAGATGGCTCGGCTGATGCGCATCGAGCTCGAGCACTACGAGAAGATCGAAGGCGAGTCCCTCGAGCTCGACGGCAAGGCGAACAAGCTCTCGCAGATGATCCGGCAGAACCTGCCGGCCGCGATGCAGGGGCTGGTCGTGGTTCCGCTGTTTGCGGGCTACGACCTGCGCCGTCGCACCGGGCGACTCTGGAAGTTCGACATCACCGGCGGGCGCTACGAGGAGACCGACTTCGAGTCGACGGGCTCGGGCAGCCTGTTTGCGCGCGAGTCGCTGAAGAAGAGCCACCGCGCCACCGCGACGCGCGACGAGGCGGTCCGGATCGCCGTCCTGGCGCTCACCGACGCAGCGGACGAAGACCGCGCGACCGGAGGCGTCGACGTCGTGCGCCGCATCTTCCCGATCCTCGACTTCTGCACCCAGCCCGGAATTCAGCGCGTGCCCGACGCGGAGATCGAGAGCGTGTACCGCGAGATCCTCAGCGCGCGCAGCGGAGGGGCCCGGTCGTGAGCATGCCGTTCTACGTTTCGCCTGAGCAGGTGATGCAGGACAAGGCGGAGTACGCCCGCAAGGGCGTCGCCCGCGGCAAGTCCAGCATCACCTTCGAGTTCAGCGGCGGCATCCTGCTGATGGCGGAGAATCCGTCGACGCTGTCCAAGATCGGCGAGATCTACGATCGCATCGCATTCTCCGGCGTGGGCAAGTTCAGCGAGTTCGATCAGCTGCGAAAGGTCGGCGTGCGCTATGCCGACGTGAAGGGCTATTCCTACAGCCGTGATGACGTGCGCGCCCGCGCGCTCGCGAATGCGTACTCCCAGGCGATCGGGGACGTCTTCACGCGCGAGCTCAAGCCGCTCGAGGTCGAGATCGTGGTCGTGGAGGTCGGGGACCCGACCCTGGCTGGTCACGAGACCAACGCGATCTACCGCGTGCAGTTCGACGGCAGCATCAGCGACCACGAGCGCTACTGCGTGATCGGGGGGGCCGCCGACGACATGAACGCCTTCATGAGCTCCGAGCACCGCCCAGACATGCCCCTGGGGGACGCGATTCGCCTCGGGCGCAGGGGCCTGTCGCGGGCCAGTGAGGGCGGTAGCCTGATCCAGCCCGACAACCTCGAGGTCTGCATCCTCGAGGGCTCGCGCAGCGGCCGCAAGTTCGTTCGCCTTTCCACCGATATGGTCAAGGAGTACCTGGGCGCCTAGGCTCTCGGCTGGGCCGGTGTTCCCCAGGGCCTGGCTTCCGAAGTCGGCAGCTCCCCCCCTGGAAAGGCGGCTGCGTGCAGAAACGGATCTACGGCATCGAGACGGAGTACGGGATCATCTTCACTCCCGAAGGTCGCAAGACCTTGCCCGTCGAGAAGGCGATCCGCTTCCTGTTCGAGAAGCTGATCACCACCGAGCACTTCCTGAACGTATTCCTCGAGAACGGGGCGCGCTTCTACCAGGACACCGGCTGCCATCCCGAGTACGCGACACCCGAGTGCGCTTCTCCCCGGCAGCTGATCGTCTACGACAAGGCCGGCGAGCGGATCCTCGAGGACCTCCAGATCTACGCCGAGGACAAGATCCGCGAGGAGCGGATCGCCGGCAAGCTCTCGATCTTCAAGAACAACACCGATTTCGTCGGAAACAGCTACGGCTGCCACGAGAACTATCTCGTCGACCGCGACGTCGACTTCTATTACCTCGCCGAGCAGCTGATTCCCTTCCTCGTCACGCGCCAGATCTACACCGGCGCGGGGAAGGTGTTCCAGACCCAGGACGGCGTGCACTATTGCGTGAGCCAGCGCGCGCAGCACATCTATCAGAAGATCTCGGGCACCACGACCAACGATCGCTCGATCATCAACACGCGCGACGAGCCGCACGCGGACCGCGAGAAGTACCGACGACTGCACGTGATCGTCGGCGACTCGAACATGTCCGAGTACACGAACTTCATCAAGGTCGCGACCTGCGCGGTCGTGCTCCAGATGATCGAGGACAACTACATCAACAAGGACTTCACGCTGCGAAATCCCGTGAAGGCCATCAAGGACATCTCCTACGACACCAGCTGCAAGCGCAAGCTGCGTCTCGACAACGGTCGCGAGTACTCGCCGATCAACATCCAGATGGAATACTGCGAGATGGCGCAGAAGTACATCGAGCAGTACCCCGTCTCCGACGAGCTGCGCGACGGCGTCCAAAAGTGGCAGTACGTGCTCGACTGCCTGAACGACGACCCCAACCGCCTCGACCGCGAGGTCGACTGGGTGATCAAGCGGAAGTTGATCCAGACCTACATCGATCGGAAGGGCACGTCGTGGAACGATCCGCGCGTGTTCATGCTCGACCTGCAGTACCACGACCTGCGCCTCGACCGCGGGCTCTACTATCTGCTCGAGCGCAAGGGGCAGGTCGAGCGCGTGCTCGAGGACGAGGAGATCCTGAAGGCGAAGACGGAGCCGCCGCCCGACACGCGGGCGCGGATGCGCGGCGAGTTCATCAAGCTCGCCCGCCAGAATTCGATCCAGTACGACCTCGACTGGTCGAACATCCGCCTCGGCAACCTCCTGAACGTGCGCGTGATCTGCAACAACCCCTTCGAGACCGACATCGAAAAGGTCGCGGAGCTGGTGCGCACGATCCAGAAGACGAACCTGCGCAAGACGAGCCTCTCGAAGCTGGTGATCCAGTCCTGACCGAGAGCGAGCTCCGCCGCGAGCCTCTCGGCGCTTCCGACAACGTCGTCCCGCTGACACGCGGCGAGCCCGCGGCGCCGCAGGCCGCGCGGCGCGAGCGCTCGGGGTCCACTCGGGTGCTCGTGGTCCTGCTCGCGTTCGCGGTGCTGGGATTGGCCGTTCAGACCTCCCGCTCCCGGAGCCTCGGCGCGCGCGCCGATCGGACCCTTGCGGAGCTCGCGGCCTCCCGCGCCGAGCTCGCGCAGCTGCGCGAGCGCCTCTCGGGTGCGCGCAGCCGCCTGGCGGGCGCGCGCGCGGGGGTCGAGCGCGTGCGCGGCGAGCTCGAGGGACTCGAGGCCGATCTCGCCGGCGTCGCCGAGGCGGCCCCCGCGCTGCCCGCGCCCGCTGCGGAAGCGGCGGCACCCGACTCCGATCCCGCGCCGTCGACCGCACCCGCCGCCCCCTAGTCTTGTGGTCCCCCGTCCGGGAGCGGCCCGGTCCCCACCCGCTCTCCGCTCGGCTGCGCCTCGCTGCGCGCCAGGCTCTCGGGTCCCGGTCCGGGCGCAGCCCGGCCCACCCGGACTCCGCTTCCATGAGAGGGCCATCGCTGTCAACCCCGGAGCGGGATCGGGAAGGGATCTCGGTTCTCGTGGAGTGGCCGCCGCGCTTCCATCCGCACT
>CAYTJA010000406.1:0-2530 GCA_964437835.1 uncultured Spirochaetales bacterium
GAGACGATCGAGGTCGATTCACCCGCCCGCCTGCCCGACCCGGGTTCGATCGAAACCATCGAAGAACCGATCATCACCGCGACGATCCTGACCAAGGAGGAGCACGTCGGCGGGATCTTGAAGCTGTGCCAGGACAAACGCGGCATCCAGAAGGGCCTCAACTACATCACCACCACGCGCGTGATGATCGTGTACGAGCTGCCGCTCAACGAGATCCTGCTCGACTTCTACGACCGCCTGAAGTCCGCCTCGAAGGGCTACGCCTCGCTCGACTACCAGTTCAGCGGCTACTGGGTCTCGCCGCTCGTGAAGCTCGACATCCTGGTGAACGGCGACCCCGTCGACGCGCTCTCCCTGATCGTCCACAAAGAGACCTCCTACGAGCGCGGCAAGTCGCTCGTCGAGAAGATGCGCAAGATCATCCCGCGCCAGATGTTCGAGGTCGCGATCCAGGCCGCGATCGGCTCGCGCGTGATCGCCCGCGAGAGTGTGACGGCGCTGCGCAAGAACGTGATCGCCAAGTGCTACGGCGGCGACATCTCGAGAAAGCGCAAGCTGCTCGAGAAGCAGAAGGAGGGCAAAAAACGCATGAAGCGCGTCGGGACGGTCGACATCCCGCAGGAAGCCTTCCTGGCGGTGCTGCGGGTGGACGACTAGGAGAGAGGGCGCTTCCATCGGCGCTCAGGCCTTGGTCGAAAGGCACCACTCGCCCAAGACTCCGCAGTACTATTCTCTCTGCCAGCCTGACGATTTCCGGATCGACACCGCAGGTCTTTGCCCTTGCTGCGGCCCGCGGCGCTTGTTTAAACTTGAGAGCTAAGCCTGAATAGACAGTCTCGCTATTCAGTGTTGCTGAGCAGGCGGACGACCGACCGGCATGAAGCGCGGCGAAACCGGGAAATACGAAACGACGGCCTCCGGCGGGGAAAAGGTGCGTGCCTTTGTCCCAGATCCGCTTCCGCCCAACCCGCTGCTCACGTTCGCGGGGGAGTTGCAGCGGACGCTGGAGGCGGCGGTGCTTGCCCTCGGCCGCCTCGACGGCGCCTCCACTCTACTGCCTGACAAGTCGCTCTTCCTCTATGCCTACATCCGCAAAGAGGCGGTGCTCTCCTCGCAGATCGAGGGGACGCAGTCGTCGCTATCGGACCTGCTGCTTTTCGAGCTGGACGAGGCGCCCGGCGTGCCGCTCGACGATGTGGTCGAGGTTTCTAACTACGTCGCGGCGCTGGAGCACGGTCTGGCGCGGCTCCGCGAGGGGTTTCCGCTGTCCAACCGCCTGATCCGCGAGATCCATGGCGTGCTGCTCTCGCGCGGGCGCGGCAGCGGCAAGGACCCGGGCGAGTTCCGGCGCTCCCAGAACTGGATCGGTGGCAGCCGTCCAGGCAACGCCGTGTTCGTTCCGCCGCATCGGCTCTTCGCGTACGACCGCTACCTCGCCATTCTCACCGAGGGCACGGAGGCGCCATGAGCCCTGATAACGAAACAGCCGAACGGCGAGACCTACCCTGAGACCGTGTTGTTACGGTTGATCACCACCGCGGGCGTCCATCAGCCAAGATCAGCGCGTCGGAGGAGGAGGCAGGTTTGAGCTTCGCCGGCCCCACGAACACCAAGGACACGTACGTGCTTGATGGCGAGAGGTAAGGCCAGCCCGTTGAAACTGAAGAACGAGGATGGCCGGGAGCAGATCGTCAAGCCCTAGCCTTAGCCGCGGGCCCGGTGCTCCGCGTGGCTCGCGCGGCCGCGAACAGCACCGCTGCCAGGAGCGTGGCCAGGACGGGCACGATCGCCAGAGCGTCGTGCAGTCCGGCCGCGCGGAAGCCTTCCAGGCTGAGGCTGCCGGCGGCGCGTGCGGCACGCGCGGTCAGCGTGTCCGAGAGCGCTCCCGTGAGCAGCGGTCCGAGCGAGGCGCCGAGCGTGTACATCGCGAAGAAGTAGAGGCCGAGCGCCGTGCCCTTGAGCCGCGGGGGGACGGCGTCCTGGATCGCCGCGTAGACGGAGCCGTAGTAGACGTACAAGAGCAGCACCGCCACGCCCATCAGGGCGGCGAAACCGGCGGCGTCGCGGCGCTCGCGTCCGAGCGCCAGGAAGGCCGCTGGCACGGCGAGCAGCACGGCGCAGGCGGTCGACAGGAGCCGGCCGTCGGGTCGCGCGCGGCCGGCGCGGTCGGACAAGGCTCCGCCCGCGTAGAGGCCGATCGCGCCGGCAACGCCGTAGATCCCGGTCGAGAGAAAGCCAGCCTCGCGAACCGAGAGGCCGTGGTAGCGCATCAAGAGCGGCGCCAGGAATCCCGAGAGCGCGTACATATTGAAGTTGTGGATGGCGCCCGAGACGACGAGCCAGCGGAACGTCGGGATTCGCAGCAGGACCGCGCAGGCCTCACGCCAGCCTTCGGTCTTGGAGTTTGCCGCGTCGGCCGTCCGGGCCGGCTCGCGCACGAAGCCGACCGCGAGCGCGGCCAGCACGCCCGGCGGGCCAGCGACGAAGAAAGCGGCGCGCCAACCGTAGCTCTCGGCGACCCAACCGCTCA
>CAYTJA010000407.1:0-6315 GCA_964437835.1 uncultured Spirochaetales bacterium
CGCCGTAGAGCGGATGCGGCGGCGCGATCAGCGCACCGCCGGCGCCTTCGGCGCCAGCCGGGACGAAGACGCCCTCGAGCGCGCGCTGGCCCTCCGCGTCGAGGCGGATCGCAACCGGCCGCTGGTCGAGTCGGGGCGGCATGGGCGCGTGCGGCTTCCTGTGCTCCTGGCGGGACTTCTCGGCGAGACGTCTGGACACGCGAGCGCGTCCGCCTACTCTCGCCCTCGCCGTGGGTGGTGAGGCGGATCCTAGCAGCGTGAAGCGCGGCTTCGTCGTGCGCGCGCAGACCGAGCGCGTGCAGCTGCCGAACGGGCACTGGGTCGATCTCGACATTGTGCGTCACCCGGGCGCCGCGGCGGTCGTCCCGATCACGGCGAGCGGAGAGGTCGTGCTGATCCGCCAGTACCGGCATGCAGCCGGCGGCATGCTGGTCGAGGTGCCGGCCGGAAAGCTCGAGCCCGGCGAAGAGCCGGCCAGCTGCGCAGCGCGCGAGCTCGAGGAGGAGGCCGGGCAGCGGGCGGGCCGGCTGGTGTCGCTCGGCTGGATCTGGACCACTCCGGGATTCACCGATGAGCGCATCTACCTCTTCGCCGCACTCGAGCTCACGCCCGTCCCGCAGCAGCTGCAAGCCGACGAGGTGATCGAGACGCTCGTGCTCCCCTTCGCCGAGGCGCTCGAGTGGGTCTGGAGCGGCCGGATCCAGGATGCGAAGAGCGCGCTCGCGCTGCTGCACGCGGCGAGAGCGCTCGGGAAGCTCCGCTGAACGCGCCCCCCTCGGCTGCCACGCACACCTGCCCCACCCAATCGGCCCACTTGCTTGCCCCGCGGGGCTTCTTTTCCCTCACACCGCGAGCTCTCGTTGACGCTCGCCAGCGCCCGGAATAGGGTATTCGCGCTACGCGGGACTCCGCGCGCCCCCCGCACAGCCGTGGAACACATGATCAGGCCTCTCCGAGCCCCGAGAACCGGGCGCGGTACGGCACCGCGGCAACCGCGCGCGCAGCGCGCCGCGCAACCTAGCGAGGTAGACGGCGTGTACGGACGCGGCTTCCCTGGCGGGCCCCAGATGTCCTTCGGACCTCCCATCACTCCGCCCGTCATCAAGCAGCTGATGATCGCGAACGCGGTCGTCTTCGTGCTGGACCTGCTGCTGAAGGAACAGCTGCAGTTCCTCGGCGGCGTGAGGCCTCTGCTGTTCTGGCAACAGGGCCACCTGTGGACCCCCTTCACGTACATGTGGCTGCACGCAGGCCTCGCGCACATCGCGATGAACATGTTCATCCTGTGGTCCTTCGGCTCCCAGCTGGCCCTGCTCTGGGGGCCGAGCCGTTTCCTGCGCTACTACCTCTTCTGCGGCGTCGGCGCGGGGGTCGTGATCGCGATCCTCCCGGTCCTCTTCTACGCAATCGGCCTCGCGCATCCGATCGAGCTCACGATCCCGACGGTCGGCGCATCCGGCGCGATCTACGGCGTGATCCTCGCGTATTCACTGACGTGGCCGAATCGCACGCTGATGCTGATCTTCCCGCCGGTCGCGTTCCGCGCGATCTGGATGATTCCGGTGATGTTCTTGATGACCGTGATGTTTGGCGGCGCGAACATCAGCCACACCGGCCACCTCGGCGGCGTGCTGGCCGGCTGGATCGCTCTGCGCCGGCAGGGCCACGCGGGTCGTCTGATCAGCCTCGAGGAGCTGCGCGCGCGCTGGCGCCGCTTCCGGATGCGCCGGAAGCTGCGGGCGGTGCGCTTCGAGGAATGGGAGGCAGAGCAGCGGCGCCGGGACAGCCGCTACCACTGAGCATGAGCGAGACCCTCCCGCAAGCGTCACTGTCTCCGCAGCTCGAGCGCGACATCGAGCGCGCTGCGGTGCTGCTGTGTCAGGCGCGCCATGTGACCGCGCTGACCGGAGCCGGCATCTCCGTCGAAAGCGGCATTCCGCCCTTCCGCGGCCCCGGCGGCCTCTGGACCGAGTACGGCGAGCCGCCGATGGACGGCTACCAGCGCTTCCTGCGCGATCCAGCCGCCGATTGGCGCGAGCGCCTGTCGCCGTCGAAGTCGTGGCACCGCGGCCTCCTGGACACGCTCGCGAAAGCCCGGCCGAACCCCGCCCACTTCGGCTTCGCCGAACTCGAGCGCCTCGGCCGTTGTGCTGCGCTGATCACGCAGAACGTCGACGACCTTCACGCGCAGGCGGGCACTCGCGTCCTGCTGGAGATCCACGGCAACATCGCGCTGTTGCGCTGTATCGAGTGCAACGCGCGCTTCCGCAGCGAAGAGATTGCGGTGGATCCGGCGCAGCTGCCGCCGCTCTGCCCGAAGTGTCACGGCTGGATCAAGAGCGACAGCGTCTCCTTCGGAGAACCGATCCCGCCGGACGTGCTGCGCCGCTGCTACGAGGAGGTCGGACGCTCGGACTGCATGCTCGTCGCCGGCACCTCGGCCAGCGTATATCCGGCCGCTGAGTTCCCCTTCGAGATCCTGCGCCGCGGCGGAAGCGTGATCGAGCTGAACCCCTACGAATCGGAGCTGACGCCGCAGGCGACGCTATCGCTGCGCGGCCCCGGCGCTGCGGTGATGCAGCGGCTCGCCCTGCGCGTGCGGGAAGAGCTCGCGTCATGAGCCGGCGCGACCGCGACGCAGACCGCGAGCGAGACGACGAGCCGCGCGAGCGCGAAGCCTTTGCTTCCGGCCGCATCGCGGGCTTCCTGCGCACCTTGCTCGCGGGCGTGCCGTGGAGCGAATCGGCCGATGCCGAGGACGCGATCCAGATCGCGGCGCCGAGCAAGGGCCGGCTGCGGATCCAAAACGCGAACGGGCGCACGCGCGTGCGCGGCGAAGAGCGCGCAGACATCGCCGTGCGCGCCTGCAAGCGCGCGCGCGCGGAGTCGCGCAGCGCCGCAGAAGAGCTGCTGCGGCAGCTGCGCGTCGTCTCGCGAAGCGAGGGCGGTGCGCTGTCGCTGCAGGTCGATGCACCGCGCCGCTGGAACCGCCGCGGCCAGGTGCACCTCGAGGTGCTGGTCCCGCGCGGGCTCTCGGTCGAGGTCATCGCGGTCAACGGCCGGATCGAGATCGAGGGCATCCGCGGCGAGGTCCGCGCGCGTTCGAGCAACGGCTCGGCGCGAATCTGCGACGTGATCGGAAACGTCGAAATCGCAACCTCGAATGCGAAGGTCTTCTGCTCCTGCATCTGCGGCCGCCTGCGCGCGCGCTCGAGCAACGGCCGCATCGTGCTCGAGGATCACCGCGGCGACATCGACGCGGCGACCTCGAATGGACTCATCACCGCGCAGCTCGCCGAGCTCGGCAAGGCCGGCGTCGAGCTCTGCACCAGCAACGGCCGCATCGCGCTCACGCTGCCCGACGACGTCGACGCCGAAGTCGACATGGCCGTCGACAACGGCGTGATCCGCAACGACCGCAAGCTCGACGATTCGACCGGTGGCGACTCCGGCCACGTCCACGGCCGCCTCGGCAAGGGCGGTGCGCTGATCAAGCTGCGCACCTCGAACGGCTCGATCTCGCTGCGCTAGTGACGCTCCGATTCCTGAGGCGCTAGGCTGATGGCAGCGGGAAGACGCGGCAGGTGTCGAGATGCCGATCGCTTCGTGGACGCTGCTGCTGATCCTGGTCCTCGCGCCGTCACGGCTCTGGGCGGTCCCCGGACTCCTGGACAGCGCCGGCAGCGAAGCAACGCTCGCGTATCTCCACCAGCTGCGGCGCTTCGAGGGGCTGCTGCCGAATCAGTTCCAGGCCCAGCTCTGGTTCGATCCCTACGCTGGAAGCGACCTCAGCGGGAACGGCAGCTACTGGAATCCGTTCCGCTCCTTCGCCGAGATGAAACGGCGCTGCGTCAGCCGGATGCGCTGCAGCGTCAAGGGGGCGAAGCGCGTCTTCTCTCCCCTCACGCTGACGATGGCTGGATCGTCTCACTACCAGGATGGGGAAAGCCTCAGCTGGGCCGGAGGCACGGGAAAAGCACTGGCCTGGGATCCCGCCACGCGCACGCTCGTCGTCGCGACGCGCAGCGGTGACGATCCCGTCCTCGATACCGCGATCGAGGGAGTCGACTCGGGCGCAGTCGAGGGCGTCTCCGCCCGCAGCGACACGCTGGGCGGCGTTCCCTCGCTGCAGATCGCCGGATTCAGCGCTTCGGTGGCGCGCGTCCTGCTCCCGAACCATCCCTACACGCAGGGCCAGGGGCCGCTGCGGCTGTTCACGAACGGGGAGCTGCCTGACGGTCTCAGCACCAGCGCAGACTACTTCGCGTGCAACATCGATTCCGATGGGTTCCAGCTCGCGACAGCGCCGGGCTGCGCCTCGCTCGCGACCTGGAGCGGATCTGGGTCGGGCAACCACATGCTCGTCGGCGCCAGCAACCTCGAGGTCACGGCCAGCATCACCGCTGGCTGCGGCGACCCGGACCGCATCTGCATCCTCTTCGAAGCGGAAGCCCCCGAGCTGAGGGTGCGAATCGACGCCAACGGCTATCACCCTTCCGGGCTGCTCTACAGCGTGGCCCCCGCGTATTGGCCTGGCTCCGTTCAAGCCCACTACAGCGTCCCGATCGGCGGTGTCTTCATCGTCGCCGGCAACGGCGCGGGCGGTTGGGTCGGCGTCCAGAACATCGACGTGCAGAACGTCGCGCTCGACGCCTTCTCGACCCAGAGCGGAGCAGGAGTCCAGGGAAAACTCGTGACGCTCGACTCGCATGCGATCGAGATCCGCAATGGCGCGAGCGACCGCAGCACCGGCCTCGAGGCCGCCGGACACAACAGCTGCTTTTCGAGCACCGGAGACGGCGGCAGCGATGCCGCGGGCGGGATCCTGGTGGCCCTGAACGCCGGGGACTCGAATAACGACAGCGGCAACGCACTCGGCTCCGGCGCCTGCATCAACGCTCACGAGGAGAGCTCGATGCGGCTGATCGGCACGGGCTCTTTCTCGGTGGATGGGATTCCCGGCGACGTCAACTGCGACGGGCAGCCGTGTGCATCTCCAGTCATCGTGATGCCGGGAGGAGATCTCGTGATCATCGGACACGATCTGCTCGCCTCGGAGCTCAGCCATCCCGTCGTGCTGAGCGCGTTCTCCTCCTCGGCCACGACGGCGCGCACCCGGCAGCAGTTTGCGCGGGTGCTCGCCCAGCTGCGGAACCCCTCGAGTGCGAATGCCAGCGTGATCCTCCTCGGCGGGGAGGGGAACCAGCTCACCCAGGTGCTGCGCGAGGTGATCGGACGCTCCGAGTCTTCGAGCCGGTCGAGCTTCCTGACGCTCTGCGGCTTCTCCAACGGGGGCAGCGCAACGCTTTCCTACGCAGGGCTGCTCGTGGACGACTTCGACCAGTGGCTCTCCGCATCGGACTGCGGCCGAGCCGTCGACAGCGACACGAACTTCACGCAGACCCGCGTCGAGTGGCAAGGGATCTACGACGACGACGACGCCACGAACGGAAGTTCCGAGTGGTTCCAGCGCACGACGAGCTACGGAAGCCTCAGCGCGTTCCGCCTTGCCGCCTTCGCGATCCTGGCGAGCCACGGTCAGCCCGCAGCCAGCTGGAGCTTGATGGACAGCGGCTCCTTCGACAGCGGCGGGCCCGGAAGCGATGGGCACGCCTGGGGCAGCCCGCCAGATCCAGGCTTTCGCTGCCAGCCCGACCAGAGCTGCTGGAACGCCTATCTCACGCCCTACACGATCGACCTCACGACCCCCTACGGTCCGAACCCCGAGGCCGCCTGCCTGCCGGCGGACGTCGTCGGAGAGCGGATCTGCTCGCTCACGCTCACACCCCACCACATCGGGGCCTGGGAGGTTCCGGCGCTCCCGGCTGCGACGCTGCTGGAACTCGCTGGCGCGGCAGCACTCCTCGCCGCGGCGGCCCTCGCGCTGCGAGCACGTGATCTGGCTGCGCTCGTGCGGGCGACGTCGAAGTGATCGAGCTTCACGATCCGCGTCCTCGAGTTGCGCCCGCAGCAAGCGCGAAACGCTGGCGCTCCGGGGGGAATCGACGCGGGGGCCGCTCCGGCGTAGTCGGAATCGCGAAACTGGCTGTTGATTCTTCGGCTTGGGGACGCCTGGTTGCGCGGCGCCGGTCTAACGCCCCGCGCCGACGCGGCGGACCAGCTCGATGCCGCCCTTCGCGAAGACGACGCGCGAGGGCTCGATGCGGTCGACCAGCAGGCCGTCGACGGAATCGCCTTCGCGCACTTCGCGCGTCTCGCCGGACTGCAGGCGCAGCAGCGCATGGCGGCGCTCGCCGGCCGGGTGCCAGACGGTGCTCACGACGCTGACTTCGGGTGAACTAGCGCCGCGCGGGC
>CAYTJA010000408.1:0-2100 GCA_964437835.1 uncultured Spirochaetales bacterium
GAGCTCGAGCTGCGCCTCGCGCAGCGCCTCGGCGCGAGAGAGCTCGGGGTTGCCGAGCTCGCGGTAGAAGCCGGTCACGAGCTTTGCGGCGGCTTCGTCGTTCACCGACCAGAGCGTCGCGAGCGCGCTGCGGGCGCCGGCGCGAAGTGCAATTCCGGCCAGGCCGAGCGCCGCGCGGTCGTTTCCGGCCGCCGTCTCGCAGGCGCTGAGCGCCAGCAGCTCGAGCGGCTGCTCGGCCCGAAAACGCGTGGATCCGACGACGCTCGCGAGGCGCTCGAGCGAGATCTTCCCGTCGTAGGCGAGCAGGAAGCTCTCCGAGGGATCGCCCGAGAACTCGGCGTGCGAGGCGATGTGGACGATCCCGAAGGGGCGCTGCTCGACCTCCTCCACGAAGCGCGCCACGGCGAACTGCTCGTTCAGCAGCGCGCGACCGGGAAAGGCCCCGTGGACCGCCTCGAGCTCCTGCTGCACGCGCGCTACCGGCGGATAGCCATCGACCGCCTCGCTGATGCCGGCGGCCAGCAGCCGGATGTTCTCGCGCGGTAGCGGGCGCGGGTCGGTGAGCGTGAGCCCGGGGAGGATCGCCACGGGTACCCGCTCGATCAGGAAGGTCCCCCGCTCGCGGTCATGGAGCGCGGCGAAGGGAATCGTGCGCAGCGCCCCGCCCGGGACGAAGACCAGCGCCCGCGGACTGCGGCTTTCGAGAGTCGATTCGAGCGGGCGGATGATCCAGTCGTAGAGGCGCTGCGCGTGCCGCAGGTACTCGCGCGTGGTCCGACGCGCGAGCGTATGGCGGAGCGCGCGCACCTCGGCGGTGAAGGTCTCGCGGTCGACCGGAGACGCATAGCGCTCGAGCGTCCCGTCTCCGCCGACGATCAGCTCGAGGCGATCCGCCAGCGCGACGGGGTAGACGACGATCGCCCCTGGAATCGTGTCGGGTGCAGCGCGGCGCTGCGCGGCCAGGCACTCGTCGCGAAAGTAATCGCGCAGCTCGTCGACCTTCTGGCTCTCGAGCGCCGCGAGCGTCTCGCGCAGCAGGAGCTCGCGCTCCGCCGCGTCCGGGATCTCTGCGACTCGGGTGAGCAGCAGATCGACGAACTCGAGATAGAGCTCCCCCGCCCCTCCGAAGGCGGCGGCGAAGTCGGAGCCCGACGAGGCGGTCTGCTCCCGAAGCTGCTCGAGTGTCGTGGCCGCCGCACGGTAGGCCGTGAGCGCTTCGCCCGGCCGCCCGCTCGCGCGGTGGATGCGCCCGGCCTGCCACTGCCAGCGATACAATGCATCCGGAGCGTCGGCGCGAAGTCCCGCGGCGAGCGCGCGCTGCGTGAGCTCGAGCGCGGCGTCCGGGCGACCGCCGCGCTCGTAGAGCTCTCCGAGCCAGCCCAGCGCGTAGCTTTCGTTGCGCGGGTCGCCCGCCGAGTGCGACTCGCTCGCGGCGCGCGTGAGCGTGCCGGCGGCGCGGCGCCCCGCGTCCCCGCCGGGCCTTCGAGCTGCGAGGAGCGCCCAGGTCCGCCCGATGTGCACGAGCAGACGCGAGCGGACGCGAGCGTCCGGAAAGCCCTCCGCCTCGGCCAGCGCAGCCGGGAGCTCGCGCTCGGCGCGGTCGAGGTCTCCCAGCTCGAGCGCCGCGCGCGCAGCGTTGGCAGCCGCCAGCGTGGCGAGCGCCGCGTCGCCGGCCGAGCGTGCAAGCGCCCGACTCTCGTCGTACAGGACCAGTGCTCCGGCCGCGTCGCCGCGCGCGCTGAGCTCATTGCCAGTCTCGAGCGCGCGCGCAGCGGGGCTCGCATCGCGGGCGCTTGCCGCCGATTCTGCGGTCGGCGCCGGGCCGCAGCGGTCCTGCGCCGCGGCGCCCCCCGGCGCTGCCAGTGCGAGCGCGGCGAGCGCGAGACTGGCGCGCTTCACCTCAGCCGGCGCGCAGGCGTCTGAACGCGGCGAGGCCCGCGAGGCCCAGCAGCGCGCTCACGAGCAGCCAGGTCTGCTCCGGCTCGGGCACGGCGATCACGTTGCCCTCGATCGGCACCTGCTGGCGCTGCCCGAGGATCATTGCGTTTCCGGAGACCGTCACCGCCACCGGAGTCGCGCCGGTGACCGTCACGTCTAGCT
>CAYTJA010000409.1:0-5606 GCA_964437835.1 uncultured Spirochaetales bacterium
AAGCTCTACTTCGTGGACTCCGGGCTGGCGTGCCACCTGCTCGGGATCGAGTCGGAGCGTGAGCTGGGCCGCTCCCCATTCCTCGGCCCGATCTTCGAGGGCTTCGTCGCCTCCGAGATCGTCAAAGCGCAGATCAACGCCGGTCGCCGTCGTGAGATCTACCACTTCCGCGACCAGCAGGGTCTGGAGGTCGATTTCGTCGTTCCGATCCGCGGCGGAGGAATGCGCTTGATCGAGGTCAAGGCCTCGAGCACGGTGACGCCCGAGCTCGCCAGGCCCATGCTGAGTCTGGCGCAGGCCTGGGGTCGGCGACGCGGCAAGGTCGAGATGCGGCTCGTGCACCAGCCGCCCCGCGTTCACTCGCCCTCGCGCGCCATCGCGCCCGGCGTGCAGGCGGTCGCCTGGCAAGAGTTCGTGGCCGAGCTGGGCGCGTACTAGCTGTTGGCCGCGCTATCGAAACGCTTCAGCCGCCCACTCCGCGCTTCCACAACGCGGCAGTGACCCGCCGGTCAGTTCCCCACTTCGAAGCCGGCTGCCTGGGGGATCCACGCATCGCCATGGCCGCGCATGCAGCCGGCGGCGGCACCGCGCCAATCCAGGCGGCAGTCGAGAACGCAACGCGCGGCGCTCCGAGGGAGCCCCTACCGCTCTGCGCGCATCGAGGCGCTTTTTCGCTCGGCATCCGCGTTGGCACGCCGATTGCGTGGCGAGCCACTCGTGCACGCCCGCCCGAGACTCGCAGGAGGTGCTGATGTCGAAACCGGTCGCATTCGGAATCGTTCTAGCGTTCTTCGGAATCCTCACCGCCCACGCGATCGACGTGCACGGCTATTTCGGCTTCTTCGAGACGCTCGCCTCGAGCGCGGCCGGCGTGACGGCCTTCGCCGATCTCGCGATCGCGCTATCGCTCGTGATGCTCTGGATGTGGAGTGACTCGCAGGAGCGCGAGCTCCCGCTCTTGCCTTACGTGTTGATCACGCTCGCATTCGGCTCCGCCGGCCCGCTCGCCTACCTGATCCACCGCGAGCTGCGAGCCCGCGGAATGTCGAGGGTGCTGGTCTGATCCTCGATTCGGGAGGAGTCGCCTAATCGAGTCAAAGATGTGCCGAACAGAGGCGTTGTGAACACCCCGGCCTTCGCGTCTTCCACGATGCTACACTCTTGACTATGAGTACAGCCGAACAACTCGAAGCGGAGTTGCTGCGACTGCCGCCTCGCGACCGCGAGCGGTTGGCGCTTGCAGCCTGGGAAAGCCTCGAGGAAGCAACAGCCTGGCTCGCGGATCCGGGCACGGACCGTGAAGGCATTTCATTGGCGCGCGCACGCGATGCCGAGATTGATTCCAGAAAAGTCACGGCATTGAATCGAGAAGAATTTCACCGACGCACTCGCGGCGCGGCGGAATGAGGGTTGAGTTCCACCCATCGACCGCCGACGACGTCAATCAGGGCGCATCCTACTACCAGCGCGCACGTCCAGGACTCGAGTCGGAATTTCGGCACGAGGTGGATGCGGCCATCGAACGGATAGCCGAGAATCCGTTGCTGTTTCCTCTCGTGGAAGCTCAAGTCCGGCGCTGTATCGTTCACCGTTTCCCGTACTCGATCTTGTTTCGCATCGTAGATCCGGACTGCATTCGAATACTGGTCCTTCGTCACCACAAACGCCACCCTCAGTTTGCTTCGGCCCGCCGGTGAGTTCGCGGATTCAGCGCGTGGCCTTCGCCGATCTCGCAATCGCGCTCTCGCTCGTAATGCTCTGGATGTGGAGCGACTCGCAGGAGCGCGGGCTCCCGCTCTTGCCTTAGGTGTTGATCACGCTCGCATTCGGCTCCGCCGGCCCGCTCGCCTACCTGATCCACCGCGAGCTGCGCGCCCGCGCGATGCCGAGGGTGCTCGGTCTCGGCTGACGCGAGCTGGCCCGGCGGGTGGGCCGGGCCGGGAGCGGCCCGGCCCACCCGCTCTTCGCTCGGCTTCGCCTCGCTGCGCGCCGAAGCGGCTTGCCCGCATTTCTCACCAGGTCGCAGCTGCGGCGAGCTGCGTTCAGAGTTTGCGCGGCACCCGCTTCGCGACGTGGCGGCCCGCGCGGTAGGCGAAGGTGACGCCCTGCCCGATCGTCGCTCCGCCGCCCGGATAGGCCCAGGCATAGCAGCTCGCGGCCGTGTTCCCGGCCGCGTACAGCCCGGGGACGACCCCGCCGCGCTGGCTGCGGACCTCGGCATCGGCCGTCAGGCGCGGGCCGCCGTTGGTGCCGAGCGCGCCCGGGTAGATCGACACCGCGTAGAAGGGCGGCTTCGCGAGCGGCGCCATGCGGCCCGGGCTCATCAGGCCCTGCTTGTTGCGCAGGAAGTCCGGGTCCTCGCCGCGTGCCGCGTGCTGATTGAAGCGCGTGACGCTGGCAAACAGGGTCTCCGGGTCGAGATCGATCCTCGCGGCCAGGCCGCGGATCGTGTCGGCCTGTGGCAGCCACGCGGGCGCGGGCTGGCCCGGGAACATCGAGAGGATGCGCGCCGTGTCCTTGACCGTCTGATCGAAGAGCATCCACGCGGGCGCTTCGTTCGGGTACTCGACGCGCGTCGGGTCGTAGCGCCCGAAGGTCTTTGGAAAGTCGTTGTAGGGCAGCGCTTCGTTCGCGAAGCGCACGCCGTGACGGTTCACGATCAGCGAGGCCGGCTCGCCGCGCGCCCACTCGAATTGCGGCACCAGCTCACCGTCGCGCGTGATCTCGGGGTCGAACATCGCCGGCTGGCCCCAGTAGGAATTCATGTTCGCGAGCTCGGCGCCGGCCTGCATCGCCATCGCGAGGCCGTCGCCGACGTTGTTCGGCGGAGACAGCGGCTTCACGTCGTAGCCGATGAAGGCGTGCATCATCTCGCGGTTCCACTCGAAGCCGCCGCAGGCGAGCACGACGCCCTTGCGCGCGCCGAAGCAGAGACTGCGCCCCGCCTGCTCGGCGCGCAGCCCGACGACCTCGCCTGCGACGCAGACGAGCTCGCGCGCGCGCACTCCGAGCCGCGTCTCGACACCGCGCTCGAGCAGCCCCTTGAACAGCATCGCGATCAGCGCGGCGCCCTTGGTGCGGATGTCGAGGCGCTCGCGCCGCGCGAGCTCGGATGCGAGGTCCGGAGCCGCCGTCCCGAAATCCTCGCCGAGAGTGGTGACTGCGCCGAGCGAGAGCAAGGTGCCGCGAGTGACGAGGCGGTGTTTCCACTCGGGGAGCTCCGTAGCCACGGGATAGGGCACCGGCTCGATCGAACGTCCGCCAGGTTTCTTGCCGGGCACGTCATAGGGGAAGTAGTAGTCCGGGAAGTTCGGAATCGAGGTCATGCGCAGCGGCGTGTGTGACTCGAGATACGCGATCGCCTCGGGCGCCGTGTCGACGAAGGTCTCGAGCAGCGCCGGATCGTGCTCGCGCCCGAGCGTGAGGCGCCGCAGGTAGGCGAGCGCCTCCTCGCGCGAGTCGCGGATGCCGAGCTCGGCCATGTGGGAGTTTCCGGGCAGCCACATCACGCCGCCCGAGACGGCGGTCGTCCCACCGAGCAGCTGCGCCTGCTCGAGCACCAGCACGCTGGCGCCGCCGTCGTGTGCGAGCGTCGCGGCCGTCAGCGCCGCAGCGCCGGAGCCGACGACGACGACGTCGGCGATTGCGTCCCACTGGCTCCGGAGAGAGGAAATCATCGCTGCTCCATCAGCTGCGCCGGGGCTCGCGCCCGGCCGCCGCGGCCGGAGCGTCCAGACGCCGGAAGAGTCTGCGCAGGCTCCGCGAGAGCAGGTTCTCGCGCTGCTCGTGCGAAAGCCCGGAGCGCTCGATCAGGTCGAGCAGCGCCGGCCGCTGCTCGTGGGCGCTCGCGGCATAGCTCAGATTCGCGCTGAAGCAGAAGCGCTCGGAGCCGAGCTTTCGAATCGCCGGCTCGATGAACGCGAACAGGCTCGCGACATAGGGGCCGCCGAGATCCCAGACGATGTTGGGCGTGCGCTCGGCGTAGAAGAGCACTTCTGCGGTCTGCTCGTAGGAGTAGAACGCGTCGAGCGCGACGAAGCGCAGCTCCGGGAACTCGTAGGCGAGCTTCTGCAGCTGCCAGGGAGCCTCGAGCCGCGATTCGGCATTCACGTGCACGAAGGGGACCAGCGAGAGCTCCGCCATCTTGCGCAAATAGGGCCGCATCCAGGGGCTGTCGATAAAGCCGCCCTGCAGGCGGTGATGCCAGCTGATGCCGTCGAGATCGAGCTCCCGCTTCGCGCGCTCGATCTCCTCGATACTGCGCTCGCCGTGGCTCGGTTCGACGGTTCCGAGCGCGATCGGAAAGTGTTCGGGATCCTGCGCGCGGTACGCAGCGATCGCATCGTTCACACGGCGCGTCGCCGCGATCCCGTCGGCCTTGTCGTAGGCGTGCGCGGGCTGGATCGCCGCCCAGCGGATCCCCTGCGCCTGCATCGCGGCGACGCGCCAGCTGCGCTCCTCGTCCGCGCCGAGCTCGCGCTCGCGCCAGGTGCCCAGCGCCGAGCCGAGCCCGCCGATGTGCTGGTGCGCATCGGCGATCTCGAGGCCCGGGTCGTCGCGTCCGACCACCGTTTCGCGCGCCATGCGGGTACTCTACGCGCGATGTCGACTTCGAAACTCGCGATCTCCGCGGCCGCGCTGGCCGCGGCCTCCTTCGGCACCGGCTTCGTCAGCCGCTCGTGCAGCGAGCGCAGCGCCCCAGATCTCGGCCAGAGCCGCGTGCGGATCCGGGAGGCCGTCGCTGCGTCCGAAGGGCTCGAGCAGACCGCGCTGCTGCTCCCGACGCTCGAGGCGATGGATCCCACGAATACCGCGGCGCTCGCGCAGGCCTTCGAAGACGGCTTCGCCACCGGCGGGGGCGGGCTCCCGCTCGAGCTCTTCGTCGAGAGCTGGGCGCGCTTCGATCCGCAGGCTTGCCGCGCGCGCATCCAAAACTGGCCGCCCGATATCCAGCGCCAAGCCTGGCCCGCGCTGATGCGCGCCTGGGCCCTCCGCGATCCCGCGGCGGCTGTGGCGACGCTGCAGGGGCTTCCCGACGCCTCGCTGCGCTGGCTCGGGCTCACCGCGCTGATCGACGGCTGGAGCGAGTCCGGCCAGCCGGGACTCTGGGAACACTTGTCCCAGGTGTCCGATCGCGCGCGCCGCCGCGAGCTGGCCGCACCGGCCGTCGCGACTCGGTTGCGCCGCAGTGGCATCGATGTGCTGCTGCGGGAGTTCGACTCGATCGAAGGCCTCGCGGCGGACGATTCCTTCCGCGGCGAGCTGCTGCTCGCTGCAGTCGAGGCCTTCGCGCGCGCGGATCTCGCGGGAGCGGTCGCGCTCGTGGAGGCACAGCGCGGCCGCAGCTGGCATCCGGAGATGCTGCGCCTGCTGACCCTGCAGTGGGTTTCGAGCGACGCAGCGGGCGCTCTCGACTGGCTGCGCGCGCAGCCCGCAGGCTTGCCCCGCGACAGCGCGATGCGCTACGCCTATCGCCGCTGGTTCCACAATGACGCGCCCCGCGCGGAGAGCTGGATCGCCGAGCGGATCTCCGAAGCCGATTTCGCCCCGGCGGTGCTCGCCCACGCGGCCGCGCTCGCACTCGAGGAGCCCGCGCGCGCGAGCGC
>CAYTJA010000410.1:0-8268 GCA_964437835.1 uncultured Spirochaetales bacterium
CACGACGCCGTGGTGCGGCAGCCGCGCGACCGGGCCCTGCTGCCGCAGGTACTCGAAGTACGGGTATGGGTCGTCGACGAGGGACGCATCCGTGAAAAAATCGACCGTGTCGAAGCTGCTCACTACTACCCCCTGATCACAGACCTACGACGCCCGCTTGGCCCCGGAGCCAGCCCGATCCTACGGGATCGAGTCCGATTCCTGCTGGAAATTCGAGAGGGCGGGAGCGACCTCGGACGCTGTTTTGCGACGGCGTGGCGGCGCGGGTGTTCGGCGTCGAGCTCGCCGCTGCGTCGATCCGCTCATCGTCCTCCGCGAGGATCGCCCTCCCCGGTATGATCTCGGGCTGACCGATGTGGAGGATCGTAAATGCGTGACTCGAGCGTGGAGAGGGCGAGTGCGGTCGCTCACGAGCTCCGGATCGACGTGCGGTGGCGTCGTTCGGAAGGCGATTTTGGCGCGGACATCGGGAAGGGAGAAGTGCGATGAAACGAGCTTCGGTGCAGGACGAGCTCGAGGTCCGGCGGGCGATGGCCACCTACTGCCACCTCTGCGACGACTCTGACTTCGACGCGGTGGTGGCGCTCTTCACCGCGGACGCCGCGCTGATCTACGGAGAACGCGAGGCCTACGGATCGGAGCAGATCCGCGCCTTCTTCGCCGAGTTCCAGGGGGACCCTGAACGGAAGGGTAAGCACCTCCAGATGAACATCGTCGTCGACGTCGAGGGAGACCGGGCGCGCTCGCAGTCCGACGTCCTGTTCGTGCGCTACTTCGGCGAAGCGCTCCTGCCGCACGTCGCCGCGCGCTACCGCGACGAGCTCGTGCGTGTGAACGGCCACTGGCGCTTTGCGCGGCGCGAGATCCAGCGCCTGAATCCGCCGGGAGCCTGAGCGCGTTCCGCGGCGCGGCGTTCCCTTCGTCCTGGCGGCCGGCCTCTGGCCTACTTCAGGTGCGCGGGCTTCGCGTCGAGAATCAGCGTCTTGGTCTCCAGGAAGGGATGCAAGCCCTCGATGCCTCCCTCGCGGCCGATGCCCGACTGCTTGAAGCCGCCGAACGCGATGTCGAAGTCGGTGCGGAACGAGTTGTGCCCGACCGTGCCCGAGCGCAGCTCGCGCGCGGTGGCGTAGGCGCGCTCGACGTCGTTCGTGAATACCGAGGCATTCAGCCCGTAGATCGAGTCGTTGGCGATGTCGACCGCGGCGGCTTCGCTCTCGGCCGGGATCACGCTCAGCACGGGCCCGAAGATCTCCTCGCGCGCGATCGTCGAGTGGTTGTCGACGTTGCCGAACACGGTGGGCTCGATGAAGTAGCCGCGCGGCAGGTGCTTCGGCCGCTTGCCGCCCGTGGCGAGCTTCGCGCCTTCGGCTTTGCCTTTCTCGATGTAGGCTTCGACGCGATCGCGCTGTCGGCTCATCGCGAGCGGCCCCATCACGGTGCTGCGGTCGAAGGGGTCGCCGACCTTCACCTGGCTGAACGCTGCGCTGAGCGCGTCGACGAGCGCGTCGTGGCGCTGCTTCGTGACGACGATGCGCGTGAGCGACGAGCAGACCTGGCCGGTGAGGAAGCCCGCGTAGCCCGCGATCGTGCCCGCCGCCTTGCCGATGTCGTAGTCGTCGAGGATCACCGCGGCGGATTTTCCGCCTAGCTCGAGCGTGCAGCGCGCGATGCGCTCGCCGCAGATCGCCCCGATCTTGCGCCCGGCCGCCGTCGAGCCCGTGAAGGTCACCTTGTCGACGTCGGGGTGACGCACGAGCAGCTCCGACACCTCGCGATTGGCCGTGAGCACGTTGAGCACGCCCGCGGGCAGGCCGACCGCCTCGCAGATCTCCGCGAACACGTACGCGGCACCGGGGGCTTCGGGCGAAGCCTTCAGGATCAGCGTGCAGCCCGCGAGCAGCGCGGGCGCGCACTTGTAGGCGATCAGCGAGGCCGGCGAGTTCCAGGGAAGGATCGCGGTCACCACGCCGACCGGCTCGCGCACGAGCAGGCCCACGTTTCCGCTGCCGAGCCCAGGCTGGCGCTGCTCCTCGAAGGGGAAGGTCTCGGCGAGGCCCGCATAGTACTCATAGATGCTGCCCAGGCCCTTCGATCCGCCCCTCGCGATGCCGTGGATCACGCCCGATTCCGTGGTCCAGATCCGCGCGAGGTCGTCGGTGCGCTTGCCGAGCTCGCGCGCGATGGCGCGCAGAAACTTTGCGCGCTCGGCGTGCTGCATGCGCGGCCACGGGCCGCGGTCGAAGGCCTCGCGCGCCGCGGCGACGGCGCGATTCACGTCGGCGGGCTTCGCTTCGGCGACCTGCGCGAACAGCTCCTCGGTGCCGCTGTTGATCACGTCGATCTTCGCGGTGCTGGACGGCGCGGCCCAGCTCCCGTCGATGAAGAAGCGGTCGGGATGCTTGATAGGCGCGATCGTGGCCTCGGCCATGAGGGGGGTCTCCTGTGGGATCAGCGCCGCAGCACTGGGGGAGGAAAACGTAGCTCGCGCCGCGCTGCCTGCCTTTGGGGGCAAGATCGCTCCCGGTGTTACGCGAGAAGGCACCCGGTCAGGGAATCATGACGCGTCGTAGTCGACGACCAGCTCCGAGCTGGTGGGGATCGCCTGGCAGGTCAGGATCCAACCGCCGTCGACTTCGTCGGCCGACAAGGCGTTGTTCGCGCGCATCTGGACCGATCCCGAGTCGACGTGAGCCATGCACGTGGCGCAGTTGCCCGACTCACAGGAGAAGGGCGGGCGCAATCCGGCACGGCGGGCGGCCTCGAGGACGGTATCCCCCGGTTGGTAGGCGAGCGTGTGCTCCCGGCGATCGAGGCGGATCACGAGAGACGCCGTTGCGGACTCCTCTGCGGCGGCAGCCCCCGAACGCTCTCGTTACCCGGTCCGCTGCGCTATGGCTTGCGGCGCCGATTGAGGGCGGTGAGACCACCGGCGACGAGGCTAGCACCCAGCGTCGCGACGCCAAACAACGACAGCGCTGGAACCGTGCCGTCCTGCGCGCGGACGCCCCGAATCCACATCGTCGTGTTGGCTGGAGCGTTGGTCGCGTAGGAGGAGATGAAGGGAGAGGCGGTGAAGCCGGTGCCATGGAAGGTCCAGGTGCCGAGATCGTAGAATTCGGAGTTGAAGCGCCCATCCACGGTGGCTTCGTCCATCAACTGCGCCAAGCCGCAGAGCACCGAGGGATTCGAGTTGCACCAGAAGGAACCGGAGGTGGTCCAGCCCGTGACGGTGCCCCAGCGTATGGTCGTGCCGGCCGCGGTGTTGCCCGTGCCAGTGAAGGGCGAAACGGGGTTCCCGCGAATCTGATCGGGGATGCCGGGGCCTTCGCGGAAGTTGACGCTCGCAAAGAGGTTCACGGCGAGCGAAGGCACGAGCGTCGTCGTCGTCTGGTCCTGAGCGCGTACGAGCTTTCGCAAGATGGGATTGGGCCCGCCCGTTGCGTCGATCACAGCGACGCTGTATTCGGCGTAGTTTTTCGGGATCGTGACGTTGGGATTCGGAGCGACGTTGAGGTTGTTCGACTGGCTTCGAACGATCAGATCGTATTTCTTGAGGGCCGCCGAGGCGCCTCCGGCGAAAATTCCGCCGAGCAACAGAGCCGCGAGCAGAACGCCAATTCGCTGGGAGGTCTTCATGTGGCACCTTTCGTGTCTCGCAATTACGACGCGCGAGACGCTCTAGAGTTGAAGCAAGCTACGTGCCATTGGATCCGAAGTTCCAACTCTTGGATTGAACAGGGTTTTCTCGTGGCCGCCGCGCTTGCCGAGAACAGCGTTCGGAGCGAAGTGCCCCGCAACGGGTGCAACTCACTGTTAATATTGAACTCTCGAGCCGCGTAATCAGTACCGTGACGGTGCATTCCACAGCACCGTGTCCACGATATTTCTATTAGAATAGACGGCAGATGCTCCGAAACGGCGCCGCTACGTCTGCTCGCGATCGCAGGAGCGCGGGGCGACCCCGCATCGAAATCGCGCTCGCGAGCGCCGAGCGCTCTGCGCTGGAGCAGTGGGGAGGCGACCCGTCGCAGCGAGGTCGCGCACTGCGCTCGCGCCTGATTCTCGATTGCGCCGGAGGCCACTCGGACGTCGAAGTCGCCGCGAAGCATCGGACGACCTCCCAGACCGTCGGCAAGTGGCGGCGGCGCTTCCTGTGCGAGCGCCTCGCGGGTCTTGGCGACCGCCCGCGTGCAGGGACTCCCCCGCGGATTCCCGAGGAAGTGCTCGACCGGATGCTCGTGCAGACGCAGCAAGGGACGCGCGGCGACGGGATGCCGTGGTCGACGCGGCGTGCGGCCGCGGAATTCGGCATCGGTCACAGCACAGTGGCTTTGGTCTTGCGCAGCCTCGACGCCGAAACTCGAGGTGCGAACGCGGATCCGAGTCGCGCACTCGCCGGCGACCGATCTCTGGGCCGCACTGCGATTGGCCTGCGCACCGCAGTGCAGCGTGCCGGTCTGGAGCTGCTCGCGGCGGGTGGCATCGAAGCCGTAACGATGGCGTCGCTCGCGCAACGGGTCGGTGTGCATCCGCGCGCGCTCTCTCGCCGCTGGATCGGCGTCGACCAGATCCTCGCCGAAGTCGTGATGCCGGCGCTGCGGCAGCACGAGACGAGCGCGGAGCGAAAGTCCGGACTCGCGGCCTTCCTGCGCCGCACCAGCGAGTTCTATGCGGCGAATTGGAACGAAGCGATCGTGCCGGCGTACTTGCGCAGCCTGCTCGAGCGCCGCGCGGTGGATGCCGGGGTCGCGCGTGCGGCCGAACGGATATCGCAGGAGGGCGCCGCGCGCTTTCTCGAGCGCTTTGCGCAAGAGTGCGATCCGGGTGAGATCCGGGACGGGCTGGATCCCCTGCTCGCACTCGAAATCCTCTTCGGAGCGATCGCGGCGCGCAGCGCGCACGGCGTGCGCCCCGTCGACGCGAACTTCCTCGAGAACCTGGTGAGCATCCTGCTGGACGGAATCCGTCCGCGCGACCGCGGGCGAGTCGCGGTTGAATCCAGCTCGTAGGCGCGCCAACCTCTGCAGCCCGATCGCCGTCCGAACCCGGTCTGCATCTCGACACAGGCGGCGCGAACCCCATCGAGCCGGAGCGTGACAATGACCGCGACAGACTCCGTCGTGTACTACGACCCCTATGACTTCGAGATCGACGCCGATCCGCACCCGGTCTGGAAGCGCCTGCGTGACGAGCAGCCGCTGTACAGCAACGAGCGCTACGCCTTTTTCGCATTGAGCCGCTTCGAGGACGTCGAGCGGGGCCTGATCGACTGGAGGACCTTCATCTCCAGCAAGGGCACGGTCCTCGAGATGATCAAGGCAAACGTGCAGATGCCACCGGGCATGGTGATCTTCGAGGACCCGCCCAGCCACGAGATCTATCGCGGCCTGCTGTCGCGCGTCTTCACACCTCGCAGGATGAACGCGATCGAACCGAAGATTCGACGCTTCTGCGCCCAGAGCCTGGATCCGTTGGTCGGTTCCGGCCGCTTCGACTTCATCAAGGATCTCGGCGCGCAGATGCCGATGCGCACCATCGGCATGCTGCTCGGCATCCCCGAGCAGGACCAGGAGGCCATCCGCGACAGCATCGACGAAGGTCTGCGCCTCTCGTCGGGCGAGATGCCCGATGCCGAGGAGCTGAGCGCCGCCGCCAACAAGGCCGTCCTGGATGGCAGCTTCGCGGAGTACATCGACTGGCGGACCCAACATCCCTCCGACGATCTGATGACGGAGCTCTTGCTCGCGGAGTTCGAGGATCAGACCGGAACGAAGCGTCGACTCAGCCGCACGGAGGTGCTGTCGTATGTCCGCCTGCTCGCGGCGGCCGGCAACGAGACGACGACGCGGCTGATCGGATGGACTGGCAAGCTGCTAGGCGATCACCCCGATCAGCGCCGCGAGCTGGCCCAGCACCGCGAGCTCGTCCCGAACGCCATCGAAGAGGTGCTGCGCTTCGAGGCGCCGTCACCGGTCCAGGGCCGCTACGTCGCGAAGCAGCTGGAGCTCTACGGGCAGACCGTCCCGGAGGGCAGCGTCATGCTGCTGCTGAACGGTTCGGGGAATCGCGACGAGCGCAAGTTCGCCGCTGCCGACCGCTTCGACATCCATCGGAACATCGACCATCACCTGGCCTTCGGGTACGGCATCCACTTCTGCCTCGGCGCGGCGCTCGCGAGGTTGGAGGGGCGCGTCGCGCTCGACGAGGTGCTGAAGCGTTTCCCGACCTGGGAGGTCGATTGGGACCACGCCGTCCAGGCGCGGACCTCGACGGTTCGCGGCTGGGAGAGCCTGCCGGTCTTCACTTCCTGATCGCGCGAATCCGCGCTCCGCGCGTCTCCGCGCTGGGCGGCCTCAGAAGGGGCGCTCGCCCTGGAGCGTGATGCGATGCATCACCCTCAGCCATCCGTGGTAGTCGTTGACGGGGTTGTGCTGGGCGCAGCGGTTGTCCCACATCGCGAGGGAGCCGACCTGCCAGCGGAACCGGCAGGTGAACTCGGGTCTGACCTGGTGTCGGAACAGCCACTGCAGCAGCGGGCGGCTCTCCTCCTCCGTCATGCCATCGAAGCGAGCGGTGTGGGCGATGTTCAGGTACAGCGCCTTGCGTCCCGTCTCCGGGTGCGTCCGCACGATCGGGTGCACAGCCTCGTACACCCGGTTCGCATCGTCGGCCGCCTCAGCGTCCCGGATCCGGTCCTCGCGGGTCTTGCTGACATCGGCGAGCGCCGAGCTGTTGACGCCGCGCAGCGACTCCAGCATCTCTTGCATCGCGGGCGACAGCGCCTCGTAGGCGGCGTACATGTTGGCGTACAGGGTGTCGCCGCCCGCCGGCGGAACCTCGCGAGCGAGCAGCATCGTTGCCATCGGTGGCTCCGCCAGGTAGGCCGTGTCGGAGTGCCAGATGCCCCCGAAGTTCAGCGTCTCGTGCGGGAGCTTGGTTACGGCAATGATCTTCGGGTAGCCGTCGAGGCCGGGGACGAAGGGGTACTCAGCCGGAGTACCGAAGCGGCGGGCGAAGGCCAGGAACTGGACCGAGGTCAGCTTCTGGTCGCGGAAGAACACCACGAGATGCTCGAGCCATGCGCGACGGATCTCGGCGATCGCCTCGTCGTCGAGGTCATCGGCGAGGCCCACCCCATCGATCTCCGCGCCGAGGGATCCGGCGATAGGCGACACGGTGATCCTGCGGTCGCTGCTCCTGCCCTCAACGTGCGCAGCGGTCGCGGGCGTCACGGCTTCTCCTCCTCGGATGCCCTGGAGCGGAGCCACGATAGCAGGCACACCTTGCGGATCGTTCCGGATGCCACCTCGCTGCGCGCCGGGCCTTGCGGGTCCCGGTCCGGGAGACGTTTGCGCTGGGAAGACGCCTTGATGACACCCGGCCTGATATGTGTTATGCAACGTCCTCCCGACAGCCCCGGGAAAGGCGCTAGAACCCTGGCACCGCATGGGAGACCTACGTCTCGTATCCTGGCAGACGCGGAGGCGGTCTCGGTTGCAAGAGCCACCCCGCAAGAAGGAGACGCGCGATGGAACTCGAGCTCGTGGCCCTGTGTAGCGCGGTGATTCCGGTGAGCGAGGTGATCGTGCTGGAAAACACCCCAAGCGGAACCCTCATGATCGGTGAGCTCCGCGACTCCCGTTGGGAGGGCGAACGCTTCCGGGCGCGCCAGCGAGGCCGCGCCGCAGCCGATTGGCTCAGCGTGGCGCCGGATGGCACCGCGACCGTGGACGTGCGATTGACCCTCGAGACCGATGACGGTGCACTGGTGTTCGTGGAGTACAAGGGGCGTTCTGACCTGGCGACCGGGGTGGCCTACTCCGCGCCGATGTTTCGAACCGGAGATCCGCGATACCAGTGGATGAATCGAATTCAGGCCGTGGGAAAGGGTTTCTGGGACGGTGCGGCGATGGTCATGACCTATCCAGTGATCTACGAGCTGCGATAGCCGGAGCAGGCCACAGTGCACGGGAGAGAGTCCGTCTCTGCGCAGCCTGACGGACAGGTTCAGCGGCGGCGTGCAGCGCCGTCCGCTGCCACCGGCTGTTAGCTGACCGTTTCTGCCGCCCTGTGAAGCCCTCGAAGACGCTCATGCACGATCAGGCGAGGTCGAAGCGGTCCAGATTCATCACCTTGGTCCACGCGGCCACGAAGTCCTGCACGAACTTCTCCTTCGCGTCGTCGCTTGCATAGACCTCGGCGAGGGCCCGCAGCTGCGAGTTCGAACCGAAGACGAGATCAACGCGCGTGCCGGTCCACTTGACCTTG
>CAYTJA010000411.1:0-19387 GCA_964437835.1 uncultured Spirochaetales bacterium
CTACGCGCACGGCAGCTCGCCGTGCGCATCGTGCGCGACGCGGGCGCGCGCGAGGCGACAGTGCGGCTCGGCTTCCTGCCGGGCCTGCGCGAGCCCGCCTTCCTGGACGCGCAGGTCGACGGCCGCTGGTGGGAGCGGCGCCGCCTCGAGCGCGCGATCGCCGTGCCCGATCTCTCGCTCGAAGGCACATTCCGCGACCTCGATCTCGCGAGCGTGCGCTGGAGCGACGTCCTCGCGCGCGGCTATTTCGGCGGCGGCTGGGCGTGGGACAGCTGACGGATTCCTCGGCGACTCCCCGGTCTCGGCTCATCGCGCCCCCGGGCGCTCGCGTTTCACGGCCGTGCAGAAGACCGGGGAGACCTCGTCGACGTGCAGGTGCTCGATCGCGAAGCCCTCGCTTTCGATGATCTGGGTGAACTCCTCGGTGCTGAGCGGGTTGTCGTAGGCCGGGGTGAGGGCGTCGAAGGTGTTGAGCTGTTCGAGCTCGCGCAGTCGCTCGAGGCCGAGATCCGCGTACCTCCGATAGTGGTAGTAGGGCACCCACTCGTAGGAGATCCGGCGCCCCCTGCTGCCGAGCCGGTGCAGGATCCTGTTCAAGCGGTGGAGCACGGGACCGCAAAATTTCACGTAGGCATACACCCATCGATACGGCAGCCGCTTCGTGAGCCAGCGGACCTTGTATTTGAAACAGCGCATGTGCTGCGGCGAGCGCCTGTAACAGTGGGCGAAGAGGACACCGCCGGGCCGAACCTTCTTGCAGACGCAGCGCAACGCGCGCGCGGGGTCCGGCGTGTGCTGGAGCACGCGATGGCAGAACACGAAGTCGAAGGATGCGTCCGCGTAGGGGATCTCGAAGATCGATGCCTGGGAAATCGTCAGCCGCGCGTCGTTCAGGCGCGCGGCTGCCACTGCGACGGCTTCGCTCAAGTCGAAGCAGTGCAGCTCGGCGAAGTCGAGCTGCAGCAAGACCTCCGTGTCGTCTCCTCCACCCATTCCGCATTCGAGAATCGAGGCATTGCGCGTGGGATACTCGTCGAAGTGGGTTCGACACATCACCTCGTCGTACTTCCCGCGTCCGCCGTGGAGCGCATCGCTGAGCGTCCGCCAGGTCTTCCACTGGAACGCAAAAGCCCTGGCGTAGTCTCGGGTGGGGTCTACGAAGCGAGGGATGCCGCCGACGACGCTTGCGACCGCGCGTCCCTGCGGATTCAACAGCTTGCCGTCCACTTCGCGCAAGGGCTCGCCGCTCGCCGGATCGACGAAGCGGCGCGCGCCGGTGGGAAGATCTCGCCTAGCTTCGCGCAAGGCCGGGATCCAGGCGAACATGCCGTGACGGGACTTCGATCGCGCACCTCATCCGCAATGCGACACCGAATCAGGGGAAGCAGCGAAGTCACTATAGCTGGACGCATCGGGCGATGAAACGCATCCGCAGCCCGAGATTGTTGCCGACCGGCGCCGGTGCGATGATCCGGCGATGAGCGAAACTCATCTCGTCGGTTTCCGGCGTCGCGACGGCGAGGCAGCCGAGCGCGCGGGCTCGCGGCTCCGGGGGCTCGCAGAGTCCGTCGCTGCAGACCGGCGCGCGAGTTGCGTCGTGCTCTTCGTCGACGACGGAGCGGTCGGCGCCCCGGCGGCTGCCACTGCGATATCGGCTTCCTTCGACGCGGCGCTGCTCGTGAGCGGCATCCCAGCGCTCGAGCTCCCGGCAGGCGATTTCGCACTCGCGGTCGAGCGGCGGGTGATGAAGGCTCGGGCCCGCGGTCGGAACGGCCAGCGCTCGGCGGGCTTTACGATCCTGTGTCCGGTGATTCGCGCGGCACAGCTCACGCACGAGAAATTCGACGCGCACTGGCGCGACCACCACGGCCCGATCCACATCGCCTCGTCTCCCGGCACCTGCCACTACGAGCAGCTCAGCGCGCGAAGCATCGCGGGCGCCGAGGATTCCGGGTGGGACGGAGTCGGTCTGCTCAGCTTCGCGTCGGCCGACGACTGGAAGAACGGCTTGTTCGATGGGCCCGAGGGCCAGCGGGCGATCTACGCAGACATCCCCAGGTTCCTCCGCCTCGATCGGGGCGAGACGCTCCCGGCGAGCGAGTTCGTGTTCCGCGACGACTCATGAGCGAGTCGATCAGTCCTTTCGCGGGTGGCACCGCGGTCGTGACCGGAGCGGGCTCCGGCCTCGGGCGCGCGCTGGCGCACACCTTTGCGGCGCAGGGCATGCACGTGGTCGTCGCCGATCTCGCACTCGCAAACGCAGAGGCGGTCGCGCGCGAGTTGCCGCGGGCGTCGGCTTTCTGCGTCGACGTCGGCGACCCGGAATCGATCGACGCGCTCGCGGCGCAGGTTGCGGCGCAGGGCGGCTCGCTCCAAGTGCTATGCGCCAACGTCGGAGTCCAGCAGATCGCCGCGCTGGATCGCCTGCGCCGCGAGGATTGGCGCTGGTTGATCGGCGTCAACGTGCTCGGGACCGTCGCCAGCGTGGACGCGTTCCTGCCGCAGCTGCGCGCGACGCGGGGAATCCGGCGGATCCTGCTCACCGCGTCGACGTCATCTGTCTACGCGGTCCCGAGGCTCGCCGCGTACACGGCGAGCAAGTACGCGGTGCTCGGCTACGGCGAGACGCTGCGCCAGGAACTCGCCGCAGAGGGGATCGGCGTGACGCTGCTGCTCCCGGGCGGAATGGCCACCTCCCACCTGGCCTCGAGCGCGGCCGCGCGGCCCGCGGGCCTCGGCCCCTCGATCACGACCCCGGACGACCTCGCGGCCGTCGGGGCAGCCACCGCGCCGCGCCCGCGAGACATCGCCACACCCGAGCACGCCGTGCGCCACGTGATTGCCGCGCTGCTCGAGAATCGCCCCTATCTCGTCACCCACGGCGGCACACCCAAAGCGCTCCGCGAGCGCTTCGCCGCGTTGCTCGAATCCTTCGCTCGCGCCGACGACTGAGCGAGCGACGAGACCTCGGACGGGGGCAGGCAGGCTCGCGAGCAACGCCGGCGGCGCGGTGCTCGTAGCGGCGGTTGCAGCCGACCGGGGCAGCAGCGGCGCCGGAACCCGGCTGCACTGACCTGCTCGCGCATTGGAGCAAGGAGCTGTGCGATCCCTGCTTGACATGCGTCACGTGACAGACTACATACGAGACGTGATCAAGACCTTCGCGGACCGGCATACTCAGGAGCTCTACGCGACGGGGAAATCGAAACGCTTCCCGCCCGCCATCGCCAAGCGTGCGGCGCGAAAGCTGGAGTACATCGACTTGGCTACCCGCCTCGACGACTTGAAGGTTCCGCTTGGCAATCGGCTTCACGAACTCGAGCGGGATCGGACGGGGCAACACTCGATCTCAGTCAATGACCAATGGCGTATCTGCTTCCGGTTCGTCGCCGGCGACGCCTTCGATGTCGAGATCACCGACTACCATTAGAGACGAGGTATCAGATGAGCATTCCGAATGCTGGCCAAAAGAAGATCCGGCCCACCCATCCGGGCGCGATGCTTCGGGAGGACTTCCTACCGGACTACGGGCTCACGGTCTCGAGGCTCGCCGAAGCGCTGGGGGTATCCCGCCAGACGATGAACGAGTTGCTGCGGGAGCGGCGGGCCTTGAGCCCGGAGATGGCGCTTCGGCTCTCGCGTCTATTCCGAAACTCGCCCGAGTTCTGGCTCGACGCGCAGCGTGCAGTGGACCTGTGGAATGCGACTCGGACCATCAAGACGCAGGTTCAGCGCATCAAGCCGTTGAAGGTTGCATAACACATTCTTGCAGCTGGTAGCAGATATGCGGTTCAGAGGGAGGGTTCGGGATCGGCCGACGTCCGAATTTGGACAATCTGAAAACTTCCCGGCGGGAACTGATTGGCGTCTTCAGTGATGCCGTTTGCGGGACGATCGTCCAGCGTCGATCCGCAATCAGATTCAGGCCGCAACGGTCGAGATGAGCTGCGACTGGTGTCCATGCTTTGATTGCCCCGTCTCGGCCAGGATGCTGCTGCCGTGCTCGAGGATCACGAATACCGCGTCAATCGCGATGCCCCCGCCCGCCGCGTCCTCCCTGAGCGCTAGCCTCTCAGCTTCAACGCACGCGCTGTGCGCGCGCCGAGGCGAGCCAGGTGGAATTCCGGCGGCACTCATTGGCTCTGGATTCGCGGCGCGTCCCGGAGCTCCCAGCGGATCCATGCCCGCTTGACGCCGCCGACGAAGCTCGAGTGGACGCGCTCGACGTCGCGTGCGCGCTCGATCGAGACCAGGCGCGCGCGCAGCTGCGAGAACAGCGTCCGCAGCTCGAGCCGCGCGAGATGCGCGCCCAGGCAGACGTGCTCGCCGCGCCCGAAGCCGATGTGGTGGTTGGGATTGCGCTCGATGTCGAAGTGGAACGGGCTCTCGAAGACCTCTTCGTCGCGGTTGCCCGAGGCGTAGAAGAGGCAGACGGACTGACCCTCTCGGATCTTGCAGCCGCGGATCTCGAGGTCGCGCGTCGCGGTGCGCGCGAACTGGTTCACCGGCGTCACCCAGCGCACCGTCTCCTCGACCATGCCGTCCACGAGGTCGGGGTTCGCGATCAGCTTTGCGCACTGCTCTGGGAAGTCGATCAGCTCCTGGACGCCGCCGGTCATCGCGTTGCGCGTGGTTTCGTTGCCGGCGACCACCAGCAGAAACAGGTAGGAGAGCAGCTCGAAGTTCGGCAGCGGCGTGCCGTCGATCGCGCCGTGAACGAGGACGGAGGTGATGTCGTCCTCGGGGCGCTTCCGGCGCTCTTCCACGAGCGCGCGGAAGTAATCGAAGAGCTCCCTGCGCGCGGTGTCGCTGGTCTCGCGCAGCGTGCGGCCGCGTTGGAACTCGGGCTCCTCCGGCGCGATCACCTCGTTCGTCCAGCGGTAGAGCAGCGGCCAGTCGGCTTCGGGCACTCCCAGCATCAGCCCGATCACGGAGATCGTGATCGGCGCGGAGACGTCGGCCACGAAGTCGAGCTCGCGCCTGCCTGCGGCCGCGTCGAGAATGCCGCGCGTGATCGCCTGGACCTTGGGCTCCCAGACCTTCACCGTTCGCGGCGTGAACGACTTCGAGGCGACCTGGCGGTACCTGGCGTGCTCCGGCGGATCCATGTTGAGCAGATGGCGCGCGGGGTCGTCCGGAGGCGTATGCAAGTGGCTGAACACCGCGAGACGCGGCCTGAGGATGAGATCCTGCGGGCTCTTCCCGATCTCGACGATGTCGGCGTGCTTCGCAATCGCCCAGAAGCCGTCGAACATCTCGTTGTCCGGGTACCAGCGCACGGGGTCGTGCTTGCGCAGCCACGTCCACGCCTGGTGCGGATAGCCGAACTGCTGATAGCGGTCGGGGCCGAGGAGCTCGGCCGCAGTAGGCGCGCGATCGAAGCTCGCTTCGGCGGTGCTCACGGCTCAGCTCGACATGCCGAAGCGCTGGTGCATCAGCGTCAGGCTGAGCACCCGGTTCAGCAGGCCGTCGACCCCGACCCGCTGTTCGGGGGTCTGTTGCGGCAGATCTTGGAACAGACGCCGGACCGCGGCGGCGTCGAAGATCGGCTGATCGTCGAGCAGCCGTGAAGCAAACACGTCGCCGAACAGCTCGAGCATCGCGTCGGCCTCTCCGAACTTCGCGGAGGGCGTCGAGAAGGGGTGCTTCTGACGCGCGTAGACCGGCTCGATCAGGACGTCGCGGGTCGCTTCGCGCAGAACGTGCTTCTCGCGCATGCCGTTGATCTTCATGTGGATCGGAATGCCCGCCGCGAATTCGGCGACCTCGTGATCGAGGAAGGGAACGCGCCCTTCGATCGAGTGGGCCATCTCCATGCGGTCACTCAGGAAGGTGAGGATGAAATTGGGCATGTGGATGCGCGCCCAGAGGTAGAGCGCCTGGTTAAGCGGATCGCGTCCCGCGATGCGCTCGTCGATCGGGAGGCGGCTCAGCGCGACCTCGTAGGGATTCATGCCCGCGACGCTCGCAGCCATCTCCTGGCTGAATAGCCCCGTCGTGCGTAGACCCATCGTCGAGAAGGTCTGGATCCAGGAGGGGACCCAGCCGAGCCGGCGCCGGACGCAGTCGAGTTCGGGAATGGGTGCGTCCTCAGTCGTCACCAGCGCGGGGACGGCCTGGTTGGCTGCGCGCAGCTCGGCGAGCAGCCGACTGACGGTGGCCGGGTCCTGCCGGGCGCTGTTGTAGAGCAGGACGTCGCGACGGAAAGGCGCATACCCCCCGAGCATCTCGTCCGATCCTTCGCCCGTGAACACCACCTTGATTCCGGCGTCCCGCACTGCGCGGCTCAGCAGGAACTTCGCGACGCCGTGGCCGTTCACGAAAGGCGTCTCTGCGTGCCAGACCGCGTCGGCGTAGGCATCCGCGAGCGCGCGCGAGGTCACCGGGATCGGATGGAAGCTCGAGCCGGAGCGCTCGGCCTGCGCGCGGGCGAGCGCGGTCTCGTCGAACTGCGCGTCGTCGAAGCTCAGCGTGAAGGCCCGGATCGGCCGATCCATGTGCCGCTGGGCGAGGCCGAGGACCGCGCAAGAGTCGATCCCCCCGCTCAGGTAGGCGGCGACCTCGACGTCGGCGACCAGCCGCTCGCGGACGGCGTCATCGAGAACGGCTCGAAATCCCGCGACGACCTCCGCGTCCGAACGATCGTCGGCCGCCAGCTCCGCGGCCGTGGGAAATGCCAGATCCCAGTACGGGTAGACGCTGACTTCGCCGTGCTGCGCGATCGCGTAGTGACCCGGCGGAACGCTATAGATCCCCTCGAACAAGGAGCGCGAGTGCGGGCGGAAGTGGAAGGCCTCCTGGAACACCGCCTCGCGGTTCCAACGGGCCGGAACTCCGAGGGCGAGCAGCGCCTTCACCTCGGACGCGAAGAACACGTCGCCCTCGTGTACGGCGTAGAAGAGCGGCTTGATGCCGAAGCGGTCGCGAATCGCCAGCAGAGCGCGATTGCGGCGGTCCGCGATCAGCGCCGCAAATTCCCCTCGCAGCTGGCGCCCGAGATTCATCCCCTCGCGCAAATACAGGTGCAGCGCGATCTCGCTGTCGGAGTCGGTCTCGAACACGCAGCCCTCGGCACGCAGGCGTTCGCGGATCGCCTTGTAGCCGTAGAACTCGCCGTTGACGACCAGCTGAACGTCGCCGCTCGAGTCCGACATCGGCTGCTTGCCATTGTCGAGACCGATGATCGAAAGGCGCGTATGGCCGAGAAACATCCGGCCATCGGGGGCGACCCACTTGCCCACCGCGTCGGGGCCGCGGTGATGAAGCGTCTCGAGGGCGCGGTCGAGCCGCTTCGGCTCCAGCGTGCGTCGCAGCAGACCCCCTACCAGTCCACACATGTCGTCTCCCGTTTCAGCTCTTTGCCTCGGCTTCGGCGTTCTTCTTGGCGAGCTCCGCGAGCAGCCCCTCCGGGCCACGCTTGCCGACGATCGCCTGGAACTGGTCGCGGTAGTTCGAGACCAGGCTGATGCCCTCGATCACGACATCGATCGCGCGCCACTCCCCGTCCTTCCCCTTGCGCATCCGATAGTCGACGTCCGCGCCCGCGAAGTCGCCGCCCACGATGCGCGTGCGCACCGTCACGTCTCCGCGCGGCTCCACGCGCTCTCCGAGCAGCTCGACCTGCTCCTGCTCGTAGGAGAGCAGGCGCGTCCCGTACTGCTTCGCGAGGAAGGTCTTGAACTCGACTTGAAAGCGCTGCTGCTGCGGCGGCGCGAAGCGCTTCCAGGTCCGCGCGAGCACCAGCCGCGACATCGTCGGGAAGTCGAAGTGCGCGTAGGCGATGTCCTGGATGCGCTCCTGCTTCTGCGCGGTCAGCAGCTGTTTCTGGTTCAGCACCTCGATCACCTGCGCGACCGTCTGCTCGACGACGACGCGCGGCGTGGCCGCGGACGCGACCGCCGTCTCGGCCGTGCCAGGCCGGGAGGCTCCGGCGCCCGCGAGCAGCGCCGCGACTCCGGCCGCGAGGAAGTACAGCGCCCGATTCCTTCCGCTCATTCCGCCGTCTCCTCCTCGTCATCCAGGTAGTAGAGATCCTCGTCGGTCTCGGCCGGCGCCTGGCTCTCGGTCTGGTCGAGAACCTTCGCACGCCGGTTGTTCCAGTGAGCGTTGCGCACGAAGGCGTAGAAATCGACCGCAGAGCTGCGCTCCTCTGCGATCTGCAGCAGCACGCGCGAGCGGTCGTTCAGCACGTCTGTACCCGTTACCGCGACGCTCACGTAGAAAGGCGCGAACCACGGGTAGACCGTCGAAAAGGTATCGGCGGCGAGGCCCGCGGCGTCGCGCACGCTCGAGGCGCCGTAGAACGGGATCACGAAATAGGGCCCCGGCGGCACGCCCCAGCTGCCGAGAGTCTGGCCGAAGTCCTCGTCGTGCTTTTCGAGTCCGAGCTCCGCGGCCGCATCGAAGAGCCCCGCGACGCCGACGGTGCTGTTCACGACGAAGCGCGCGAGCTCGCTGCCAGCCGCGATCGGCTTCAGCTGCAGCAGCTCGTTGCCGAACACGATCGGGAAGCGCAGATGGTCGAAGAAACGCACTAGCGCGCGCTCCGCGGGATCCGGTACGCAGAAGTCCCAGCCCTCCGCTACGGGCTCGAGCAGATAGCCGTCGACTTGCTCGTTGAACCAGAAGATCTCCCGGTTCATGCCCTCCCAGGGATCGTAGACGTCGACCCAGGAGTCGGAGGCCGGTACGCGTTCCGCCGCTGCGGTGCCCGGCGCGACCTCGGAGCCCGCGTCGGGCTGCTGCGCGAGCGCCCGCGCGGCGGCCAGGGGCTGGACGAGAATCGGCAGCGCGAGGCCCGCCGCGAGGCATGACGCTGCGCGCCGCCGCATCAGGGGGTCTGCTTCGCCTGGCCGGCGTCCTCGTCGTCTCCGAGTCCGGCGTCGTTGACGAACTTTCCGATCAGGCGCTCGATCGAGAGCGCGCTCTCGGTGAACTGGATCTCGTCGCCCGAGTTCAGCAGCTCTTCCTCGGCGCCCGGTGCGAGCGAGATGAACTGGTCGCCGAGCAGGCCCTCGGTCAGGATCGCGGCCGAGCTGTCGACCGGCAGCGCGAGCCCGGCGTCGACGTCGAGCGCGACGCGCGCGCGCAGCGAGGCATCGAGCTCGATCGAGACCACCTGGCCGACGCGCACGCCCGAGATCGAGACCGGCGCGCGGGGCTTGAGCCCGCCGACCCCGTCGAAGCTCGCGATCAGGCTGAGGCCGCCGCGGCCCTCATAGGAGAGGCCGCCGACCTGCAGCGAGAGCCAGGCCAGCGCAGCGAGCCCCGCGAGCACGAAACAGCCCACGGCCAGGTCCCGGATCGGAGACACTTGCATCGACTAACATTCCTCCGGCTGCCGCAGCTGCGCGTTCATCCCACCCCCCAGATCGCCGTGATGATGTAGTCGCAGATCAGGATCGAGACCGAGCCTATCACGACGGTGCTCGTGGTCGCCCGGCTCACGCCGGCGGACGTCGGCTCCGCGCTGTAGCCGCGAAAGGTTGCGATCAGGCCGACGAGGGCGCCGAAGACCACCGATTTGACCAGGCTCTGGGCGACGTGGTTCTCGAAGTCGATCGACGACTCCAGGCTCGAGAGGTAGGTGCCACCGTCGACGCCCAGCAGCTCGACGCCGACCGCATAGCCGCCGAAGACCGCGAAGGCGATGAAGAGCCCCGAGAGCAGCGGCATCACCACGAGCATTGCGAGCGCCTTGGGCGCGATCACGAAATCGATCGGGTCGATCGACATCATGCGCAGGCCGTCGAGCTGGTCGGTCTGCACCATCGACGCGATCTCCGCGGCCATCGCCGAGCCCGCCCGACCGGTCACGAGCAGCGCGGTCAATACCGGCCCGAGCTCGCGGATCAGGCTGTGCCCGACGACCGCGCCGAGCTGGGCTTCGGCGCCGAAGGTCGTGAGCGTGTGATAGCCCTGGAGGCCCAGCACCGCGCCGACCGTCAGGCCCGAGAGGCAGACGATGATCAGCGAGAGCACGCCGGCGTCGAAGACTTCGTCGATGCCGCGGCGCAGGCGCAGCGGTGGCAGCAGCAGTGCGCGCACGACCGCGGCCGCGAAGCGCGCCAGCTGGCCGAGCTCTTCGGCCGCCTCGAGGCTGCGCAGCCCGAGGCGCGCGACGCCCGATCCCTGCAGCGCCGCCACGTCAGGCCCCCGCCCCGGAGGCCGCGCGCGAGGCAGCGGCCGAAACCCCGGGCGCGCCGCCGCCGCCGAGCGCTTCGAGCGCGTCACCTAGCTCGGCGGTCAGGAACTCGCGGAACTTCGTGTCGCGCAGCGCGAGCATCTCCGCACGCGTGCCCGCGAGCGCGCGGCCGCCATCGAGGAAGACGAGCCGATGCGCCATGCGCAGCGCGGACGGAATGTGGTGCGACGTCACGATCAGCGTGAGCCCGAGCTCTTGGTTCATGCGCAGCAGCAGGCTCTCGACGCGCCGCACGTTCAGCGGATCGAGACCCGACATCGGCTCGTCGCAGAGCAGGATCTCCGGGTCGGTCACGATCGCGCGCGCGAGGCCCGCGCGCCGGCTCATGCCGCCCGAGAGCTGGCCGGGCCGCAGCGCCTCCGAGCCCTCGAGCCCGACCGAGGCGAGGCGCCGGCGCACCTCCCGGTCGATCTCTGGCTCGGAGAGCTGCGAGTGCTCGCGCAGCGGCAGCGCGACGTTGTCGAAGAGCGAGAGCGAGTCCAGCAGCGCGCCGTGCTGGAACAGCATCCCCAGCTTGTCGCGCACCGCAAACAGGCCGGATTCGGAGAGCGCCGTGAGCTCGTGCCCCGCGACCGAGATGCGGCCCGAGTCGGGCCGCGAAAGCCCGCCGATCAGGCGCAGCAGCGTGCTCTTGCCGGAGCCGCTGCCTCCGAGCACGACGCTGATCTCGCCGCGCGGAAAGCCACAGGAGAGATCGCGGAAGATCTCGCTCCGGCCGCGCGAGAAGCACACCGCGGAGAGCTCGACGCGCAAATCGGCGCTCAACCAGGATCCCCCCGCCGGGGGAGCTTAGCGGGCTCACGCAGGCGGGTCGTCTGGCCCCCGCTCCCGGAGCGCGCTCCCCATCTGCTATCGATGAGGGTTGTCACAGTGCTATCGGTGAGGGGTGTCTCGGGCGCTCGCCAAGGAGCTCAACAGCAGTGCCCGGCGCTTGTGCAGGGATCTTGCCCCGCTGCGCTTCCGAGCACCGACCCGACTGGTCTACAACCCGCTGGTCTACGCGCGCGCGGTGCACGAGCGCTACGTCGAGCGCTTCGGCGCGTCGCGCAAGCGCGTGCTCTTCCTGGGCATGAATCCGGGGCCCTTCGGCATGGCGCAGACCGGCGTGCCCTTCGGCGACGTGCAGCAGGTGCGTGATTTCCTCGGGCTCGGGGGGCGCGTCGGGAAGCCGGAGCGGGAGCACCCGAAGCGGCCGATCGAGGGCTTCGGCTGCCGCCGCAGCGAGGTCAGCGGCAGCCGCGTCTGGGGCGCGGTGCGCGCTCGTTTCGGAAATGCGGAGGCCTTCTTCGCTCGGCATTTCGTCACCAACTACTGCCCGCTCGTGTTCCTGGAGGCCTCGGGACGCAACCGCACGCCGGACAAGCTCTCCGCAGGCGAGCGCGAGCGGCTCTTCGAGGCCTGCGACCGGCATCTGCGCCGCAGCGTCGAGCTGCTCGAACCGCGCTGGATCGTGGGCGTAGGCCACTTCGCCGAGGAGCGCGCCCAGGCGGCACTGGCCGGCTTCGACCTGCGCGTCGCGCGAATTCTTCACCCGAGCCCGGCCAATCCGAAGGCGCAGCGCAACTGGGCGGGGGAGGCGCAGCGGGAACTCGAGCGGCAGGGCGTCTGCGCGGCGAAGTGAGCGCACGGCGGCGCGGCCGCGCGCGGCTGATCAAGATGGGGGGAGCGATGCGATCGAAGCAGGGGGATGGGAGCGTCTCGCACGCGTGGATCGCGCTGGGCCTGATCGCGGCCGGAACGGCCTGCGCGGGCACCGGCGCCGGCCTGCCGTACTGGCTCGGCGGCCCGCCGCGCGCGCGCAACGTGATCCTGTTCATCGGCGATGGGATGGGTATCGCGACGCTGACGGCCGCGCGGATCTTCGAGGGCCAGCAGCGCGGCGAGAGCGGCGAAGAGAATCAGCTCTCCTTCGAGCGCTTCCCCTACACGGCGCTGGTCAAGACCTACAACAGCGACGCGCAGGTACCGGATTCGGCCGGCACGATGACCGCGATCGTGACCGGCGTGAAGACGCGCGCGGGAGTGGTCTCGATCGGCCCCGAGGTGCTGCGCGGGGACGCCAGCGCTGCGCGCGCGCACTTCCTGCCGACGCTCTTCGAGCGCGCCGAGCAGCGCGGGCTCGCGACCGGGTTCGTCACCACGACGCGGCTCACGCACGCGACCCCGGCTGCGTGTTATGCACATGCACCCGATCGCGATTGGGAGCACGACGGCATGCTGCCCGAGGCGGCCCGCCGCGAGGGCTTTCCGGACATCGCGCGCCAGCTGATCGAATTCCGCGGCGGCGACGGGCCGGAACTCGCGCTGGGCGGCGGGCGCGAGCGCTTCTGGCCGAAGGGCGAAGCGGACCCGGAACAGCCTGGCAGCCGCGGCGAGCGCGACGACGGCCGCAACCTCGCGCGGGAGTGGGTGGCCAGCCGGCCCGGCGGCGTCTTCGTGTGGAACCGCGAGCAGCTGCTCGCGCTGGATCCGGCGCAGAAGCCCCGCGTGCTCGGACTCTTCGAGCGTTCGCACATGCACTTCGAGCACGACCGCGCGAGCGACACCGGCGGCGAGCCCTCGCTGGCCGAGATGACCGGCTTCGCGATCGAGCTGCTCGAGGCCCGCGAGGAGGGCTATCTGCTGATGGTCGAGGGCGGGCGCATCGATCACGCCCACCACGACGCGAACGCGTTCCGCGCGCTCTCGGAGACGGTCGCGCTCTCGGATGCGGTGCGGGTGGCCGCGGAGCGCACGGATCCCGAGCAGACGCTGATCGTCGTCACGGCCGACCACAGCCACACGCTGACGCTCGGCGGGCATCCCGCGCGCGGAAATCCGATCCTCGGCTGGGTCGCGACGCTGGACGAGCGCGGAGAACGCGCAGCGCTTCCCGAGCGCGACCTGAGCGACCAGCCCTACACGACGCTGGCCTACGCGAATGGCCCAAAGCATGTCGGTGCAGGACGCCGCGCCCGGGACGGCGTCGACCCCGCGCAGCCTGACTATCACCAGGAGTTCCTGGTGCCGCTCGAGCAGGAGAGCCACGGCGGCGAGGACGTCGCGGTCTTCGCGCGCGGCCCGGGCGCGGAGGCCTTCCACGGCCTGCACGAGCAGAACTGGATCCACGACGCAATCAGCGCCGCCCTGGGCTGGTGAGAGCGGGGATGAGAGCGGGGACGGAGCTTACGATCTGCAGATCGTAAGCTCCGTCCCCGCGCGTTCCCGCTAGCGCAGGCGGCGCGGGCGCTCTTCCCAGCTCGAGCCGGTTGCGCGGAAGATCAGGAGCCGGCGGGGAGTCGTCGCGGTGATGATGTTCGCACCCGCATCGAGCGACTCCACCGGCTCGTTCAGGCGGATTTTCTCCTCGATCAGGCGGCTCCCATTCAGCGAGAGCCCGAGCAGGCGGCGGCTCGTGAGTGCGGCGCCGGCGTTCGCACCGATCGCGAGGTCGAGCACCGGCTCGCGCGGGCTGACGCGCTCTTCGATCGCGATACCGGATTCGGCATTGAAACCGATCACGCGCATCGACGTCGCGAGCAGGGCGACGCGCTCGCCCAGCAGTACGCGGTCCGGCGCCAGCTCGCCATTCTGCCAGCGCAGCTCGAGCCAACCGCGGTTCGCCGCGAAGAGCAGCACGCGCTCGGAGGTCAGCGCGGCGGCGACGATGCCGCGCGCACCGCGGAAGCCGACCTCTTCGCGCAGGTGCAGCTCGATGCTGCGCTCGGCGCCACCGCGGGCGTCGATCGCGATCACCTCGCGGTCGATCACGACGATGTCGATCTGGTCGCTCAGCGGATCGCGCGAGAAGAAATCGCGATCGGCGCGCGCAGGTCCCTGCAGCGCGAGCGCCAGCAGCGCGGACATCGCGAGGCGAGAGAATCGGAGCTGCGGGCGGAGCTTCGGCATACGGCGACCTGCGACCAGTCTACGACGCCCGCGCCCCGCGCGAATTCGAATCCCTCCGGGACCGGCGCGCTGCTGCCCCGCGGGTCGGCCTCAAGTCCTGAGGTCGAGCGGCAGCGACCGGAAGCCGCGCAGCGTCACCAGGTGACTCCGCAGGCCCCGCTCCGGATCGCCATCGAAGCGCGGGAAGCGCTGCACGAAGCGCGAGAGGGCGATCTGCGCCTCGGCGCGCGCGAGCTGCGCCCCGAGGCAGAAGTGCTGACCGTGGCTGAACGCGAGATGCGGATTCTCAACGCGGCCGAGGTCCAGGCGCTCCGGATCCGCGAATACGGCGGGGTCGCGGTTCGCAGCCGCGATGTGGCAGATCACGACCCGGCCGGCTTCGATCCGCCGGCCGCCGATCTCGATCGCCTGCGTCGTCACGCGATCGCTGAGCTGCACCGGGCTGTCGAAGCGCAGGAACTCCTCGACCGCACTGCGGGCGAGACCCGGATCGTCGCAGAAGCGCTTGCGCTGGTCCGGGTACCGCAGCAGCGCCGCGATCGCGTTGCCGAGCAGATGCGTGGTCGTCTCGTGCCCGGCGGTCAGGATCAGCGAGCAGACGGAGAGGATCTCGGACTCGCTGAGCGTGTGGCCCGCTTCCTCGGCCGCGAGCAACGCGCTGATCAGGTCTTCGCGCGGCTCGCGGCGGCGCGCCGCGAAGAGCCCGCGGAAGGTGTCGGCCAACGCGAGGTACGAGCGTTCGGCCTGGCGGAGGTCGCCCGAGAAGGGATCCAGCAGCGCGGTCAGGTCGTGTGACCAGCGCACGAAGTGCGCGCGGTCTTCGAGCGGCACGCCGAGCAGATCCGCGATCACGCGCACCGGCAGCGGCCCGGCGAAGTCCGCGATCGCATCGATCTCGCCCAGCTGTGCAGCGCGCTCGAGCAGCTCGTCGACGAGAACTTCGATGCGCGGGCGCAGTCGCTCGACCGCGCGCGCGGTGAAGGCCTTGCTCACGAGGCCGCGGATCCGCGTGTGGTCGGGCGGATCGAGCATCAGCAGGTTCGTGCGCGCCATCTCGACAAAATCCGGATGCCGCCCGCGCATCATCCACTCGAAGGGCTGCAGCCCGGTGCGGCGCGCAACCGAGAAGCTCGGATCGCGCAGCACGCGCTGGACGTCGGCGTGGCGCGTCAGCACCCACATGCGCAGCGGCCGGCTGAAATACACCGGGGCGCGCTCGCGCTGTTCGCGCAGGCTCGGGTACGGGTCGCGGCGGCGATCCGGGTGGAAGGGATTCCAGACGCCCAGCACGGGGTTCAGGAAGCGCATCGGCCAGCCGAGCTGGACCAACCCGCGCAGGAGCTTCTGCAGCATCAGCGGTCGAATAGCACCGGGAGGCTCCGCGGCGCGCGGAAGCCGCGTCCCGTGATGTGGACGTCCTTTGCCTCCGGATCGAGGCGCAGTCCGGGCAGCCGATCCATCAGCACTTCGAGCGCAACCTGCGTCTCCATGCGCGCGAGGTGCATGCCGAGGCAGCGGTGCGGCCCGAACGCGAAGGCCATGTGCTGGCGCTGCGGGCGGGCGATGTCGAAGTCTTCGGCGTTCTCGAAGCGCGTCTCGTCGTGGTTCGCGGAGCCGAGCTCCACGTGCACCAGCGCGCCGGCCGGGATCTCGGTGCCGCAGACGGAAGTCGCCTCGCTGCACAGCCGCGTGATGCCGGTCAGCGGCGCCTCCCAGCGCAGGCCCTCCTCGATCGCGGCGTCCATCAGCGAGCGATCGGCCCGCAGCCGCTCGAGCTGATCGGGCCAGGTCAGCAGGCCGAAGAGCAGATTGCTCGATGAGCGATAGGTCGTCTCTGCACCGGCCGGGAGCAGCAGGCGCAGGAAGCCGAGGATGTGCTCGTCGTCGAGCCGATCGCCGTCGAGCTCGGCCTGCGCGAGCACGCTGATCAGATCCCGGCCGGGATCCCGGCGGCGGGCCTCGATGCGCGGCGTCAGGTAGTCCGCGAGCGCGCGCGACGCCGCGATGCCCGTCGCTGGGTCGAAGCCGACGCTGATCAGCTCGACGGCCCAGCGATGGAAGCGCGGCAGGTCTTCGGCCGGGAGCCCCAGCATGCCGGCGATCACGTGCACGGGGAACGGGAAGGTCAGCTCGCGCACCAGCTCGGCACGGCCGCGGTCGGCGAAGCGGTCGACGAGGCCGTTCACGATCGGCCGCACCAGCGCGGTCTCCCAATAGTCGATCTCCTTCTTCGTGAAGGCCATCTGGATCAACCCGCGATAGCGGCCGTGCTCGGGCTCGTCCATCACCAGGATCGTCGGGCCCATCACGACGCCGATCGAGTCCTTGTACATCCCCGACGAGAAGTGCTTGCCGTCGCGCAGCACCTGCGAAACCGCCTCGTGGCTGTACGCGGCGTACTGCTCGCGATCGCCCGTCATCATGCTCTGGAGGTCGCCGAGCGCTCGCGCGGAGGGGTCGAGCTTCAGCACCGCGCCGCGCCGGCGCGCCGCCGCGAATTCGGGATACGGGGAACGGCAGGAGTCGGAGCCGGTCGAGCGGTCGAAGAGCTCGAAGGGATCCGCGCCGGTGTCCGCGCTGTCGCGTCCAGTGAGTCCAAGTGCCGTGCCGGTTGCCATCGCGCGCCTCCTTTGCTGTCTGGAACGCGCGCAGTCTACCTCGCGCGCGGCTCGCGGCGCGCGAGCGGCTGGGCCATGCTGGCGCCGCCCTCCCCCCCGCGGAGGCCACCCGATTTCCATTGCAGCCCGGAAGCTCATGACGGCCCTGCTCGGGGCTGCGGCCCTCGCAGCCGGCGCGGCGCGCGCCGAGGAAGCTGCCGCCGCGGGCGAGGCCGACGCATTCGCATCTGGCGCGCTCCAGCTCGGGCTCACGGGCGGGCACGCCTGGGGCTTCGGCGATCCATTCTCGTCCGAGGACACCGAGAACGAGGAGCTGCGGCTAGTACTCGTCGCCCCGAGCCTCGGGATCGGGATCTCCGAGCTCTGGGGCCGCGACCACTGGTACCGCGGCAGCTTCGCGCTGTTCGGCGAGGGTCAGTTCTGGTGGAACCGCGAGCCGCGAGAAGGCTTCGGCGGCGGCTTCGGCCTGCTGCTCCGCTATCAGCTGCTGGCAGTGAGCGAGCGCGGCATCGTTCCCTTCATCGAAGGCAGCGCCGGCCTCGCGGGCATCGACTTCGACCTCCACTCCCAGCGCGACGGCTTCAACTTCCTGCTCCAGGCCGGCGCCGGCGCACATTGGCTGTGGCTCCCGAACAGCGCGCTCTCCGCCGGCTACCGTTATCACCACATCTCGAACGCCGGCTCGCGCCGGCCGAACAGCGGAATCAACGCCCATCTCATTCACCTCGGGATCACAACCTTCCTGCGCTGAGCCGGCGCCGCTCGCAACGCGGCAGCGCGCGGCGCTGCTCGCGCTCTTCGCGCTCGCGGCGCTCCAGTACGGCTGGAACCTCTGGCAGGTACCCGCGCTGACGGGTTACGACGATCCCGCGCACGCGGGCTATGCGCTGACGCTCTGGCTCGAGCAGCGCTGGCCGCACCCGTTGGAGGGTTGGTCGACCTTCCACCCGCCGCTCTGGTACTTCGCCGCGTCGCGGCTGTGGCCGCTCTTCGAGGCGCAGGGTCCGCGCGCAGTGATGCTCGGGCTGCGGCTGCCGGGCACGATCGCGGCGCTCGCGACGGGCGCGCTGCTCTTCGCGCTGTGCCGCAGGCTCGGCACGAGCTTCGGCTCGGCCTGGGTTGCGGCGGCGGTCGCGCTGTTCCTGCCCGCGCAGCAGCTGGCCGCGATGATGCTCGGCAACGAGGCCGTGGCTACGGGCTTCGCCGCGGCCGCGCTGTGGCCGCTGACATCGCTGCAGCGGAACCCCGAGCGCGCGCGCAGTGCCGCAGCCGCGGCGCTCTTCGCCGCGCTCGCACTGGCCACGAAGTACACCGGAGCCTTCGCCGCGCTGGCCTGCCTGGTGCCCTTCCTGCGCGGCGGCTGGACGCGGCGCCGGCTGCGCGCCGCGGCCTGCGCCGGCGCGATCGGCGTAGCGCTCGCCGGCCCGATCTACGCCCGCAACTGGCTGCTCACCGGCACGCTGTTTCCGATCCTGCGCGAGCACGAGCCGACCTCGAGCCAGGAGGCGAGAAACGTGCTGCGCCCGCGCCGAGCGGTCGACTATCTCTGGATCGACCCGGACGCGCTGCGCCGGCCCTCGATCTACCACGTCGCGGGCGAGGACCGATCGGAGCTGCGCCGCAACCCCGCGATGACGAACGTCTGGGGCCTGGCGCTCGCCTCGACCTGGTACGACGCGTTCGCACACCGGATTCCGACGCCCTATCACCGCGACGGCGTCTGGGCCGGCCCGCTGCTGGTCGCGCTCGGCCTCGCTCCGACGGCCCTTGCGCTCTTCGGACTGCTGCGCGCCGCGCGTGCGGCGCTCGGCACGCGGCTGCGCAGCGAGACGGCTCCGCTCGTCGCGCTCTGGGGCGTAGGGCTCGCGATGTTCGTCGCCTTCACGGCCTGGGCGCCGTCGGTCGTCGCGGTCAAGGGCTCCTACCTGCTGCCGCTGCTGCCGGCCGGCTGCGTGTTCCTCGCGCAGGCCTGCGACCAGCTCGCCCCGGACCTGCGCCGGATCGCACACGCGCTGTCGGCTGCCGCGGCAATCGCCGCTGCGCTGATCTTCTGCGAGGGTCTGCTCTTCGAGCCGCAGCCGGTCGAAAAAATGGCGGCGATCTGGCGCGTGCTCGGCGCGGCGCTGCCGGGCTCGCATATCGCCGAGAGTGTCGAACGGCTGATTCCGTGACCGAGCGCGGCGGCCCGGCGTAATCGTGGCCCTCCCCCCGCCGCTCGCTGTGCGGCGTCGCTTGCGCACTCGCTCCAGTGCGAAGCGCTCGATGATTCGCTCTGCCTCGCGTCAGTGGGTGCAGGGCACCACGCCGGCGCAGGCGAGACCCGAAGGGCCTGGAGCTCCCAGCGCGAACCGGCGCCTGAAGAAGGCGAAATCCGCGATATTGATGACTCCGCTCTCGTTGAAATCGACGTCCGGGCGATAGGGAGGCGTTCCGAGAGCGAATGGGAACGTCGATACAAAGATCACGAAGTCCGCGATCGTCGTGAGGCCCGAGTTGTTGTAGTCGGCATCGCAGAGGTTGCCGTAGCCATCCACATCGCCGTCGAACTGGGTCGGGTTCGCCACCGCCGTGCAGTTGTCGCAGGCGTTGTCGATGCCATCGAAGTCGGAATCGACTGCGATCGGCACCAGGCAGGGGCTCATTGCGAGCGCGTTGACGTTGTCCCCGGGCAGCAGCC
>CAYTJA010000412.1:0-1960 GCA_964437835.1 uncultured Spirochaetales bacterium
CGAGGTCGCCCGCTTCGCAGCCCTGAAGGAGTCCCTGGCCCGCGAAGGCGCCTGCGCAGCGGCGCACCTGTCCGAAGCGCAGCTCGTCTCGCTCGTCGCCTCTCCCGCGCAGCTCACCTCCGAGGAGCGCGCCGGGCTGGAAGCGCATCTCGCGGGCTGCGCCCCCTGCCGAACCGAGCTCGCGGTCGTGCGGAACTTCGATTTCTCCGCGCTTGCACCTGCTGCGTCGGGGAGGAGCGCGCGCGGGTGGTTCGGCGCCGCCCTCGTCCTCCCGCTCCGGCGCCCGCTGCTCGCCGCGGCTGCCGTGCTGGCGCTCGCGGTTACGGCGAGCGTCCTTCTCTGGCGGAGCGCAGACGTTATGCACACCGCGCCGACACCACCCCTCGCGGAGGTCGAGCGCGTCGCTCCCGAGGCCGGCGTCGCGGCGGCGCACCCCGAGGCGCTCGCGGTCGCCGAGGAGCCCCGGCCGCTGAAGGCCGCGCCCGCGCCGATGCTGGCGGTGCGCGAGGCGCCGCCGAAGCTGCCGGCACCGGCCGCGCTCTCCGAGCTGCCGCCGGCTCCGACACCGACTGCGGTCGCGAAGCGCTCCGCCGTCGCGCCGCGCTCGCCGCAACCCGAGCTCACCGCGGAGAGCCCGCCCGAGCCGCTTCGCCCCATCGAGATCGCGGCTCTGCTCCCGAGCGAGCCTCCGCTCTACGCACCGGGCGCTCTCGCCGACGGGCCCTCCGTGCGAATCGCGAGCGCCGCCCGCAGCCTCGGCGCAGAGGCTCCGATTCCCGAGGCGCTCGGCCCCGAGCACGTCGGCTCGAGCGCGCAGGAATCCCCGAACCTGTACTGGTTCCTGCCGGCGGCGACGTCGCTTCCCGTCGAGGTGACCGTGAGCGACGCCGACTCGGTGAACCCGCTGCTCGAGACGACGCTCCCCGGACCGCTCGAAGCCGGCCTGCACCGCGTGAGCCTCGCGGAGCACGGCGTGCGCCTCGCGCCCGGCGTGGCCTACCGCTGGTTCGTCGCGCTGGTGCGCGATCCCGAGCGCCGCTCGCAGGACGTCGTCTCGGGAGCCGCGATCCGCTACACGCCGTCTGGACCCGAGCAGAGCGAACGGCTCTCCGCCGCGCCGGCGCGCGCCGCCCACCGGTATGCCGAGTCGGGCTTCTGGTACGACGCCTTCGACCAGCTCTCGCGCTGGCTCGACACCGAGCGCGACGCCGCCCTGCTGCACGAGCACCGCGCGGCGCTGCTCGAGCAGGTCGGGCTCGTCGACGCCGCGGCCTTCGAGCGCCGCAGCGCTTCGGGAGCGCGCTGAGCGCGCTACGGTATCAGACGACGCTGACTCGGAGGGGAGAAGGTGAAGTTCACGCGGATCACCGTGAACCACGACCAGATGGGGGGGGTCCCCTGCATCCGGAGCCTCCGGATACCGGTCGCGACCGTCGTGGGGATGGTCGCCGATGGGTTGACACCGGGGCAGATTCTCGAGGCGTATCCGGATCTCGAAGCAGAGGATGTCCATGAGGCGCTTCGTTTCGCGGCCGAAGCGGTCCGTGAGCGCGAGCTCCCGCTGTCGGGCCGTTGAAATTCCTGATCGACAACGCGCTCTCGCCCTCGGTGGCTGACGGCCTGCGCCGGCAGCATCCCTTGTCCCTGAGGGAAAGCGGCGAAGCCGCGCGCGGCGAGCCGAAGGCGAGCGGAGATTGGAACGGGTGCGGCCCGGCCGTTCACGGCCGGCGCGTCGGATCGAGCAGGCTGTCGTACTGAGCTGCCGCATCCGGAACGCCCGGCGCGGGAGCCTCCAAGGCTCCGCCGGATCGGTCCGCTCGTGCGGCCGCCGTCCTACCCAGCTACGGCCGCTGCGCGACCGGTCGCGCCGAGACGTCAGCCGGCCTGGTGCCGCGTACCGACGACCGAAAGCGTCGCTTGGCGGATTTCTTCGCGGACGGTCTCCCATGCCGGCGAGGTG